>JAAYQS010000111.1 GCA_012519155.1 Clostridiales bacterium
AAATAATATACTTTTAAAAAAGTTTAAGGCATATGATAATTTTAACTTAACTAAAGAAATTCATTTATTAACAGAAAAGTTAAAAAAAAATAACATTAAATTCATAGTAACTACTGATAAAGAATATCCAGAAGAACTAAAATATTATGATGATCGCCCCTATGTGCTATTTTACAAAGGAAATATTAATTTGCTAAAGGGATTAAAAGTAGCCTTTGTAGGAGCACGAAAATGTACAAATTATGGAATTCAAGCTGCTAAAATATTGACAAATGAATTGATTAGCTATAATATCACAATAATAAGTGGTGGTGCAAGGGGTATTGACAGCATAGCTCATAAAACTGCAATTTCTGGTAATGGGAATACTATAGCTGTACTTGGATGTGGCATTGATATATGTTATCCTAGAGAAAATAATTTATTATTTAGTGAGATGGAGAAAAAAGGTCTTATAATCTCAGAATTTTTACCTGGGACTCCACCTATGGCTTACAATTTTCCAAGAAGAAATAGGATTATTAGTGGATTAAGTAAGCTTACAATTGTAATTGAAGCTTCTAAAAAAAGTGGTTCATTAATTACAGCAAGGTTAGCTATTGAACAGGGAAAGGATGTTATGGTTGTTCCTGGTTCTATATTTTCAAATGAAAGTATAGGATGTAATACCCTTATATCAGAGGGCGCGTTAGTGTTTGCAGAAATGGCAGATTTATATACTGCACTTAAATTAGATATAAATAGAAAAAATAACAAATGTGATTCTCCAATTAAGGAAAAAATATTAAGTGTAATTGAAGAAGAACCTAAACATATTGATTACATTGAGAGTCATTGTAAATTTGACAGAGAAGTTTTAATTAATGTATTATTTGAAATGCAAATGAAAAAACAGATAATTTGCCTGCCAGGTAATTATTATGCAAAAATAATATAAATTTAAGGGGGTGCATACTCCAATAGGAGTAGTAGTATGGGTCAAAAATTAGTAATAGTGGAATCACCAGCAAAAGCAAAAACAATTGAAAAATATTTAGGAAAAAATTATGTGGTAGAAGCTTCAATGGGGCATGTTAGGGATTTGCCTAAGAGTAAGCTTGGTGTAGATATAGAAAATAACTATACTCCTAAATACATAACAATTAGAGGCAAAGGTGAATTAATAAGTAAATTAAAAAAATTAGCTAAAAAATCTGATAAAATATATCTTGCTACCGACCCTGACCGTGAAGGAGAAGCTATATCATGGCATTTGGCTAATATTTTAAAAATAGATGAAAAAGAAAACTGTAGAATTGTGTTTAATGAAATAACAAAAACTGCTGTTAAAAGTTCATTAAAAGAAGCAAGGACAATTAACCAAAATCTTGTCGATGCACAGCAGGCAAGAAGAGTATTAGATAGGCTTGTAGGTTATGAAATTAGTCCTATATTATGGAGGAATGTTAAATGGGGATTAAGTGCAGGTAGAGTTCAATCTGTAGCCTTAAGACTTATATGTGATAGGGAAAATGAAATTAAAGAATTTATACCTAAAGAATATTGGACTGTGGAAACTACATTAAAAAAAGATAGAAAAAAATTTAATATAAGGCTTATAAATAAAAATGGTTCAAAACTAGAAATAAATAATGAAGATGAAGCAAATGAAATAATAAATGATTTATCTAAAAATGATTTTTTTGTGGATAAAATCGTAAATGGAAAAAAACAAAAAAATCCGCTTCCACCATTTACAACAAGTACTCTTCAACAAGAAGCTGGGAAAAAGCTTAATTTCATGACAAAGAGAACTATGTCAATTGCACAAATACTTTATGAAGGTGTTAAAGTTAAGGGTTATGGAACTATTGGTCTTATTACATATATGAGAACAGATTCAGTAAGAATATCAAAAGAAGCTCAAGAAAAGGCAGTAACTTTTATAAAGGATTCTTATGGAAATGAATATATACCTGAATCACCTAGAGCATTTAAATCAAAAAAGAATATACAAGATGCTCATGAAGCAATAAGACCTACATACGTAGAAATAACTCCAGAAGTAGCTAAAGAAAATTTGACTCCAGAGCAGTATAAATTATATTCACTAATTTGGAAAAGATTTGTGGCTAGTCAAATGTCAAGTTGCATATTAAAAACAAGTTCTATTGATATTGTTAATGGAGAGTATAAATTTAAAGCTACAGGTTCAAGTGTAGACTTTGATGGATTTATGAAAATATATGAATATATATCAGAAGAAGAGGCTAAATCTGTAAACTTACCAGAACTTTCAGAAAAGGAAAAATTAAGCAAGGACAAAATTGAGGGAAAACAACATTTTACTCAACCACCAGCAAGATTTAGTGAAGCTTCTTTTGTAAAACTGATGGAGGAAAAAGGTATAGGAAGACCTAGTACCTATGTTCCGACTATTTCAACTTTAGTAAGTAGAAATTATGTAACAAGAGAAAAAAGAGTACTTATACCAACTGACCTTGGATTTATTGTAAATAATATAATGAGTGATTACTTTAAACAAATTGTAGATGTAGATTTTACTGCTGAAATGGAAAAAAATCTAGATAACATTGAAGATGGAAAAGAGCAATGGAAAAAAGTTGTAGCAGAATTTTTTGAACCACTTAAAGTTTGTATTGATAAAGCAGAAAAAGAAGTTTCTAAAGTGGTAATAGAAGATGAAGTTACAGATATACCATGTGAAAAATGTGGTAGGATGATGGTTATAAAAAGAGGACGTTATGGTAAATTCTTGGCATGCCCTGGATATCCAGAGTGTAAAAATGCTAAACCTATTGTAGAGGAAATAGATGTACCATGTCCTAAATGTGGTAAGAAAATTGTTGTTAAAAGAAGTAAAAAAGGCAAGAAATTTTATGGCTGTTCTGGATATCCAGAATGTGATTTTGTAAGTTGGAACGAGCCTGTAAAAGAAAAATGTCCAGAATGTAATTCTTATATGGTTAAGAAATTCTCCAAGAAAGATGGAGCATATATTCAGTGTTCTAACAAGGAATGTAATTTCAAAAAAATATTACCAAAGGATGAAAATAAAAAAGAAGAGATATAATACATGTTTTTTAAATTTATTTTTATAAAAGATTCATAAAATACTTGATTAATTGTAAAAATATGGTAATATATAAATAGAAAGTTTAAATTATTAATACAATTCCTTTGTAAGTTAGAATTTAATAAATTGTATAAGCATTATGCAATTATTGTAATATGTTACAAGGTATAAGTAATGGAGGGGTAACAAATGGCATCATTATTAAACAAGACTAGAAGGCTTAATAAGATTTTACAAAAGAAAGGAACAGAACCAGTAGAGTTTAATGAAATTTGCAGCTTATTAAGTGAGGTTTTAGATTGTAATGTTTATATAGCCAGCAGAAAAGGAAAAATTTTAGGACACACATTTTTAGAAGATTTTGATTGTAGTATTATGAAAGGAAAAATATTAGAAGATAAAATGTTTCCTGCTGTCTATAATGAAAAACTATTAGACATAATAGATACTATATCAAATATAAAAAGTAAAGGATTATGTGTTTTAGAAAGTGAACACAAATGTCAGGAGGAAGATAAGATAACAACAATAGTGCCTATCATTGGTAATAGAGAAAGACTTGGTACTTTAATACTTGCAAGGTTTGGAAAGAATTTTTCAGAAGAAGATTTAGTATTAGTTGAATATAGTGCTACAATAGTTGGCATGGAAATTCTTAGAGCAAAACAAAACGAATTGGAAGAAGAAACTAGAAAAAAAGCAGTTGTTCAACTTGCCATTGGTACATTATCTTATTCAGAACTTGAAGCTGTGGAACACATCTTCAATGAAATACATGGAGATGAAGGGCTTTTAGTTGCATCAAAAATAGCTGAGGAAGTTGGAATAACAAGAAGTGTTATTGTAAATGCTCTTAGAAAATTTGAAAGTGCTGGGGTAATTGAATCACGATCTTTAGGTATGAAAGGTACACACATAAAAATATTAAATGACAAGCTTATGGATGAACTTAAAAAGATAAAATAGTTAAAAAAAGGCTGCTTTTTTAAAGTGGCCTTTATTATTAGCTAAAATATATAAATTTCAAAAAAATCTTGCCTCATAGTAAAGCTTATGATATACTAACTTAGGAAATTAAATACACACATTATCTTAGAGCATGCGCTAGGTGCCATAAGGTTGTAGCATGAGATAAGGATAATGGAGGTAAAAACCAGGAGGGAAAACAATGTCAGTTATATCAATGAAACAATTATTAGAAGCAGGTGTACATTTCGGTCACCAAACTAGAAGATGGAACCCTAAAATGGCTCCATACATCTTTACAGAAAGAAACGGAATCTACATAATAGATTTACAAAAAACTGTAAAGAAAGCTGAAGAAGCTTATGAATTTATAAAACAAGTAGCAATGGATGGTAAAGATATATTATTTGTTGGTACTAAGAAGCAAGCTCAAGAAGCCATTGAAGAAGAAGCAATAAGATCTAACATGCATAATGTAAATAACAGATGGTTAGGTGGAATGCTTACTAACTTCACAACTATAAAGCAAAGAATTAAAAAGATGGAAGAATTAAACAAGATGCAAGAAGATGGAACATTTGATGTTCTTCCTAAAAAAGAAGTTATTAAATTAAAAATGGAATTAGAAAAATTAGAAAAGAATCTTGGTGGAATAAAGAACTTAGATGCTGATAATATTGGAGCAATGTTCGTTGTAGATCCAAGAAAAGAAAAGAATGCTATATTAGAAGCTAAAATATTAGGAATTCCAGTAGTAGCTATTGTAGATACTAATTGCGATCCTGAAGAAGTAGATTATGTTATTCCAGGAAATGATGATGCTATAAGAGCCGTTAAGTTAATAACAGCTAAAATGGCAGATGGAATCATTGAAGGAAGACAAGGTGAACAAGTAGCTGCTGAATAATATAATTAAATTTGCAGCTTTGCTGCCTAGTTAAATTTTAATAATAAAAGGCAGATGAATTAAATTCATTTGCCTTTTTCACAAAGAAATATTTAAGAATAATGATTTTTAGGAGGATGAATTATGATAACTGCAAAGTCAGTAAAAGAATTAAGAGATAGAACTGGTGCAGGTATGATGGCTTGTAAAAAGGCATTAACTGAAACTAATGGAGACGTAGAAAAAGCTATAGAAATATTAAGAGAAAAGGGATTAGCTGCTGCTGCTAAAAAGGCAGGAAGAGTTGCTGCTGAAGGAATAGTAAAAACTTATCAAACAGAAGACTGCAAGAAAGCTGTTGTAGTAGAAGTTAACTGTGAAACAGATTTCGTTGCTGAAAATGATCAATTTAAGTCATTTGTTGATAAACTTGCTGCTTTCATAGCTGAATCTAAAGCTACTACAGTAGAAGAATTAGAAGCTGAAACTTTTGAAAATGGAAAAACAGTTAAAGAAGCTCTTACTGATTTAATTGCTGCTCTTGGTGAAAACATGACAGTAAGAAGATTTAAGAAAT
The DNA here is from genome assembly GCA_012519155.1 of Clostridiales bacterium. GTDB lineage: Bacteria > Bacillota > Clostridia > Clostridiales > Clostridiaceae > Clostridium. The sequence continues at coordinate 5,506 of JAAYQS010000111.1, forward strand.
TTGAAGTACAAAATGGTGTGGTTCAAACTTACATGCATGGTGCAGGAAGAATAGGTGTTGCTGTTGAATTAGCTTGTGATTCTGATTCTGATGTTGTTAAGGCTGTTGCTAAAGAATTATGTATGCAAGTAGCTGCTGCAAATCCTTTATTCTTAGATAAGAATTCAGTAGATCAAACTGCTATTGAAAAAGAAAGAGAGATATATAGAGCTCAAGCATTAAATGAAGGAAAACCTGAAAAAATCGTTGAAAAAATGGTTGAAGGTAGAATTAATAAATACTATAAAGAAGTTTGCCTTGTAGATCAATTATGGGTTAAGGACGGAGATAAGACAATATCAAAACTTCTTGATGAAAAGTCAAAAGAGGTTGGATCTCCAATTTCAGTTGCTAGTTTTGTAAGATTTGAAAGAGGCGAAGGAATCGAAAAGGTTGAAGAAAACTTTGCTGAAGAAGTTGCTAAGCAAATGGGCAAATAAAAAATAATTAAGAGAACACCTTGTGTTCTCTTTTTTGAAAATTTCTAAGATTAAAACATGGAGGCAATATTAATATGGCAAATAAATATAATAGAGTAATGTTAAAGCTTTCAGGTGAAGCACTTGCTGGAGAAAATGGATTTGGATTAGATTTTAACGTATGTACAAGAATAGCTTTAGAAATTAAAGAATTAGTAGATATGGGAATTGAAGTTGGAGCTGTTGTAGGTGGCGGTAACATATGGAGAGGCAGAAGTGGAGAAGGAATGGATAGAACTACTGCTGATTACATGGGCATGCTTGCTACATGTATAAATGCTTTAGCTCTTCAAGATTCATTAGAACAAGTTGGAGTTATGACAAGGGTTCAAACTGCAATAGAGATGAAGGAAGTAGCAGAACCATTTATAAGAAGAAGAGCAATGAGACATTTAGAAAAGGGTAGAGTAGTTATTTTTGCAGCAGGCACAGGTAACCCTTATTTCTCTACTGATACTACAGCTGCTTTAAGAGCTGCTGAAATAGAAGCAGATGTAATATTACTTGCAAAGAAAGTTGATGGTGTATATGATAAAGATCCTCATAAATTTGCAGATGCTAAAAAATACGATTCATTATCATATATTGAAGTATTAGATAAAGGTCTTCAAGTTATGGATTCAACTGCAACATCTTTATGTATGGACAATAATATTCCTATATTAGTATTTGGGTTAGATGATCCAAATAATATAAAAAGAGCTATTTCAGGAGAAAAAATAGGTACATTAGTATATAAGAAATAGGAGAGGATAATATGATTAAAGATATTAAAAAAGTTTCTGAAGAAAAAATGGGTAAAACTATTTCTAAATTAGAATCAGATTTATCTACAATGAAGGCTGGTAGGGCTAATCCAAGTATGCTTGATAGAGTGCAAGTTGATTATTATGGAAGTCCATGCCCAATTAGTCAAGTTGCCAATGTATCTGCACCAGAACCAAGAGTTTTAATGATTACTCCTTGGGAAAAAACAATTTTAAAAGATATAGAAAAAGCAATATTAAAATCTGATTTAGGATTAAATCCTTCAAATGATGGTAATGTTATTAGACTTATAGTTCCTGAATTAACTGAAGAAACAAGAAAAGATTTAGTTAAAAAGGTAAAAAAAGTTGGAGAAGAAGCTAAGGTTGCTATTAGATCAATAAGAAGAGATGCTAATGAAAAAATTAAAGCTTTAAAGAAAGAAGGAGATCTTTCTGAAGACGAAATAAAGAAAGGCGAAGATGACATTCAAAAAATAACAGATACTCATATTAAGAAGATTGATACTGTTGTGGCAGCTAAAGAAAATGAAATTATGTCTATATAGTTAAATTTGTTTTGTTAGAGATTTATCAGTTTCTTTGGTAAATCTCTGCTTTTTATAGGAGGTAAAAATGTTTAAAACATTTATGAAAAAAATTTCAAATGGTAAGGATGAAAAGGGAGTATCTTTTGAAATTGATATGGATAGAATTCCAACACATATAGGAATTATACTAGATGGGAATGGAAGATGGGCTAAGAAAAAAGGACTTCCAAGAAGTTTTGGACATAAAGCAGGTGTAGAAGTAGTAAGAAAAATACTTATTGAATCAAAAAAACTTGGAGTTAAATATTTAACTCTTTATGCTTTTTCAACAGAAAATTGGAAGAGGCCTAAGGAAGAAGTAGGAGCATTAATGAAACTTTTGGTTCAATATTTAAAACAAGAAGTTAACGAACTTGATAAAAATGACGTATGTTTAAAGTTTATAGGAAAAATTGATGAATTACCTAAAGAATGTGTTGACGGAATATATGCTGCTATGAAACAAACAGAAAATAATACAGGAATATATATGAATATAGCTGTTAATTATGGTGGCCGAGATGAAATTACAAAAGCTTGTAGAGAAATTGCTTTAGATTTAAAAGAAGGAAAAATACAAGCTTCAGATATTTCTGAAAAGCTAATATCAGATCATTTATATACTGCAGGTATGCCAGATCCTGATATGATTTTAAGACCATCTGGAGAACAAAGATTAAGTAACTTTTTACTTTGGCAAGCAGCTTATTCAGAATTTTGGGTGACTAATATATGCTGGCCTGATTTTTCAGAAGATGATCTTAGAACTGCAATTTATGATTATCAAAATAGAGATAGAAGATTTGGGGGAATTTAATTTTTTGAGGTGATAATTTGAAATCTAATAATAGATATTTAGGTGCTTTAATGATAGCACCATTCATTATATTTGTATTTTTAGGCGGAATGCCATTGAAATTATTTACTTTTGTGTTATCGCTACTTGGTATGTTTGAATTTTACAAAGCTACAAGAATTAAACACTTTAAGCCTATAAGTATATTAGGTTATATTGCTATTATTTTGTATTATACATTTAATAATGATTTTTCGAGTCTGTTTAATCTTTTAATTGCACTTACACTAATTGCACTTATTATACCTGTAATAAATTTGAAAATTACTTTTATAGATTCTGCAATTACAATACTTGGTTTTTTATATGTTGGTGTTTTTTTCTCATTCCTTCCAATGATATCAGAAAAAGCATCAGGTAATTTTTATGTATGGCTTGTTTTTATAGGAGCTTGGATTACTGATACTTGTGCTTATTATTCTGGAAAATTCTTTGGAAAGCATAAACTTTGCCCTAAAGTAAGTCCTAAAAAAACTATAGAAGGTTCAATAGGTGGCGTTATAGGAACTGCTTTAATATCAGGTATATATGGTTTTGTTATAAGTAATTTTGCAGATGTAATGCCAGTTTATCATTTTGTTATAGTGGGATTAATATGTGGTATTTTAAGTCAATTTGGAGATCTTGTAGCATCATCTATTAAAAGATATGTTGACATAAAAGATTATAGCAATTTAATACCAGGTCATGGTGGGATTTTAGATAGATTTGATTCTATTTTATTTACTAATGTAGTAGTATATTATTATTTGACATTAATAATACATATTTAGTATGATAAAAACCTTTGTTATCTAAGCAAAGGTTTTTTATTTTTTATATAAATTTGTATGACTGTAAATTTGTATGCATATAAATATTTATAGAATTTTTAATAATTTTGAAAGGCATATTATGAAAATATATAAATATAATCTCTTAATAAAACTATTAATATTGTTTATTATAATGACAATTTTAATTTTTTTTATAAGATTCTATTTTAAACCTTTTTGGACTTTGCTTATAATATTTGTTTTAGCTACACCTACGTATAACATACTTTTAAAAGCTGGTATAAATAAAAAAGTTTCAGCAGTTATAAGTATTGTTTTTTGCAATGTAATGATATTTTTAATTCTTACAATTATAAGTAAGACTTTCTATAATTTATTGTCAAGTTTTTCTGGAGAATTTAATAATATATATAATTCTTTTTTGCTTCAATATAAATATATCTTTGATTATATTAAAGATATTCAATTTATTGATGTACTTAATATTGTAGGAAAGGGAAATATTGGCTTGAAGATAAAAAATACTGGTAATCAATTTATAGCTTATTTTATTGGTAATATTGCATGCTATTTTATTTTTACAGAAAAAGAACAAATATGTTTTATTATGAACAAAATACTATCAATAGATATTGTTAATCAAATTAGAAATCAGAAAAATAATATGTTAGAAATGATATTAATTGAGGGTAAACTTATTATATTATCTACAATTGCAATTATTATAGGTTTTTACTTTTTAGGTGTTAATAATTATCTTTTTTTAGGACTTATATGTGGTATACTTGATATTCTTCCTTATATAGGAACTGTTATAGTTTTTATTCCTCTTATAGTATATAATTTTTTTGTTAAAAGGTACTTTTTTTCTATTGGGCTTATACTTCTTTATGTTTTTGTTCAACTAATAAGGGAAATATTAGAAGCAAAATTTCTAGGTAAAAATTTAAAAGTGCATCCTATAGTAATATTTTTGTTTATGTATATATTTATAGAAATGTTTGGATTTGTGGGAGTAATATTCGGGCCTATTTATTGTATACTAGCTAAAGATATGATATTAAAGGATAATTGAAATAAATTAATTTGTTATTATTTTGATTTTAATATACAATAATATAAGTTAGTTAAATAATTTATAGAATGAAATGTAATTTATATATAAAATCTAAGGAGGAATAAGATGAAATTTGTGTCAATATTAGGGGCTACAGGTTCTATTGGAACTCAAACTCTTGATGTTATTAGAAAAGAAAAAGATAATTTTAAACTTGTAGGAATAACAGCTAACTCATCTGTGAAAAAGATTATAGAAATAATTAGGGAATTCAAACCTGAGCATGTAGCAATGATGGATGAAAAAAGTGCTGAAGATGTAAAAGAATTTTGCATGGAAAATAATTTTAATACAAATATATATAGTGGAATTGACGGGCTTGTTAAGGTAGCTACTGTCCCTTCTGCAACAATGGTTGTTACATCTGTTGTTGGTATGATAGGTCTTGTCCCAACTATTGAAGCTATAAAAAAGGGTAAAGATATTGCCCTTGCAAATAAAGAAACCCTTGTAGTAGCAGGGGAAATAGTTATGAAACTAGCAAAGGAAAATAATGTTAAGATTTTACCTGTAGATTCAGAACATGGAGCTATTTTTCAATGCCTTAGAGGAAATGAATATAAGGATCTTAAAAATATAATATTAACAGCATCAGGGGGACCTTTTAGAGGTAAAACTTATGATGAACTTAAACATATTACAGTAAAGGAAGCATTAAATCATCCTAATTGGAGCATGGGGAAAAAGATAACTATTGATTCCGCCACTCTTATGAATAAAGGCTTAGAGGTTATAGAAGCTCATTTCCTTTTTAATTGTCCTTATGATAATATAAAACCTATTGTTCATAAAGAAAGTATTGTCCATTCAATGGTGGAATATAAAGATGGAAGTGTTATAGCACAACTTGCTTCAGCAGATATGAGACTTCCTATTCAATATGCTATGAATTATCCTAAAAGAGAAAAAGCAGTAGCTAAAACTATTGATTTTTATGAAATATCTAAGCTTACTTTTGAAAAGCCAGATTATGATACATTTAAATGTTTAAGACTTGCTTTTGAAGCAGGTAAAAAGGCTGGACTTATGCCTACTATATTAAATGGAGCAAATGAAGTGGCAGTAGATCTATTCTTAAAGGAAAAGATTAAATTCTTAGATATTGCAGATATTATTGAAGATGCTATGAATTATTTTGAAAAAGAATCTAAAGAAGAATTAACAATAGATAACATAATCTCCTTAGATAAAAAAGTAAGAAAATATGTTTTAGAAAAATTTAGTTAGGAGGATTAAACATGAAATATGTTTTGGCGCTTATAGGTTTTGGTTTACTTGTTATTGTTCATGAGCTTGGACATTTTATAATGGCAAAAATCAATAAAGTTAAAGTTATTGAATTTTCTATTGGAATGGGACCAAGAATATTATCATATCAAGGAAAAGAAACAAGATATAGTTTAGCACTTCTTCCTATTGGTGGTTTTGTAATGCTTCTTGATGGAGAAGAAAATATTGATGATCCAGGGTGCATGCTTAATAAATCACATTTAAGAAGAATAAGTGTAATGATTGCAGGTATTGTTATGAATTTTCTATTTGCTATGGCACTTTTTACAACATTTTATTATAATGTAGGGTTTGGCAGTAAGGCTTTAGCAGAGGTTACAGAAGACGGAGCAGCAAGTGAAGCTGGAATTTTGCCTGGAGATGAAATAACAAAAGTTGATGGCAAAAAGATGTATATTTATGATGATGTTAGCATGGCTATTGCAGAAGCTAAGGATAAGGAAATGGAAATTGAATATGTACGAAATGGAGAAAGTTACAAGACAAATCTTATTCCTAAATACAGTGAAGAATATGATAGATATATGATAGGAGTTTCTTTTGAAAAAATACAAAATCCAAGTGTTATTGAAAGTTTAAAGCACAGTACTTTTGAAACTCGTACATTAGTTAATGAAACTTTATTTTCAATAAAGAAACTTGTAACAGGTAAAGGTAACTTTAAAACAGATGTTGGAGGTCCTGTTAGTGTTGTTAAAGTATCTGCTTCTGCAGCAGAAATGGGAATTTGGAATTTTATATATTTAATTGGTATATTATCAATAAGTTTAGCAGTATTTAATGCACTTCCATTTCCGAAACTTGATGGAGGTACAACTCTTATATTATTAATTGAAATGATAACAAGAAGGAAAGTACCTGAAAAAGTTTTAACAGCAATAAATGCTTTCGGTTTTATAATGTTAATGATACTTATGGTTGCAGTTACAATTAAAGATATATTGTTTCCTATAAGTTTGTAGGAGGATAAAAAATGAAAAGAAGAGAAACAAGAAAAATAAAAGTTGGTAATGTATTTATTGGAGGAGATGCACCTGTTGTTATACAATCAATGACTAATACTGATACAAGAGATGCAAAAAAAACTTTAGATCAAATTAAACTTTTATATAATGCAGGTTGCGAAGTTATAAGATGTGCTGTTCCTGATATGGAGGCTGCAGAAAGTATAAAAGAAATAGTTTCTAAATCTCCTATTCCTGTAGTTGCAGATATACATTTTGATTATAGATTAGCATTAAAGGCTATGGAAAATGGGATAAATGCCCTTAGAATAAATCCTGGGAATATTGGAAGTATTGATAGAATAAAGGCTGTAGTAAATATGGCAAAAGAAAAAAATATTCCAATTAGAATTGGTGTTAATTCAGGTTCCCTTGAAAAAGACATTTTAGAAAAATATAAAGCTGTAAATGCCCAGGGCTTAGTAGAAAGTGCTTTAAGACATGTTAAAATTCTAGAAGATCTTGACTTTCATGATATTGTAATATCAATAAAATCTTCTAATGTTTCTATGATGATTGATGCTTATAGATTAGTATCAGAAAAGTGTAATTATCCTCTTCATTTAGGAGTTACTGAATCAGGAACACCTTTTAAGGGAACTATAAAATCAAGTATTGGTATAGGGACATTACTATCAGAGGGGATAGGTGATACTTTAAGAGTTTCTCTAACAAGTGACCCAGTAGAAGAAATAAAAGTCGCAAGGGAAATATTAAGGGCTTTAGATTTAAGAAAAGGCGGAGTAGAATTTGTCTCTTGTCCTACATGCGGAAGAACAGCAATAAATTTAATAGAAATAGCAAATGAAGTAGAAAAAAGATTAGAAGGAATTAAAAAAGATATAAAGGTTGCAGTTATGGGGTGCGTTGTAAATGGACCTGGAGAAGCAAGAGAAGCAGATATTGGAATTGCTGGAGGTAAAGGTGAAGGAATTATATTTAAGAAAGGACAAATTATAAAAAAAGTTAAAGAATCTGAACTTGTAGATGAACTTATGAAGGAAATACAATCTATATAGGTTACTTTTTAGTAAAGGACTTGAAATATAAATGTATATATGATATTATTTATATATAAGATTTATCTTTAATAGCTAGAGTTTTTGAGTGGGCATTTTACCCGCTCTTTCTATTTGTCAGCGCAACTATATTTCTTTAGTTGCGTTTTTACATAAAAATTTTTAAAAGATAGTATCTTATAGCTTTTTATGCAAATGATATATATATTAATGCATATTAAGTATTTACAATTAAATATAAGGAGGTATACAAATGCAAAATGATGCCTTAATAAACACAGTATTAGAGTTTACAAAGCCAATAGCAAATGATCTTAATTTACTTATTTATTATGTAGAATATGTAAAAGAAAACAAGGACTATTTTCTTAGAATATATATAGATAAGGAAGAAGGCAGCGTATCACTTAATGATTGTGAAAATCTTTCAAGAAGAGTTAGTGAGGTTTTAGATGATAAAGATCCAATTAAGGATCCGTATTATTTAGAAGTATCTTCACCAGGTCTTAATAGACAATTACACACACAAGAACATTTCAAAAGATTTATTGGCAGAGATGTATATGTAAAGCTAAAAAGCCAAGTTGAAGGGATGAAAGAAATTAAGGGAGTTTTGAAAGAGGCTCTTGAAGATGAAATTATAGTTATAAGTGGTGAAAATGAATATAATATACCTAAATCAAAAATAAAAAAAGCAAATTTAGATGGGGAGATTTAGAAGGAGGATTAATAATGAACGCAGAGTTTATAGGTGCTTTAAAAGATCTTGTTAAAGAAAAAGGTATTAGTGAAGATTTAATATTTACTACAATAGAGGATGCTATGGTTGCTGCCTATAAGAAAAATTATGCAAATCCTAATACAGCTGCTCAAAATGTAAGAGTAAATATGGATAGAGAAACAGGGGAAATAAAAGTATTTGCTCAAAAAGTTGTTTGTGAGGAAGTTTATGATGATGTAACAGAAATTTCTATTGAAGATGCTAAAGCAATTAGTCCTAAATATGAGGAAGATGATATAGTAGAAATTGAAGTTACACCAAGAAACTTTGGAAGAGTTGCAGCACAACTTGCAAAACAAGTTGTAACTCAAAGAATTAAGGAAGCAGAAAGAAATATTATCTATAATGAATACAAAGAAAAAGAATATGATATAATAACAGGTACAGTTTTAAGAAAAGATAAAGATATGGTATTTGTTAATTTAGGTAAACTTGAAGGGGTAATTGTTCCTAAGGAACAAATACCAGGTGAACAATACTACTTTAATGAAAAATTAAAACTTTACATTGTAGAAGTTAAAAATGGTTCAAAGGGAGCTCAAATACATGTTTCAAGAACTCATCCTGGTCTTGTTAAAAGACTTTTTGAACTTGAAGTTCCAGAAATATATAATGGAATTGTAGAAATAAAGAGTATTTCAAGAGAAGCTGGTTCAAGATCTAAAATTGCAGTATTTTCAAATGATGAAGAAGTAGATGCAATGGGAGCTTGTGTTGGACCTAAAGGTATAAGAGTTCAAAATATTGTAGATGAACTTAAAAATGAAAAAATTGATATAATTAAATGGAGCAAAGATCCAAAGGAATTTATCGCAAATTCTTTAAGTCCAGCTAAGGTTTTAAGCGTTGTAGTTGATGAAGAAACTAAATCTGCAAAGGTTGTAGTAGATGATAATCAGCTATCATTAGCAATAGGAAAAGAAGGACAAAATGTAAGGCTTGCAGCTAAACTTACAAATTGGAAAATTGATATAAAGAGTAAGTCACAAGCTGACGAAATGCCAGAAGAAAGTGATGATTTTACAATTGAAAATGAATATGTTGAAAATGAAGATTTAAATGATTCATCAGAGTTTGAAGTTGTAGAAGAAGATTCAAACAATGAAATAATAGAATAATAGGGAGGTTTTTTATGAAAGTAAAAAAAATTCCTATGAGAATGTGCACTGGCTGTATGGAAATGAAACCTAAAAAAGAATTAATAAGAGTAGTAAAAAACAAAGAAGGAGAAGTTTCTGTAGATTTAACTGGCAAAAAAGCTGGAAGAGGTGCGTATATTTGTAAAAGTGCTAGTTGTTTAGAAAAAGCAGTTAAAACAAAAAGATTAGGAAGAAATCTTGAAGTTGTAATTGACGAGGAATTGCTAAATAAATTAAAGGAAGAAGTAGAAAAATGAATAAGTTTTTAAATTTTCTTGGCTTAGCTAAAAGATCAGGAAGTATTATTGAAGGTTATAGCAAATGTAATGAGCAAAGAAATAAAAAGAAAATATACTTATTTATAATTTCAAATGATGCATCAGAAGCGTCAAAAAAGAAGTTTAAAAATCATTGTAATGACAATAATATAAAATATATTCAAAATTTCTCTAAGGAAGAATTAGGAGCAGCAGTAGGAAGACCAGAAATTAAGATTATTGCTATTTTAGATAACAATATTGCAAAAAAATTAGTGGCTCTTTACCAGGAGGAAGAAAATATGAATTAAAATAATTAAGAGGGGTGATCGTATGTCTAAAATAAGAGTATATGAATTAGCTAAAGAATTAAACATAAGTTCAAAAGAACTTATAGCAATGTTAATGGATGAATTTGATGTAAAAGTAAAAAATCATATGAGCGTTATTGAGGATGAAGATGCAGCATTAATAAAAGAATTACTAGGTTCTTCAGATGAAGATAGTAACAAAAAAGACGAAAAGGAAAACAAAAAAGAAGAAAAAGAAGTTAAAAAGAGTATTGTAGATGAATACGAAGATATTTTGTCTGAAGAAGTTAACAAAGGTAATAAAAGAAAGAAAAAAACAAAAAAACAAATAGCAGCAGAAAAAGCTCAAAAAGAAGCAGAATTCGCTGAAAATACAATTCTTGAAATAGGTGAAACTATTACTGTTAAAGAATTATCTGATATGTTAAAAAAATCTTATGCTGAGGTTATTAAGTCATTAATGATGCATGGTGTAATGGCTGCAATGAATCAGGAAATAGATTATGATACAGCAGCTAAAGTTTGTGATGAATTTGGAATATTATGTGATAAAAAAGAAGTTACATCAGAACTTGAATCTTTAGACATAGAAGATGAAAATGATGAAAATGCAGTTAAAAGACCACCTACAATAACAGTTATGGGGCACGTTGACCATGGTAAAACATCACTTCTTGATGCCATAAGAAAATCAAAGGTAATAGCTTCAGAAGCAGGTGGAATTACACAACATATAGGTGCCTATACTGTAACAATAAAAGGAGAAAAAATTACATTTCTTGATACTCCAGGACACGAAGCATTTACTGCTATGAGAGCAAGAGGTGCTCAAATAACAGATATTGTTATTTTAGTTGTTGCTGCAGATGATGGTATTATGCCACAAACAAAAGAAGCTATAGATCACTGTAAAGCTGCAAATGTTCCAATAGTTGTTGCTATTAATAAAATAGATAAACCAGGGGCTAATATAGATAGAGTTAAACAAGAACTTACTGAATATGGCTTAGTGGCTGAAGATTGGGGCGGCGATACTATATGTGTACCAATATCAACAAAGAAAGGACTTCATATAGATCAACTTCTTGAGATGGTTTTATTAACAGCAGAAATGCTTGAACTTAAGGCTAATCCAAATAGAAAGGCTAAGGGTACTGTAATTGAGGCACAACTTGATAAAGGTAGGGGTGCTGTTGCATCACTTCTTGTTCAAAGTGGTACATTAAAAGCAGGAGATTCTATTTTAGTTGGATCAACTTATGGTAGAATAAGAGCTATGTTTGATGATGATGGAAAGAAGATAAAATCTGCTGGACCATCAATTCCAGTAGAAATATTAGGACTTTCTGAAGTCCCAGCAGCTGGAGATAGATTTATTCAAGTAAAAGATGAAAAAACAGCTAGAACTATGGCTGAAGCTAGAAAAGAAGCAATTAGAAAAGAAACTTTAAATGCATCTCATAGAGTATCTCTTGAAGATTTATATAATCAAATTAGGGAGGGTACTGTTAAAGAACTTACAATTATAGTAAAAGCAGATGTTCAAGGTTCTGTTGAAGCTATAAAACAATCTTTAGAAAAACTTTCTACAGATGATGTTATGGTAAGAGTTATACATGGGGGAGTTGGTGCAATAACTGAAACTGATGTTACCCTTGCTGCAGCTTCAAATGCTATTATTATAGGATTTAATGTAAGACCTGATTCTAATGCTACAGGAGCAGCTGAAAGAGAAGGCGTTGATATAAAAACATATAGAATTATCTATGATGCTATTGAAGATGTTAAATCAGCAATGATTGGTATGCTTGAACCTGAGTATAGAGAAATAGTACTTGGAAAAGCTGAAGTTAGAGAAGTATATAAAATTTCTAATGTAGGTACTATTGCTGGATGCTATGTTAAAGATGGTAAAATGGTAAGAAATGCTGAAGTTAGAGTTATTAGAAATGGTATTGTTATATTTGAAAGTGCTCTTGCTTCCCTTAAGAGATTTAAAGATGATGTAAAGGAAGTTACATCAGGTTTTGAATGTGGACTTAGTATTGAAAAGTTTAATGATATTAAGGAAGGCGACGAAATAGAAGCATTTAGAATGGAAGCTATAGCAAGAAAAGAACTTTAAGTTAGAGGGTGATATTTATGTCTAATTATAGAGGCGGTAGAATAAATGAAGAAGTAAAAAGAGAAATAAGTAATCTTATAAGAAATGAAATTAAAGATCCAAGAATAACTGCAATGATATCTGTAACAGAAGTAGATGTTACAAAAGATTTAAGCTATGCAAAGGTATATGTAAGTATCTTTGCAAAAACTGAAGAAGAAAAACAAAGTAATTTTGAAACTTTAAAAGGGGCAGCTGGTTTCTTAAGAACAGAAATTGCTCACAGAATTAATTTAAGGCAAAGTCCTCAAATTTTATTTGAATTAGATAAGTCAATAGACTATGGTATGCATATTGAAGATTTAATTCAAAAAACTAAGGAAAAATAATTATGATATATACTGAAATTGCAAATAAAATATTAAACTCAAATAAAATTGCAATTACATTCCATGCATCTCCAGATGGAGATGCAATTGGAAGTGGTCTTGGACTTTTAAATGGATTAAGAATACTTGGAAAAGATACTTATATAATATCTAAGGAAGAAGTACCTAAAAATCTTTCTTTTCTTTCTTGTGCAGAAGAGATTACTGGTGAATTAGTTGAGCCTACAAAGGATACTGATTTGCTTATTCTTGTTGATTGTGGTGATAAACCTAGAATATGTGCAGATATTTCAAATTATTCAGGGGATATAATAATAATAGATCATCATTTGTCTAATGAAAAATTTGGAAATATAAATCTTGTAGAACCTGATGCTGCTGCAACTACAGAACTTATATATCTACTTTTAAAAGAAATGAAACTTGATTTTTCAAAAAGTAGTGTTTCTGAAAAAGTTGGAACATGCATATATACAGGACTTGTAACAGATACAGGTTGTTTTAGACATTCTAATGTAACAAAAAGAACACATGACATTGCAGGAGAATTAGTAGGTTTTGGAGTAAGTAATACTTATATATATAATAATTTATTTGATAATAAGCCTTTTAATAAGGTGAAATTAATGGGATATGCACTAAAGGATATTGAACTTTTAGCAAAAGGTAAAGTTACATATATTGGCTTGCCTATGAAAATGCTTGAAGAATTAAATCTTGGAAATGTTGACACTTCGGAAATAATTTCCATGGCCCTTGGTGTTGAAAATATTGAGGCAGCAGTTGTATTGAAAGAAGTAGAAGATGGTGTAAAAGCAAGTTTAAGGTCAAAAAATAATCTTGATGTTAGAAAAATTGCTGAAAAATTTGGTGGCGGTGGTCACATGAAAGCTGCAGGATTAAAAATGATGAATGTGGACCTTAAAACTGCTAAAGAAAAAATAATTACTGAATTTGAAAAAGAGTTGAATGTATGAACGGAGTAATTAATATATACAAAGAAGAAGGATTAACTAGCTTTGATGTATGCAAAGAAATAAGAAAAATATCTGGCGAAAAAAAAATAGGGCATACAGGTACCTTAGATCCTAAAGCTACAGGTGTTCTTCCTATTTGTTTAGGTAAAGCTACAAAAATAATAGATTATATTATGAACGATAATAAAAGCTATTTTACTGAATTTAAGCTTGGCATTAATACAGATACTTATGATTTAGAAGGTAAGCTTATAGAAGAGTTTGATATAAGTACTATTACAGAAGAGGATGTAGAAAAAGCTGTTTTAAGTTTTTGCAAAGAATATATGCAGGTTCCTCCAATGTATTCTGCTTTAAAAAAAAATGGAGTAAGGCTTTACGATCTTGCAAGACAAGGTATAGAAGTTGAAAGAGAAGGCAGAAGAGTAGTTATTTACAATATAGAAAATATAAAAATAAATCTTCCATATGTTTCTATGGATGTAACTTGTTCTAAAGGAACATATATAAGAAGTCTTTGTTTTGATATTGGACAAAAATTAAATGTAGGAGCTACTGTTACTAAACTTGAAAGAACTAGAACGTCATCTTTTTATAAGGAAAACAGCATAAAATTAAGTGAACTTACTAAAGAAAATATTCATAATTATTTAATTACAATAGAAGAAGCTTTAAAAAAGTATGATTCAATTAAAATTAATAAAGGTTTTTCAAAATTACTTGTAAATGGTGTTAAGGTATGTGATAAAAGAGTTACTAACTGTAATGTAAAAGAAAATATATTATATAGAATTTATGATGAAAATAATATTTTCCTAGGACTTGGAATGAAAGATGAAAAAGGATTAAAAATGTCAAAGCTTTTAATTTGATTATATATATGTATTAGGAGATTAATAAATGATTATTTATGATGAAGTTAAATTTCATAGTGGTAAAGATATTTTGCAAAAAGGTACATATGTAGCTCTTGGAAGTTTTGATGGACTTCATTTAGGGCATATTTCCTTAGTAAATAAAATTGTGGAATTAGCTAAAAAAAACAATTCTTTAAGCATGGTATATACATTTTCTAATCATCCAAGAAAATTTGTTAAACCAAATGAAAATTTAAAGCTTTTAACAGATTTTAATACAAAGGTTAAGATTCTTAAAAATCACAATGTTGACATAACATATTTTGAAAAATTTGATGAAAATTTTATGGAAAGATCTGCTGAAGAATTTATAGTATATTTAATTGATAAATTTAATGTTAAAGGCATTGTTGTTGGATTTAATTACAAATTTGGATATAAAAATTTAGGAAATACTGAAACACTTAAAAAGCTATCAAAAAAGTATAATTTTGATTTATATGTAATGGAGCCATGTAAGTATAAGGATAAAGCAGTAAGTAGTACCAGAATAAGACATGAAATAATAAATGGAAATGTTTTTGATGTGTTTAATATGCTTGGAAGACCATATCATTTATTGGGAAAAATTGTTTCTGGAAAGCAAATAGGAAGAACTATAGGATTCCCTACTGCTAACCTTTATATAAATAAAGATTTTGTTATTCCTAAAATAGGCGTATATTATACAAATGTTTTTGTAGATGGAATTTTGTATAAAGGAATAACTAATGTAGGGACTAATCCAACAGTACATGGCAGTAAGCTAACTGTTGAAACGTTTATTCTTGATTTTAATGAAGATATTTATGGAAAAAATATAGAAGTTATTTTTATAAAAAAAATTAGAAACCAAACTAAGTTTAATAATATAGATGAACTTAAAAATCAGCTTATTAAAGATAAAAATACAGCGAGAAATGAAAATTTATATAAGTATAGTGAAAATTATTTACAACAATGAAGTATTTTGATATAATAATAGCTGAAAACCTAGTCCTATGTTTAGAGAATGCCAAAACTCTTTACTTGGAGCTATGGGGTTAATATTTTTGGAGGTGCAAACTTAATGGATAAGGCAAGAAAACAAGAAATAATTAAGGAATTTGGAAGAAACGAAGGAGATACTGGTTCAGTAGAAGTACAAGTAGCATTACTTACTGAAAGAATTACTGAATTAACAGCTCACTTAAAAGTTCATAAGAAAGATCATCATTCTAGAAGAGGTTTATTTATGATGGTTGGACAAAGAAAAGGTCTTTTAAACTACTTACAAAAACAAGATATCGAAAGATATAGAGCTATTATCAAAAAATTAGGTTTAAGAAGATAATCTTAGAGCGGATTATGTCCGCTCTATTATTTTGAAATAATTATAATTTTTAATATATAGTATATTTTTGAAGGGAGGTTCATAAATGAAAAATGAATTAAAAACAAATATAGCAGGAAGAGAAATGAAAGTTGAATTTGGAAGAATAGGTATGCTTTCAAATGCTGCAATATTCATGAGTTATGGTGATACTGTTATATTAACAAATGTTAATGCATCAGAAGAACCAAGACAAGGGATAGATTTCTTCCCATTAAGTGTTGAATATGAAGAAAGATTATACTCTGTAGGTAAAATACCAGGAGGTTTTATAAAAAGAGAAGGTAAACCAACGGAAAAGGCAATATTAAATGGAAGAGCAGTTGATAGAACAATAAGACCTCTTTTCCCAAAAGGGTATAGAAATGATGTTCAAGTTGTAACAACTGTAGTTTCAGTTGAACAGGATAATCTTCCGGAAATTTTAGCAATTAATGCGGCTTCAATGGGATTATGTTTATCTAGTATTCCATATACTATTCCAGTTGCTGCTGTTGAAATAGGATTAGTTGATGGCGAACTTGTAGTTAATCCTACAGCTGAGCAAAGAGAAAAAAGTACATTAAAATTAACTGTTTGTGCAACAAACGAAAGAGTTATGATGCTTGAAGCAGGTGCATGTGAAATACCAGAAGACAAAATGATAGAAGCCATTGAATTTGGTTTTGAAAGTTGTCAGCCAATTATTAAATTCCAAGAGGAAGCTATGGCTAAGTTTGGTAAAAAGAAAGAAGTACCTGAATGTTATCATCCAGATGAAGAAGTAGAAAAGGAAGTAAGAGCTTTTGCTTCTGATATGATAAAAGAAGCTATGTATATAGTTGATAAAGATGAAAGAAATGCTGCTATTGATGAAGCAACAGAAAAAATAAAAGAACACTTTGGTGAAGAATATGATGAAAAAGCAGCAGATATTAAAGAAATTCTTTATGTAATGCAAAAAGAAGTAGTTCGTAATATGCTTTTAAATGAAGGCAGAAGACCTGATGAAAGAGCATTTGATGAAGTTAGACATATAGGTTGTGAAGTAGGAATCCTTCCTAGAACTCATGGTACTGGATTATTTACAAGAGGATTAACACAAGTTATGACTGTTGCAACTCTTGGATCTGTAAGTGAAGTTCAAGTTTTAGATGGTGTAGATGAACTTGAATCAAAAAGATATATTCACCATTATAATTTCCCAGGATATTGTACAGGTGAAGTAAAACCTTTAAGAGGACCTGGAAGAAGAGAAATAGGTCATGGTGCTTTAGCAGAAAAAGCTTTAGTTCCTTTAATACCATCTGAAGAAGAATTCCCATATACTATTAGATTGGTTTCAGAAGTATTAAGTTCAAATGGATCTACATCACAAGCTTCTGTATGTGGATCAACTCTTGCACTTTTAGATGCAGGTGTGCCAATAAAGAGACCTGCTGCAGGTATAGCAATGGGACTTATAACTTCACCAGACTTATCAAAAGAAAAAGTTATAACAGATATTCAAGGAATAGAAGATTTCTTTGGTGATATGGACTTTAAGGTAGCAGGAACTACTGAAGGTATTACTGCTATTCAAGTTGATACAAAAATTCATGGTTTAAGTTTTAATGTAATAGAAAATGCAATAAAGGATGCTAGAAAAGCTAGACTATTTATTTTATCTAAAATTAATGAATGTATTCCTGAACCTAGGAAAGATGTATCAATTTATGCTCCTAAAACATCAACTATGAAAATAGATCCTGATAAGATTAGAGACGTAATTGGTGCTGGTGGTAAGGTAATTAATAAGATTATTGAAGATACTGGCGTTAAAATTGATATAAAAGATGATGGTACAGTATTTGTTTCATCTACAGATCATGAAGGTGTTTTAAAAGCCCTTAAAATTATTGAAGGATTAACAAAGGATGTTAAGCCAGGAGAAGTATATCTTGGAAAGGTAATTAAAATAACATCATTTGGTGCTTTTGTAGAAGTACTTCCTAATAAAGAAGGTTTAGTTCACATATCTAAACTTGATAAAGGAAGAGTTAACAAGGTAGAAGATGTAGTATCTGTTGGAGATGAAATTTTAGTTAAGGTTATTGATATTGACAACCAAGGAAGAATAAATCTTTCAAGAAAAGATGCACTAGAAGAAAAGGAAAAAGAAGAAGGGCAGAAATAATGCCTTTTTTCTTTCTACTGTTTTAGTTAAAATATCAAATATGAAAGGAAGATATTATGCATAAATTATATACTTTAAAGAATGGTTTAAGAGTTGTTACAGAAAAGTTTAATGGAGCAAATTCTGTAAGTGTGGGTGTAATGATTCAAAATGGATCTAGAAATGAAAGCTATATACAAAATGGTATATCACATTTTATTGAACATATGTTTTTTAAAGGTACAAATAAAAGAAACGCTAAGGATATAGCAGAAACAATAGAGAATGTAGGTGGTCAGTTAAATGCATTTACAGGAAAAGAATCTACATGTTATTATGTGAAAAATTTATACACTCATTTAGAATTATCTTTAGAAGTATTATCAGATATGCTATTAAATTCTAAATTTGATGAAAAAGAAATTGAAAGAGAAAAAAGTGTTGTTATAGAGGAAATTAATATGAATGAAGATAATCCAGAAGATGTTTTGTATGATCTTCATTCAGAAGTTGCTTATAAAAATACATCATTGTCATATCCTATACTTGGAAGTATTGATAAAGTAAATAATATAACTAGAAAGGATATACTTAAATATGTAAATAGCAAGTATACACCATCTAATTCAGTAATTTCTGTTTGTGGAAGATTTGAAGATAGCAAACTTGAAGAACTAATAGAAAAATATTTTGGAAGTTGGCAAAGTGCTAATTATATACCAGATTATGAAAATATAAATATACAAAGTGGTTCTGGTTATATAAATAAAAAAATAGAACAGCATCATATTAATTTAGGACTTAAGGGACTTCCGTTTGATGATGATAATGGATATGCATTAGTGCTTCTTTGTAATCTTTTAGGAGGCGGAGCCTCTTCTATCCTATTTCAAAAGGTAAGAGAAGAACTAGGCCTTTGCTACAATATATATTGTTGCCCTCAAACTTTTGTAGGAAGTGGTATGATAGACATATATACTGGACTTGGTAAAAATTATGGAGAAAAAGCTTTAGAAGTAATAAAAAAAGAAATTTCTAATTTTTCAAAAACAGGTATTACAAAGGAAATTTTAGATATAAATAAAGAAAAGCTAAAAGCTAGTTATATTTTAGGACTTGAAAGTACTAGTTCAAAAATGTTTGGAAATGCAAAGTCTGTTCTTTTTAGAAATAGAATAAGAACAGAGGAAGAAGTTATAAAAAAAGTAGATAATATTAAAAGTGAAAACATTGATTTTGTTTTAAAAGAATGTTTTGGCAAAGGAATTATTAATGCAGCATATGTTGGGGCCGATATAGAATATAAAAAATTAGATAGTATAATATTTGATTAATAAATAGCCTTCATAATGCATACAATTATAGTAGCATTTATGGAGGTTTTTTTATGAGCAATATTAAATTATTAAGTGAAATAGGAAAATATGAGCTTATTAATATTAATGATGGGGAAAAATATGATTATCTACAAAATAATGATCTCATTATTGATGATGATGGAAATTTGAAATATTTAGTTATCAATTTAGGGGGAAGGCTTGGTCTTTTTGGTTCTTCTAGAGAATTTCTTGAAATTCCTTGGAGTGCTGTAAAGAAGATTGGTTCAAAAACTATAATATTAGACGCAGAAGAATGTGAAATTAAAAGAGCTAAACTTTAGATTGAGGTGGATAATTTGAAAATAGTAATACAAAAATTTGGTGGCACTTCAGTAGCTACAGAAGAAAAGAGAAAGTGCATTATAAAAAAGATAAAAGTAGCTATAAATAATGGGTATAAACCTGTAGTGGTTGTTTCAGCTATGGGAAGAAAAGGAGACTGTTATTCTACAGATAATTTGAAAAACTTAATTTCAAAAGATTTTGCAAGAGATAATAGTATGCAGTTTGATTTAATTGTAAGTTGTGGTGAAATAATAAGTTCTGTTATAATGTGCAATGATTTATATAATGAGGGATTTAATGCTATACCTCTTACAGGAGGGCAAGCAGGAATAATAACAAATGATAATTATACAAATGCATCATTAATTGAATTTGATAATAAAAGAATTGAGAAAATATTATCAGAAGATAAAATACCTGTCATATGTGGTTTTCAAGGAGTTACAAAAGATGGATTTATTACAACTCTTGGTAGAGGAGGAAGTGACACAACAGCTGCTATTTTAGGAGCAAAATTAGAAGCTTCAAAAATAGAAATATATACAGATGTTGATGGAATAATGACTGCAGATCCAAGAATTGTTCAAGATGCCTCATTAATTAGAGTTTTAAATTATGATGAAGTTTTTCAACTTGCAGATCAAGGAGCTAAAGTTATTCATCCAGAAGCTGTATCCTATGCTAAAGAGAAAAATATTCCTATTATAATTAAAAATACTTTTTCTGATTGTGAAGGAACTATAATAAATAGTATAGGGGACAAGAAAAGTGGCAGAGTTATTACTAGTATAACAAGTACTGGAAATAGGTGCCAGATAAAAATTAAATTAAAGGAAAATTGTAATTGTGAATTTTATGAAGATATATTAGAGTATATAGCAAAGGAAAATATTAGCCTTGATCTTATAAATATATTTCCTCACGAACAAATTTTTACTATATCTTCCTGTGACAAAAGAAAAATAACTAATATATTTAATAAATATAAAATTAAAGCTCACATAATAGAAAATTGCAGTAAAATTTCTCTTGTAGGTACTGGAATGAAAGGTATTCCAGGAGTTATGGCTAAAATATATAAAGCATTAAATGATGAAAATATTAATATGCTTCAAACTGCAGATTCTCATATGACTATATGGTGTCTTGTAAAAGATCAGGAATTAAATAAGGCAATAAATATACTACATAAAGCATTTAAATTATAATTTATTTTTAAATTTTGAATTAAATAAATATTTTTTAGGCAAAATAAAAAAAAGACCTAGGAGATGAAATTTAATGAAAGAATTTAATAATATAATGTCTAGTAATAAGGAAACTGAAAATGAAAATGAAAATAATAAAGATGTTAAAACTATAAAAGAATTTGGAAATTTAAGTATTTCTAAACCTAATGAAAGAATACAAATTATTTCTATAATAGGTCAAATTGAAGGACATAATATTTTAGGACCTCAAACTAAGGCTACAAAGTATGAGCATATTATTCCTCAACTTATAGAAATAGAACAAAATGAAAATGTAAAAGGAATTCTTATAGTTTTAAATACTGTTGGTGGCGATGTGGAAGCAGGCCTTGCTATTGCAGAAATGATTAATTCTTTATCAAAACCAACAGTTTCAATAGTAATTGGTGGTGGCCATTCAATTGGTGTTCCTCTTGCAACCTCTTCAAATTATTCTTATATAACACCTTCTGCCACTATGATAGTTCATCCTGTAAGAATGAATGGATTTGTTATAGGTATAGCTCAAACTTTTGACTATTTTAAAAAAATGCAGGAAAGAATAAATGGTTTTATATTAAGAACTTCTAATATCAAAAAAGAAACCTTAGAAGGTTATATGAAACAAAATGGTGAACTTTTAAATGATATAGGTACAATTTTAATAGGCAAACAGGCAGTAGATTGTGGCCTTATTGATGAAGTAGGAGGAATAAAGGAAGCTTTAGATAAATTAAATTCACTAATTAGTGAAAAATAAGTTTATTATAGCTTTTTATGTAAAGAGTGATAGTTCTTCACTCTTTATATTTTTTGTGAAAATATAAGTACATTCCAGATTAATAATGGAATTGAAAAGATTTTTGTGGTATGCTAATATTTAGGAATTAATACATAAGAAAGGGTGAAAATTTTGAGTCAGACAAAAAAGGGGAGCAGTAAGTCAAATAATTCAAAAACAAAAAAAGAAGTTACAAAGAAAGTTAAAACTGCTAATTATGAAATTAAAGGTATAGTAGCCCTTGCAATAGGAATATTACTTGCAGTAAGTATATATACAAATTTTGCTGGCTTTTTGTCTAATATTTCTCAAAGGTTAGCATTTTTACTACTAGGAATTGGAGGATTTTTAATACCTTTATACGTTATATATTTAAGTATAAATTATTTAAGTAGCAGAGGTAAAATTACATTAAATGGTAGATTTTATGGGATTACAATTATACTTTTTGTAGTAAATTTAGTTTTTGCAACAATAAGTATTTCTATGTTAGATAGTAATATATCTTTTAAAGAAGGTTTTAGTGATTTAATTGGTAGTGTAAAAAGTAATACATTATCAGTTAGTGGAGGAGCAATAGGTTTTGTTATTGCATATGGGCTTCATTATTTAATAGGTGCAGTAGGATCTTACATTGTATATGCATTATTAATTATTGTAACACTAATATTTACATTTGACATTTCAGTTATAGATGTTTCAAAAAATATAAAACATAAGGGAATGGAATATAAAAAGTCCAAAATAGCTGCTAAAAAAGAAAAAATAAATTTAGATAATAATGATGATTACATTAATGTAGTTTCAAAGGATGAAAAGAGCAAAAATGATTATTTAAAAGGTGTAAATAATAAAATAAAAATATTAGATTTTATGAAAAACGCTACAATAGATGAGGAACTTGGAGCAGAAGATGATGGAAAGACTGAGAAGGAAGTACAAAATGAAATTGTAATATCTGAAATGAAAAAGGCTATAAAAACGCCATTTATAGATATTAAGGAACCTGAAGATATAGAAAAAGATAAAAATAATGAAAATTGTAACAAAAATAAGAAAGAAGATTTAAAAGAAAATATAAATGACGAAATAGATAAAGAAATGAATTTAAAAGATGAAACAAAAAAGGAATATAAATTTCCAGGATTAGATCTTTTAAATATTAATAACAAAACAAAACTTAATAGTTCTGATAAAAAAGAATTAATTGAAAGTGCTGCTAAATTAACAGAGATATTAGGAAATTTTGGAGTCTCTGCTAAGGTAAATCAAGTTAGCAAAGGACCATCTGTTACAAGATATGAACTTCAACCAAGTCCTGGAGTTAAAGTAAGTAAAATAGTTAACCTTGCTGATGATATAGCCTTAGGATTAGCTGCATCAGGTGTTAGAATAGAAGCTCCAATTCCAGGAAAGGCTGCAGTAGGAATAGAAGTTCCTAACAAAAAGCAAACAGCTGTGTTTTTAAGTGAAGTTCTTGAATCGGAAGAATTTGTTTCAAGTCATAAAAAACTTGCCTTTGCCTTAGGAAAGGACATAGCTGGTGAATGTATTGTTGGAGATTTAAGTAAAATGCCTCATACATTAATAGCAGGGGCTACTGGGTCTGGTAAAAGTGTATGTATAAATTCACTTATTATAAGTCTTTTATATAAGTATAAGCCAGAAGATGTTAAGCTTTTAATGGTAGATCCTAAAGTAGTTGAACTTAATGTTTATAATGGAATACCACATCTTTTGATCCCTGTTGTTACAGATCCTAAAAAGGCAGCAGCTGCATTAAATTGGGCTGTAAATGAAATGACAAAAAGGTACAATCTTTTTGCAGAAAAAGGTGTTAGAAATATAGATTCCTATAATAATTTATACAATAAGGGAGAGGTATCAGAAAAGCTTCCATTTATAGTTATTATAGTAGATGAACTTGCAGATCTTATGATGGTTTGTCCAAATGATGTGGAAGATGCTATATGCAGATTAGCTCAAATGGCAAGGGCAGCAGGTATGCATCTTGTTATTGCTACTCAAAGGCCATCTGTAGATGTTATTACTGGTGTTATTAAAGCTAATATTCCTTCAAGAATTTCTTTTGCAGTATCATCGCAAATAGATTCTAGAACAATACTTGATAGCTCTGGGGCTGAAAAACTTCTAGGAAAAGGAGATATGCTTTATTATCCAGTAGGAGAAAGTAAACCTCTTAGAGTTCAAGGATGCTTTATATCAGAAGAAGAAGTTGAAAATGTTGTAGAATACATTAAAAAAGAAGAGTCAGAGGTAAACTATAAAGAAGAAATAATTGAACATATAAATAAAGAAACTGAAGATAAGGAAGACACTTCTAGCAGTGAATCTGATACAGATGATTTATTAGATGAGGCAATAAAAATTGTTGTAGAATATAATCAGGCGTCTACTTCATTTTTACAAAGAAGACTTAGAGTTGGTTTTAATAGAGCTTCAAGAATAATGGAGGAATTAGAAGAAAGAGGAATTATATCAGAACGAGATGGGACAAAGCCAAGGCAAGTACTACTTACTAAAAATGATTTAATTAGAGAAAATGAAAGTGAGCAGTAAATTTTATCTTGTAATAGATTCAGAAAAGTAATAAAATTATAGTGTTGTGCTAGGTTAATATAAAAAGCTATGGAGGAAATATACTTGAATAAATTAAAAGTTGGAATGGTTAGCCTTGGATGCGATAAAAACAGAGTGGATTCTGAAATTATTTTAGGATCTATGAATAACATGTATGAAATAACTAATAATCCTAAAGAAGCAGATATAATTATAATTAATACATGTGGTTTTATAGAATCAGCTAAACAAGAATCAATAAATACAATATTAGAAATGGCAAATTATAAAAAAACAGCTAAATGTAAGCTTCTTGTTGCTACAGGTTGTTTGACTCAAAGATATGGTAAGGAATTAGAAGAACTTATTCCAGAAATTGATATTATGCTTGGAGTTAATGATTATAAAAAACTTCATATGTTAATTAACAACTTTTTTAATAACAATGAAAAGTCTTTAGAAGTTAATTTCTCTAATGAAAATATTAATGAAGGAGAAAGAATTTTAACAACAGAAGGTCATACAGCTTACATAAGAATTGCAGAAGGGTGTAATAATTTCTGTACATATTGTATTATCCCTAAAATTCGTGGAAAGTTCAGAAGCAGAAGTTTTGAAAGTATACTTGCTGAAGCAGAAAAGTTAAGTAAGATTGGTGTAAAAGAACTTATAATAGTAGCTCAGGATACTACAATGTATGGTACAGATTTATATGGTAAAAAAGAATTGCATACTCTACTAAACAAAATTTCAAAAATAGATGGCATTAAGTGGATTAGGGTACTTTATTGTTATCCTGAAGAAATTTATGATGAACTTTTAGATGAAATTGCAAATAATAATAAAGTATTAAATTATTTAGATTTACCTATACAACATATAAGTAACAGAATTCTAAAATTAATGGGTAGAAAAACTACTAAGAAGGATATTTTAGAAAAAATAAATTTAATTAGAAATAAAATAAAAGATGTTACGTTAAGAACATCACTTATAGTTGGATTTCCAGGAGAAACAGAAGAAGATTTTAATGAATTATCTAGCTTCTTAGAAGATTTTAAACTTCAAAAGGTTGGAGTATTTAAGTATTCTATGGAAGAAGGTACTGCAGCTGCTAAAATGAGTAATCAAATTAGTGAAGAAGTAAAGGCTATAAGAGAAGAAAAATTAATGCTTCTTCAAAAAAATATTTCAAAAGAAATTAATAAAAATAAAATTGGTAATGTTTATGATGTTCTAATTGAAGGCTCAAATGAAGAATATTATAAAGGAAGAAATTATGAAATGGCTCCTGATATTGATGGGTGTGTATACATAAAAAGTGATAAACATTTAGAAAAAGGTACAATAGTTAGTGTGAAAATAACAAATTGCACAAATTATGATTTGGTAGGAGTTGTTAATTATGAAACTTAATCTTGCAAATAAATTAACCGTACTTAGAATATTTTTTGTTCCAATATTTTTGCTTTTTATAATAGTAAAGGATATTGTGCCTTATGGGTCATTTATTGCAACGATAATTTTTATACTTGCCTCATTAACTGATAAATTAGATGGTTATATTGCTAGAAGTAGAAATCAAGTTACTAATTTCGGAAAGTTTATGGATCCTTTAGCAGATAAACTATTAGTAACTACTGCACTTATTTGTTTGGTAGACTTACATGTTATATCTAGTGTTGTAGCAGTTATAATGATTGCTAGAGAATTTGCAGTTTCAGGACTTAGAACTGTAGCAGCTTCAGATGGAAAGGTAATTGCAGCAAGTTATTGGGGAAAGGCAAAGACTGTAGTTCAAATTATTGCTATTGTTTGTGCTCTTTTACAAGTTAATATATCTGCATCTGAAAATTTAAGTGCTTATGTTGCAAGTAATGTTTATTTAAGTGGTTTCATTAATATAGGAACAAATATTTTAATGTTTGTAGCTGTTCTTATAACAATAATATCTGGATTTGATTATTTTTATAAGAATAAACATGCCATAAGTACAGATAAATAAAATATGGAGCTTAGGCTCCTTATTTTTATGTGTATTATTTTTTATAAAAGTGGTAATAATTATTATTGAGATAAAAATAAATGTTGACTACTAAAAAATAGTATCATATAATTAAAACAGAACATAAGTTCGCAAAGGGATAATTTAATGTGTATTTTATATACTTACGTAAAGGGAGAGTTGTATAATAATGAGTAATATTGATGAAAATAAATTAAAAGCTATTGAAAGTGCTATGGGGCAAATTGAAAAACAATTTGGTAAAGGATCTGTTATGATGCTTGGGGAAAACAGTCATTTAACTATTGATGCTGTTTCAACAGGATGCTTAGATTTAGATATAGCACTTGGAATTGGTGGTGTTCCTAAGGGTAGAATAGTAGAAATATATGGACCTGAAAGTTCAGGTAAAACTACTGTTGCCCTTCATATAGCAGCAGAATCACAAAAGAAAGGTGGCGCTGTTGGGTTTATTGATGCTGAACATGCATTAGATCCAGGTTATGCAAAAAAAATAGGTGTAGATACTGAAAGTTTAATAGTTTCTCAACCTGATACAGGAGAACAAGGACTTGAAATTGCAGAAGCATTAGTAAGATCAGGAGCTATTGATGTATTAATTGTAGATTCAGTTGCAGCGTTAGTTCCAAGAGCAGAAATTGAAGGTGAAATGGGAGATTCACATATAGGTCTTCAAGCAAGACTTATGTCACAAGCTTTAAGAAAACTTGCAGGAACAATAAACAAAACAAATTGTGTTGCAATATTTATTAACCAACTAAGAGAAAAAGTTGGAGTAATGTTTGGGAATCCAGAAACTACTACTGGAGGAAGAGCATTAAAATTCTATGCATCTGTAAGATTAGATGTTAGAAGAATAGAATCAATAAAATCTGGAGATTCTATAATTGGTAATAGAACTAGAGTTAAAATAACAAAAAATAAAGTTGCACCTCCATTTAAACGAGCCGAATTTGATATAATGTATAATGAAGGTATATCAAAAAATGGTAACATTATTGATGTAGGTGTTAAAGAAGGTATTGTTCAAAAAAGTGGTGCTTGGTTCTCTTATGGAGATGTACGTTTAGGTCAAGGTAGAGAAAATGCAAAAATATACTTAAAAGATAATCCTGAAATTGCAAATGAAATAGAAATTCAAATTAGAGAAAAATATGGATTACCTACAGATGAAATTACAAATAATAATGCAAAAAGTGAAGAAAAAACTTCAGAAATAGAAAAATAAATAAAAAATTGCACAAAAAAAGAAAGCCTACACAGGTATTGTTGTACAAAAAACTATGTGCTAGGCTTCTTTTTAATAAATTATAAAATTATTAGCTAATGTTGACATAATATCGTTTTTCGGATAAAATAATAACAAATACTGGTTTATCATATTCCTAGATTTACAGCAGTATAATTGTATTAATAAATACACCTTCTTGTTAACTTATAAAACATAAAATTTGACAAGATTGGGGGTGTTTACGTGGGAACGCAAACATTAATATTAATAGTAATAGATATTGTAGTACTTATCATTTTAGGAATGGTATTGAATAAAACACTAAAATTAGCTTCGAAAAATAAACTTGAGGCATTAGAGCGAGAAGCACAATTATCTCTTGAAAATGGAAAAAGAGAAGCGGAAGCTGCCAAAAAAGAAGCAATTTTAGAAGTAAAGGAAGAAGCTCATAAAATAAGAAGTGACTGTGAAAAAGAAACTCGAGAGAGAAGAAATGAAGTTCAAAGACTTGAAAGAAGACTTATTCAAAGAGAAGAAACTCTTGACAAAAAGAGTGATTCCCTTCAAAAGAAAGAAGATACAATAGCTAAGAGATTAGCTGATATTGAAAAGACTGAAATTCAAGTTCAAGAATTACATGCTAAAACTAGAGAAGAACTTGAAAGAGTAGCCGGATTAACTGGCGAACAGGCAAAGGAAATGTTACTTGATGAAGTAAAAAAAGAAACTTCTCACGAAGCTGCTTTAATTATTAAAGAAAGTGAAAACAAGGCAAAGGAAGAAGCTGATAAGAGAGCTAGAAATATTATAACTAATGCAATTCAAAGATGTGCAGCAGATCATGTATCTGAATCAACTGTACATGTAGTTGCTTTGCCTAATGATGAAATGAAAGGTAGAATAATAGGTAGAGAAGGAAGAAACATTAGAACCCTTGAAACTTTAACTGGTGTAGATTTAATAATTGATGATACTCCAGAAGCAGTAATTTTATCTAGCTTTGATCCAATAAGGAGAGAAGTTGCTAGAATTGCTCTTGAAAAGTTAATTGTGGATGGAAGAATTCATCCGGCTAGAATTGAAGAGATGGTTGAAAGAGCACAAAGAGATGTAGAAAATGACATTAAAGAAGAAGGAGAACAGGCTGCTTTAGAAACTAGTGTTCATGGATTACATCCTGAAATTATTCGATTACTTGGTAGATTAAAGTATAGAACTAGCTATGGTCAAAATGTACTTAAACATTCCATAGAGGTTTCATATTTAGCTGGTTTAATGGCTTCAGAGCTAGGTCTTGATGTTACCTTAGCAAAGAGAGCAGGTTTACTACATGATATTGGTAAAGCTGTGGATCAAGAGCAAGAAGGACCTCATGCAATAATTGGTGGGGATCTTGCTAAAAAGTATCGTGAGTCACCAGTAATAGTTAATGCTATTGCAGCGCATCACGGTGATGTGGAAATGCAATCTTTAGAGGCTGTGTTAGTTCAAGCAGCTGATGCAATATCAGCTGCTAGACCAGGAGCTAGAAGAGAAACATTAGAAGCATATATTAAGAGATTAGAAAAGTTAGAAGAAATTGCAAATTCCTATGAAGGTGTAGATAAATCATATGCAATTCAAGCTGGTAGGGAAATTAGAATTATGGTTAAACCAGATCATGTCGACGATGCTGGAGCAATAGAACTTGCACGTGATATTGTAAAGAGTGTCGAAGAACAATTAGAATATCCAGGACAAATAAAAATAAATGTTATAAGAGAAACTCGAGCAGTGGACTTTGCAAAATAGAAAAAGATACCTTTTGATTAACTTTCAAAAGGTATCTTTTTTAAATACAAATGTAATAATGTTAAAAACTAATAGTATATTGTAATAGTATGTTTTTAATTTTATAATATTATTCATATTTCATGAAAAATCCTTTGTTTTAAAGGTTTATCTTAGTTACAATAAATTAACATTAAAAAAGACTATAAAGAAGTAGTAAAAGGAGGAATTTATACAGGGAAATAGAATAATATATATAAGCAAGAGTTTTATATATGGCAGTTTCTGTAAACGATTAGTAATAGTATGAAGGGGGAGTAACAAATGGAAGTATTAAAAGTATCAACAAAACCAAATCCAAATTCTGTAGCAGGAGCATTAGCTGCAGTAATAAAAGAAAAAAATGTTGTGGAGATTCAAGCTGTTGGAGCAGGAGCAATAAATCAAGCTATTAAAGCTATTGCTATTGCTAGAGGCTTTGTAGCACCAACAGGAAAAGATATAGTATGCGTTCCAGCATTTACTGATATTGAGATAGATGGAGAGGAAAGAACTGCTATTAAATTAATAGTTCAACCTAGATAAACATAAGCAAGTTTCAAAATAAAGCTAAAAATAAAAGTTTGATAACCATATGTTGTATCAATTAAAAAAAATAACTGTTTAATAAAACTTCTTGTAAATCTGAAAAAACAAAACTGTTGTAATTTAATTTAAAGTACTATATAATTAGATTAAAGTGTTAAGCTTGCAGATTAAATGAAGAGGTGAATGTAATGGTTTCAAAAGAAGTAGTAGTAAAAAACGGAACTGGTTTACATGCTAGACCAGCAACTTTATTAGTTAAGAAAGCTTCATCTTTTAAATCAGATATAAGTATCGAATTTAATGGAAAGAAAGCAAATGTTAAAAGTTTAATAGGCGTTTTATCATTAGCAGTAACAAAAGAATCAACTATCAAAGTTATTGCAAGTGGTGATGACGAAACACTTGCTGTTGATGAAATAGTAAAATTAATTGAACAATTAGAAGATTAATTTTTTAGATTATTTCTTTTAAAAATAGTGCTAAAAGTACCTTTAAGTTTAAGTACTTTTAGTACTTTTTTGTTTGTGAGATTAACTATTTTGAAAAAAACATATATATGTTATAATATTTTGGTAAAAAGTATTAAAAAAGTCCCTGGAGGTTAACAATGAGAGATTTATACAGTACACCATTAAATTCTAGATATGCCTCAAAAGAAATGAGTCATATATTTTCTGATGATAAAAAATTTACAACTTGGAGAAAGCTATGGATAGCTCTTGCAGAATGTGAAAAAGAATTAGGATTACATATTACAGATGAACAAATTGATGAGTTAAAGGCACATGTAAATGACATAAATTATGATGATGCAGCAAAAAGAGAAAAAGAAGTTCGTCACGATGTTATGAGCCATGTTTATGCTTATGGACTTCAATGCCCTAAAGCTAAAGGAATAATACATCTTGGAGCTACAAGCTGCTATGTTGGTGATAATACAGATATTATTCTTATGAAAGAAGCACTTTTATTAACTAAAGAAAAAATGGTAACAGTCCTTGATAGATTAAGAAAATTTGCACTTAAATATAAGGATATGCCAACATTAGGTTTTACACATTTTCAACCTGCTCAACTTACAACAGTAGGAAAGAGAGCTACTCTTTGGATGCAAGATTTAGTTATGGATATTGAAAATATTGATCATGTAATTGAACACTTGAAATTAAGAGGTGTTAAAGGAACTACTGGAACACAAGCAAGTTTTATGAACCTTTTTGAAGGTGATGAGGATAAAGTTAAAAAACTAGATAAAATGGTAGCAGAAAAAATGGGCTTTAAAAAGAGCTTTGGCGTAACTGGACAAACTTATTCAAGAAAAGTTGATTCAATTGTTTTAAATACATTATCTGAAGTAGCACAAAGTTGCTATAAATTTTCTAATGATTTAAGATTACTTCAAAATATGAAAGAAATAGAAGAACCTTTTGAAGCACATCAAATAGGTTCATCAGCTATGGCTTATAAGAGAAATCCTATGAGAAGTGAAAGAATGGGATCACTTGCTAGATATGTTATAGTTACAGCATTAAATCCTGCAATTACTGCTTCTACACAATGGTTTGAAAGAACACTTGATGATTCTGCAAATAAGAGAATTTCAATTCCTGAAGCATTCCTTGCATTAGATGGAGTATTAAATCTTTATATAAATATTTCTGAAAATATGGTTGTTTATGATAAGGTTATTGCATCACATGTAAATAGAGAACTTCCATTTATGGCAACTGAAAATATAATGATGGAATCAGTTAAGCGTGGCGGAGACAGACAAGAACTTCATGAAAGAATTAGAGAACATTCTATGGCTGCAGCTCAAAGAGTAAAAGGCGAAGGTCTTGATAATGATCTTATAGAAAGAATAATAAATGATAAGAGCTTTAATTTAAGTAAAGACGAAATAATTTCTATAATTGATCCTATTAAATTTGTAGGTAGAGCACCAAGTCAAACTACAGAATTTATAGAAGAATATGTTGATCCAATAATTGCTGCAAATCCAGAAGCTGTAAAGATAGATAGCGAAATAAATGTATAAATAAATTTTTTAGAACCATTTTCAATATATTTGATTATGGTTCTTTTTTTATGCAAAATTTCCTAAAGGGAGGAAAAATGTAATTTTTTTTAGTATAATAAAGTTGTATAATAACAAATAAGTAAAGTTAAAACTTATTTTATGTAAAGACATAATTTAACATAAGGGGCGATTTTTTAATGGGTAAATATATAATTGCTTTAGATCAAGGAACAACAAGTTCAAGAGCTATTATTTTTGACAAAGAACAAAATATTATAGGTATGAGTCAAAAAGAAATAACTCAAATTTATCCAAGAAGAGGTTGGGTAGAACAAAATCCTATGGAAATATGGGCTACTCAATATGGTGTTTTACAGGAAGTTATAGCCAAAACAAATATAAATCCAAATGAAATATCAGCAATAGGACTTACAAACCAGCGTGAGACTACTGTTGTATGGGACAGATTTACTGGAATGCCTATTTATAATGCTATAGTATGGCAATGTAGAAGAACTGCTAATTTAATAGAGTCCTTAAAGGAAGATAAAGAACTTGAAGATTATATAAGGGAAAATACAGGACTTTTACTTGATTCTTATTTTTCTGCAAGTAAAATAAAATGGATACTAGATAATGTTGAGGGTGCAAGAGAAAGAGCAAAAAGAGGAGAATTATTATTTGGAACTATTGATACATGGCTTATTTGGAAATTTACAAATGGTAAAGTACATGTAACTGATTATACAAATGCCTCTAGAACTATGCTTTTTAATATTAAAGAATTAAAATGGGATAAATATCTTTTAAATAAATTTAATATACCAGAGAATATAATGCCACAAGTTAAAAATTCATCAGAAATATATGGACGTATAACTTTAAGCAGGGATAAATCCTATAATGTACCTATTGCTAGTATTATAGGAGATCAACAAGCTGCGCTAATAGGACAAAACTGTTTTAATAAAGGTGAAGTAAAAAATACTTATGGTACAGGATGCTTTATGCTTATGAATACTGGTGATACTTTTGTTAGAAGCAAGAAAGGTCTTATTTCTACTATTGCACTTGGAATGAATGGCAAAATTAAATATGCATTAGAAGGTTCTGTCTTTTCTGGAGGTGCTACTTTAAAGTGGCTAAGAGATGAAATGAAAATAATAAATGATATAAGTGATTCTGAATATTTTGCAAATAAAGTTCAGGATAATGGTGGTGTTTATATTGTTCCAGCCTTTGCAGGATTAGGAGCACCATATTGGGATATGAAAGCAAGAGGAGCAATAGTAGGTCTTACAGGAGGCACTAATAAAGATCATATTATAAGAGCAGCTCTTGAAAGTATTGCATATCAATGTAAAGATGTTTTAGACACAATGGAAAAGGAATCAGGAATTAAAATAAAAGAACTTAAAGTTGATGGTGGAGCAAGTAAAAATAGATTTTTAATGCAATTTCAAGCTGATATTATGAATACAAGAGTTATTAAACCAATTATTACAGAAACTACATCCTTAGGAGCTGCATACTTAGCAGGACTTGCAGTAGGTTTTTGGAAAAACAATGAAGAAATTTCTGCTGGATGGTATCAGGCAGAAAGTTTTAAATCAAAGATGTTTCCAATTGACAGAGAAAGGCTTTATAAGGGTTGGAATAAGGCTGTAGCAAGAGCAAAGGCTTGGGAAGAAGATTAATCTTTATAAAAGTAAAAAATTATGATATTATTAAGGTACAAGATTTTTAAAAGCATATAAAAAAGGATGGTTAATATGGCAAAAATTAGTACATGTACATTAATTATAAGGGATGATTTTAAGAATGTTTTAATCCTGCAGAAAAAGGTAAAAAAAGGTGAAGTAGATAGTTTTTCATTATTAACACAAAAGCTTCGTGGTAGAGAAAGTGAAGAAAAGTGTGTAAATAGAGCTGTAAAAGATTCTTTAAAGTCAATAATTTTTGATCTTGAAAAATTACAAAATTATAAATTAAATGATGAAGAAGAAACAGCAGTATATGTAGGTCAGTTAAAAGAAAGAATTGTACTTGACAAAGCTTATAAAGATTGTAAATGGATAAGTAAAAGACAAATTGATGATTTTAATTTAGATGAAACACAAAAGGAAATATTATCATTGTACTTTAAATAGGTGGCAATAAATTATGCCACCTATTTTAATATACAATTTTGATAATTCTTATTTTGTCAAAATATATTGGGTAAACTTCACTTAAGGGAAAATCTAATTTATCATAGCTGTGGCAACAATATAAGTAATCTCCATTAGGTAAAGATGTAGTAATTAGTCCAGAGTGAGAAAAGTAATTTTTAGTATTTGTGTAAAATTGAATTATGCTTCCAGCATTATATGATTTAGAAGAGGTATTGTCTATTCCAATGCCTTTTCTTAGTAGGTAATAATAAAGTTCATTTACTCTAATCCAAGCATTAGAATAAGGCTTCCAACTGCTAGTAGTTTTTATACCACCAGCATGAATACATTGACAAACAAAATTAGTACAATCTCCACCAGTATTATTAAAATGTTTATATTCTTTATTGTAATTTAAAGCATATTTTCTAGCATAGGAAATTGCCTCTTCATAATTATATTTCATAGGATAGGATCTATCCATATAATTTGATTTGTATATAGAACAAGTTTTATTATATTCTCTTTTTAATGTATCTATATTAGCAATTTTAATATTCCAATAATTAATTTTATAATCTAGGTTATTTTTATATTCTTCCTGTTCTGATATATTTCTATACATACTAGGAAAATGCTCTTTGTCAATAATATCATTAATTAGCCAATTGAATTTTTCTTTAGTTAATATAAATATAAATTCTAGTATTTCTGAAGATGTATGTAAAGTAGGAGCATTTTCTAAAATAAAACTGTGATTTACCTTTACAAATACTTTTGTATAGTCAGTATAATTATTAATTGATAAGTTAATAATTTTAAAGGATTCTTTTGATATTAATGATCCTATTTTTTTCCTCCAATTATTTTTAAAGTTATTCATAAGAGTTATTTCTTTAGTTAATTTATTGCTAGCAATATACTTTTGGCTAAATATTTCAAATGTTTTTTGGTTAAACTTTTGCTGTACTTTAAAAT
>JAAYQS010000112.1 GCA_012519155.1 Clostridiales bacterium
AGTATTATAGCATAATTATAATATTATTGAATCAATAACTCAACAAAAAAGGTGAAAAATGGAATATTATACCAATTCAAAAAATTATAAATTTAAACATGGAACTTTTGTGATAATAGTTGTTTTCACAATTTTAATTTTTATTAATTTTCTTCTTTATCTTTTTGATAGAAAAGTATATCCAGCAGTGCTAGAAATGTCGAAATCTAAAGTATCAGCTAAAACTGTTAGTACTATAAGTGAAACTGCTATTGATTTATTTAATAATGAATTTAATTATGATGAAATGATAATAATAGATAGGGATAGTAACAATAATATTAATCTTATTAGAACAAACAACATAAAGCTTAATTATTTAGCTTCAAAATTAAATATAGAGTGTAACAAGAAACTACAAGATATAGGAAAAGTAGGGATTGCTATTCCTCTTACATGGGTTACAGAAAACAAAGCATTTTATAATTTAGGACCCAAAATAAATATAAAGATAGAACCAATAGGCAATATGAATATTGAATATGAATCCCATTTTGAAAGTG
Organism: Clostridiales bacterium; assembly: GCA_012519155.1. Classification (GTDB taxonomy): domain Bacteria; phylum Bacillota; class Clostridia; order Clostridiales; family Clostridiaceae; genus Clostridium. The sequence goes on from JAAYQS010000112.1 coordinate 543, forward strand.
CAGGTATAAATCAAACAAGACACACAATAAATCTTATAGTAATATGTAATGTAAAAATAGTAATGCCTCTTAAAAGTGAAGAGATGGAAGTTAAAACACAAATACCAGTAGCAGAAACAATAATAGTTGGAAAAATTCCAGACACGTCTATCAATTTAAATAATTAAAAATATTATAATAAAGTGTAGTAAATGTTGCTAAAGTTAATGTAGTTGTATAAAATTACATATATAATTATGAATTAAAATAATGAAAATAGATTTCTATGCATAAGGAGAGGACTTTATGATAAACGGTAATATAGATGGAATAAAAAAGTGCTTTATTGAGGCACTAGATGAAATATATAAAATAAGAACAAATAAAGATGAATTAGCATCAAGGGATATTATTAATATAATTACAAGAGTATCAAGTGATATACAAAAGGAAGTAAGTGTTGCCATTGATAGGAAAGGTAAAGTTACTTCTGTTTCAATTGGTGATTCAACATCAGTAGAACTTCCTATACTAGATGTAAGAGAACAAAGATTATCTGGTATTAGGATAATACATACTCATCCAAATGGATATTCTAATCTTTCAGCCATGGACCTATCTGCATTATTGAAGCTTAAGCTTGATGCAATAGTAGCAGTAGGAATATACGAAGGAAAAATAATAGATATTTCTATAGGTACATTAATGGTTAGTAATAATGTACTTATTACAGAAGAAAGTTCTAAAATGTCATTAGATAAAATGATGTCTATTAATTTTTTAGAAAAGGTATCGTTTATAGATACCTTAATAAAAAATAATGATGTAATTGAAGACACATCTGAAAAAGCTATACTTGTAGGCTCTGACACAAAGGAAAGTTTAGAAGAACTTGAAGAACTTGCAAAAGCATGCAATATCCCTGTACTAGAAAAAGTATATCAAAGTAGAAGCAAAATAGATCCAGCATTTTTTATTGGAAAAGGGAAAGTATTACAAATTGCAGCTCTTAGACAAACTGAAAAGGCAAACTTAATAATTTTTGATGATGAACTTTCAGGTTCACAGGTTAGAAATTTAGAAAATGCTATAGGAGCAAAAGTAATAGATAGAACTACTCTTATCCTTGAAATATTTGCAAAGAGAGCAAAATCTAGAGAAGCTAAAATACAAGTAGAACTTGCTCAGCTTAAATATAGAAAAAGCAGGCTTCAAGGTCTTGGACTTGTACTTTCAAGGACAGGTGGAGGAATTGGAACTAAGGGACCAGGAGAAAAGAAACTTGAAACAGATAGAAGAAGAATTGATGATAATATTTATGATTTAAATAAGGAATTAAAAAAGATAAAAAAAATAAGAGAAGTTCAGAGGGGAAAGAGAACAAAAAGTAATATTCCAAGGGTCGCACTAGTTGGTTATACAAATGCAGGAAAATCAACTCTTAGAAATACATTATGTGATGTTGTTCCTAGTGATTTATCACAAGGAAAGGAAAAGGTATTTGAAGCAGATATGCTTTTTGCAACTCTTGATATTACTACAAGGGCTATTAAATTAAAAAGTAAAGGAGTTGCAACAGTTACAGATACAGTAGGATTTGTAAGAAAATTGCCTCATGATCTTGTAGAAGCATTTAAATCAACATTAGAAGAAGTTGTTGAGGCTGACCTTTTATGCCATGTAGTAGATGCATCATCAGAAGATTCAATAGATCAAATTAGAGCTGTTAATACTGTATTAGAAGAAATAGGTGCAAAAGACAAGGAAACACTTCTTGTATTAAACAAAATTGATAAAGCCTCTAATGATCAATTACAAAATATAAAAGATGCAGCAAATGATGAAAAAATAATAGAAATATCAGCTAAACAAAAATTAAACTTAAATGAATTATTAGAAATAATAGAAGAAAATCTTCCATATAAATTTATTAAAGGTAAATTTTTGGTTCCATATACAAATGGTGATATTGTATCATTATTTCATAGGAATGGAAGAGTTATATCAGAAGAATATAGAGATAATGGAACATTTATTGAAGTTGAATTAGATGAAGAAAATTACAATAGAGCAAAACAATATTTAATAGAATAATATAAGCAAAATACTATGGAGAGGCAATAATATTTAGAAGGGAGTTAAACTTATGACCTACACAACTATAAGAAATTTTGGTGAAGATTCCTTTGAAGAGAAAAAATCTGAATTTATTGGTTATGCCAAAAGAGTAGAAAGTGAAGAAGAAGCAAAGGAATTTATTACACAAATTAAGGACAAGTACAAACAAGCAAGGCATAATTGTTATGCTTATGTAATAGGAGAAAATATGGGAATTCAGCGCTATTCTGATGATGGAGAGCCTCAAGGTACAGCTGGAATACCAATACTTGAAGTAATGAAAAAAAGTGATATAACAGATTGTGCTATAGTTGTAACAAGATATTTTGGCGGAATACTACTTGGAACAGGCGGTCTTACAAGAGCTTATAAAAAAGGTGCATCTATGGCAGTTAAAAAAGCTGGTATAGTAGAAAAAGTAACTGGTGTAGTCTTAAATATAAAAATCGATTACGATCTTTTAGGAAAAATTCAATATCTTTGTGCTAATAATAATTGGTTTATGGAAAATGAAGAGTATTCAGATAAAGTATCCTTTAAAATAATAGTAGAAAAGAGTTCTTTAGATTATATACAAAAAGAAATAATAAATGCTACTAATGGAAAGGCAGAAATAAACAAAGATGAGGAAGATATTTATTTTAAGGAGAACAATAGATTATTTAAAGAAATTGATTAAATAGAAGGCTATCTTAAAACAGCCTTCTTATTTTTTGCTTTTCTATATCCAGCAGCAATTGCTTCATCTTCTGAATTGAAGTTTACAAGGTATTTTGAATCTGCCATATTATCATAATCCTTTTGACCAGGGCAGTGATATATTTTTGATTTTGAATTTCCTCTAATAACTTGTCCATTGGTTGAAGGGTTGTTATTTGAATTATTATTAGAATTGCTAGAGGAATCATCAGTTGAAAGACAACTATTTCCATTAGCATAATCTATAGTAATTCCAGGTTGTATATTGTATACAAAAACATTAAAGGAAATAGATGCACCTTTATCTTCTACAGACATTGCTTCCATTTGAACTCCCTTTGCAACTAAATTATTGCCGTCAAATATTGGGGTTACTCTATATAATACATGATTATTTGTTTCCTTTATGTAATCTGCTACCATATTTTCAAAGGGAAGCATTCCAATAACATTAAAATATCTTGTACCAGTAATTAAATTTTTTCATTAGCATTTTCACCAGTTAATTGATATCCAATAAGATGACATCTATTATATAAGTATTTTCCATCAACATTATCATATTTTACTGTTTGCCAACCACTTGGTTTAACTTGTCCGATTTTGCCACGTTCTTCTGTTGGCATTAAGTCTTTTGAAATATCAGCAAAGGCTACACCACATCTTCCAAGAGAATCTAGTTCACTATATGATTCAAAGGAATTAGTATTTAAATCAGAATCAGAAAATTGAGGTTTATTGTTATTTATTTCAATGTAGCTGTTTCCTGAATAATTAGGAATATTTGAGGCTTCAATAGAATCATTTGTATTGGTATTTTTTAAAGAATTAGTATCATTATTGGAAGTTTCTTCTTTTGAAGCATATGTAGTGTTCTTAGGAGCATTGTTACAACCAATATAAGTATTACTTAATAAGAAAAATCCAAGAATTACAATTAGTAAGTTAATAAATTTGTTTTTAATTTTCATTATTATTCCTCCTATATATATTTTTTGTTATTTTATCGTGAGAATTACCCTTAAAATCTTCTGTTTTTATAAGTTGCCAGTGATTATTTCCAATATTTATATCAAATTTAAAATCAGATGGATAATTTCTGTTCCAATTATAAATAATTATTGTGTCTATTTTATTTTTATAAGTAGCTAAGGTTAAATTTTCCACTAAACAAAAATCATCATAGCTGCATTTGTCTAGAAAATCATCACATACAATAATATTTTTACATTTTTCATCTTTATATAAGCTATAAGAATATTCATTCATATAAAGTTTTTTGTCCTTAGTAATCTTTATAATATCATCAATTAAAATTTTATCCTGACTTTGTCTTCTGTTATTAAACATCATTCCATTATTTTTATCAATGCAAACTATAATTTTCAATAAAAAAACCTCCTTTATTAATAATTATATATTAAATAATTAATGCAATCTATATAAATAAGTTAACCCCCCCTAGGGCTTGTTCAATTTATTTTAGTGTTTTACCATTATTGTAAGAAATTTTTAGGAGTGATAAATTTGCATATACCAGATAATTATTTAAGTCCATCAACATGTGCAGTTATGGCAATAGCAGTAACACCAGTTTTAGTTCATTCTGTTAAGAAAGTAAAAAAGGATATACCTAGAGAAAAGATTCCTCTTTTGGGTATAGGTGCTGCTTTTTCATTTCTTTTAATGATGTTTAATGTTCCACTTCCTGGTGGTACTACAGGACATGCAGTAGGAGGTACACTTATTGCACTTTTACTAGGACCAGAGGCAGCTTTTATATCTGTATCTATTGCTTTATTTATTCAGGCACTTCTTTTTGGAGATGGAGGAATATTAGCCTTTGGAGCTAATGTTTTTAACATGGCATTTATACTACCTTTTACAGGATATTATACATGTAATTTTATAAAAAGAAAAATTAAATCTGAGTTAGGTGAAAAAATTGGAATTATAGTTGGAGCTTATGTTGGATTAAATTTAGCTGCATTAATTACTGCAATTGAATTTGGAATTCAGCCTCTTCTTTTTAAAGATTCCTTAGGTAATCCTATGTATTGTCCATATGGATTATCAATATCAATTCCAGCAATGGTACTGCCTCATTTAATACTAGCAGGAGTGGTAGAAGCAGCATTTACATTTGCAATATATAGTTTTATAAAAAGAACATCAAAAGAAATAATATATAAAGATTCTGAAGAAAAAGTAAAATATAAACCTCTATTAATACTTTTAGGAGTTTTGGTTCTCCTTACACCATTAGGACTTTTAAGTGAAGGAACAGCTTGGGGAGAATGGGGAATTGATGAAATATCAAAGGTATCAGAATCAGGTACTGCATTAGGATTTGTTCCAAGTGGTATGGAAAATGGATTTAATTTTAATACTTTAATGCCAGATTATGTGGTAGGTTCAATTCCGCCAGTTTTTGGATATATATTGGCGGCTATAATAGGGACTACTATACTAATTATAATATTTAAAATAATAGGTTCATTAAAAAGGGATATTAATAATGGATAAGTTAAAAGAAAAAGATAATATGCCATTATGGTTAAAAAATGAAGAGTATGAAACTAATTATGACAAGGACAGTTACATAAATAAAAGCATCTTAAGTATTTTTAAGGTGCTTTCTAAAATTAAAGGCAGTCACAACAAAAAAAATCAGATTATAATAAAGCTTTTTATGAAATGATTTTATCATTTATTACAATAATTTTATTAAGTATTTCTAAAAACATATATTTTTCTTATACTATTATTGCTGTAATTTTAATTAAAATAGCTTTTATGGATGGAAATGATATAATAAAAACCTTTAAAGTATCTTTTACCGCAGTTCTTTTTTCAATAGTTATACTTATACCATCAATTATTATATACAAGTCATATTACAATTTTATATTAATAAATGTTAAGGTATTTTGTATTTCAACAGCAGTTTCAAGTATATCATGCAAATATTCTTTTAATGCAATAACATCAGCTTTAAAACATTTTAAATGTCCTGATTTATTTATACTTATTTTAGATATTACATTAAAATATATTGTTTTATTGGGCAATTTAAGCCTTGATATATTAAATGCATTAAAATTAAGATCTGTAGGAGTAAATAAGAGAAAAGAACAGTCATTATCTGGAATTTTAGGAGTTACTTTTATAAAATCAAAGGAAATGTCACAGGAAATGTATGAGGCTATGATATGTAGAGGTTTTACAGGTGAATATAAAATAAAAGGAAAAGGAATAATTAAAAAATATTTATTAATATCTTTATTTTATTTATTTTTTATTGTTGCTATATTTATATATATGGAGGTTATTTTATGATTGATTTAAAAGATATATCTTATTCTTATGATGGAGTAGAAGTTTTTAAGGATATAAATATGAAAATTAATAAAGGAGAATCCTTATATGTTAGTGGTCCCAATGGCTCTGGAAAATCCACTCTTTTTAAAATAATAAGTGGAATATTATATCCAAGTAAGGGAACATATACATTTAATAATGAAATTATTAATGAAAAAACTATGAAAAATCAGGTATTCTCTAAAAAATTTCATAAAGAAGTGGGATTTGTTTTTCAAAATCCAGACAGCATGCTTTTTAATGGAAATGTATATGATGAAATAGCTTTTGGTCCAAGACAAATGGAACTTTCAGAAAAGGAAGTTAAAAAAAGAACTGATGATTGTTTAAAACTTTTAAAAATAGAACATTTAAAAGATAGGGCTCCATATCATCTAAGTGGTGGAGAAAAAAGAAAAGTATCTATTGCAGCAGTAATATCCTTAAATCCATCTGTTATTATTTTTGATGAACCTTTTAATGATCTTGATGATAATTCCTGCGATTTTGTACAAAATTTAATAACAAATTTAAATAACATAGGGAAAACAATAATTTTAGCAACTCATGATAAATCTATTGCAAATAGTATATGCACAAGGACTATTGTTTTATAAAAATATATCTATAGCCTTTTCAAATTCTTTTATTGATTCATTATCTCCTGATTCAATTGCATGAACAATGCAATGTTCTATATGATCTTTTAATATTATTTTTCCAGTATTATTAAGGGCAGAAATAACAGCTGCAAGTTGAATTAATACTTCACTGCAGTCACGCCCATCTTCAATCATATTTTTTACAGATTGTAAATGTCCTGAAGCACGAGCTATTCTGTTTAAAACAGCTTTTGTATTCTTGTGTATATGATTATGTTTTGTATTTAATGATTTTAAATTATTTTCTTTTGTTGTTTTATCCATTTTTGTATCATCCTTTATTTTAAAATACAACATACTAATTATATATCAGATTATTGTAAATAGAAAGAAATAGTTATTTTTGTTACAAAAAGATTACATGTAATAATAAACAATTAAATATAAAAAATAAATATTTTAGAAAAATATTGACAT
>JAAYQS010000113.1 GCA_012519155.1 Clostridiales bacterium
GTTACTATAACAGATAAAGATTTAGATGTTGTTATTACTCAAAATAATGTTACTAAATATGGATCTATTGTTAATGATTCAAAGAGCTTTAAAATTACAAAATATGCTTCTGATGGTTCTTTGAAAGTTGCAGGAACAATTGATACTTTGAAAGATATATTATCAGAACTTCAACCAAATGAAAAAATAGTTGTATCAGATGATTTATTATTATCATATACTTCAAATACTCCAGAAATAAAGGCAAATGAAGTTGTTACTCAAGGGGAAGGATATGAAAAAAATCCAACTGACAAGGCAAAAATAGAAACTCCTATAGTTGATAGTAATGTGTCAATTTCTAAGGATGTATATAAAATAACAAGAGATGGAAATGTTATATACGATAAAAATAAAGATTCAATTGATCCATTAAAGGTTAGAGTATATCCAGGAGATAAGGTACAATTTACTTACACAATTAAAAACAATACTGAAGTTAAAGTTGAAAATTTATTCATTAAAGATTTACTTCAAAATCCAGATATGAAAGACTTTAAGGATGTAACTGATTGGACATTTACAAAAGATGGCGCTGAGTTTAATCATACTAATTTTGCACTTGATGCTGGTGAGTCGATAGATATATTAAGCAATGAATGGATTGTGCCAGATAATTGCAAAAAGAATGTAATTAATACTGTTAAATTATATCAAAAAGAATCAGATGGAACTGAAAAATTCATAAATAAAGATGATGCAAAATTACGTGTATATCCTAGAGTATATATTAATATGGATTGCCCATCAGATACTTCTAAAGAATTCTATGTTACTGTAAAAGGTGATAATGGATTTGAAACTTCAATGTATATAAAAGACAAAGATAAAGTTGAAATTTCTGATGTTTTAGATTTTGATGTTAATTATACTGTAACTGAAACTATTCCTATGAATTTCACTTATAAAGGTATTGATATTGAAAAGGGTACTGATATAAATGGAAACAAGAAAGATAGTAAAAACTTGACATTTAATTTAATGACAGTAACACATCCTGAAAATATTACTCTTCATAATGAAAAGAGAGATTCAGATGAGTTCCAAGCAGATTCAGAAGTTACAAATACACTAAAGTATGTAGAGAAATAGTGGAGGTAGAGAAATATGAAAAATAAGAAAAAGATAGCAGTGATTTTAGCACTTTTAGCCTTAGTAACTCTTACCTGTGGTACACTTGCATTCTTTACTGCAAAAGATGATGTTAAAAACCAATTTACAATAGGTAATATTAATATAAGTGTTCAAGAACCTGAATGGAAAGATAAAGATAAATGGACAGGTGAGCAAGTTGATAAAATTGCAAATGTAAAAAATACAGATACTTTTCCAACACTTATAAGAGTTGCTGTTGAACCAAGATGGGAAGATGCTAATGGTAATTTTTATGGAGGAGATATTAGTCTTTTAAAATTTGAATATGTTAATGTGACTACTGATCCTACACAAGCAGATTCTTGGTATGATGGAAAAGACGGATATTATTACTATACATCTGTTGTTAATCCAGGTGAAAGCACAAAAAACATAATTGAAAGTGTTAAATTTAATGTTCCTGAAAATCAAAAAGATAAGTATAATAAGGAAACACTAAAAGCAGTTGTAAGAGCTGATGCAGTATTTTCTAAGGCAGGAACTTATGAACAATCTTGGAGTGGCTTATCAGATGATGTTAAAAAAATGCTTAATAATTTAAGTAAGTAATTAATTTTAGAAGGAAAATTGTATATGAAAAAAGTATTAAATATATTTTATTATATAGTTATACTATTTCTTATATTGATTGTAGGGTGTACCTTTATTAATAAGGGGCACCCTCCTTCAGTATTTGGATATAGTTTTTTAAATGTTTCAAGTGAAAGTATGGAACCTTATATAGAAAAAGGCTCCCTTGTTATAGTTAAAAACACCAATTTTGATAAACTAAATACAGGAGATGTAATAACATATTTTTTAGATAATAAAAATGTAACTGTTACACATAGAATTGTAAAAATTAATAATATAGACAATAAAAAAGTAATTACCACAAAAGGTGATGCAAATAATGTTGAAGATAACAGGCAAGTAACTGAAGATATGATTGTAGGAAAAGTTATTTTTCACATTAAGGTTGTAGGAAAAATATTTATATTTATTAAAAAGTATTTTGTATTTTTTCTAGCAGCTATAATAATATTATATGTTTTTTATTTAATATTCTTAAAAAAATTAAGAATTAATAAATAAGTGTTTTTTGCGCTTTGCTTAAAGCCAATTTCCTAAGGAAATAATTAACCAAAGCTAAAAGTTACAAAGGATAAAAAAGTTTAATGAAGAAACCAATTGAGATCATATTTAATGAAGTAAATAATTACAAATGTTAACAAATTAAAAACAATTGTTAAAGAGCTGTAAAAACTGTATTTATCCTATTGAAAAAGATTACTTAGTAAGATAAAATCAAAAATGTCGAAGGGTAATAATTACTTTTTGGGGTAAAAGTAATTTAATAATTTTAAGAATAAAATATTTTATTCTTTTCGCACGTGGGTATAATTTTGATTATGGTATAAATTTTAAGTAAATCCAAGAATTTCTTGGGTTTATTTTTTTATAAAAAATAAAAGA
>JAAYQS010000114.1 GCA_012519155.1 Clostridiales bacterium
AACAATAAGAAAAGGTTGTGAAAACCTTGTGCTTAGTGGAAAGACTACTATAGATGAACTTATTCGAACAGCTTCTGTAAAGGAGTAGGGGGTGAATAGATGCCAATTTTTCAATATGAAGCTAAACTTCTTAATGGTGAAATTAAAAAGGGAAAGATAGATGCGGTAGATGAAAATGCAGTTAGAACAGCTTTAAGGGCTATGAATTGTTATCCGCTAATGATAAAAGAAGAGGGTAAGGGAAATATCGATTTAGGAAAGTTTGCCTCCGTGAAAACCAAGGATATAGCGATATTTTGTAGAAAGTTTTCCTATATTCTTGTATCAGGTATGAATATTGTAAAAGCTCTGGAAATACTCAAGGATGAGACAGAAAATAAGAAATTGGCTGAGGCGGTTACTATGGTATATGATGATGTGCAAAAAGGTAGAAGTTTATCAGCCTCTATGAAAAATCAAAGTGTCTTTCCAGAGATGCTTATTAATATGGTTGCTGTTGGAGAAGCTAGTGGTAGCTTGGATGAGATAATGGTAAGAATGGCAGACTATTATGATAAGGAGTATGAGCAGGTTCAAAAGGTAAAACAAGCTATGACCTATCCTATAATTATTGCAATAGTGGCGGTTATAGTAGTGAATCTTTTGATAGTCTTTGTTCTTCCAAAACTTCTTGGAACAATGATGGACGACCCTGAAAAGTTACCTTTACCTACAAAGATACTTTTGGGAATGAGTAACTTTATGAGGAACTATTGGTACATAATTTTATTTGTTGTAGTAGCATTGATTGTAGTTATTAATATAAGAAAAAAGAATGAAAAAAGTATTGAAGTAGATAAATTTAAATTAAAAATACCTGTGTTTGGGAAATTGACACTTAAAATTGCCCAAGCTAAGTTTGCTAGAACCTTTGGTATGCTTCTAAATAGCGGCTTACCCGTTATAGAAAGTATGACCATTGCATCAAGGATATTGGAGAATAAGTATTTAGAGTCTATATTAGCACAATCTGTTGAGGATGTAAAAAAAGGAATTTCTATAAGCGCCTCACTAAAGTCAAAAGAGATTTTTTCAACCATGTTGATTCAAATGATAAAAATTGGAGAAGAATCAGGTACCTTAGATGATGTGTTGGGAAAAACTGCAGCCTTCTATGACAAAGAAGCGGACACAGCTACAGCACAAATGACTACAATGATTGAACCTATTATAATAATGTTATTAGCCGTAGTTGTAGGATTCATAATAATTGCAGTAATAATACCAATGTTTGATTCTTATGACACTGTGGCAGCCATAAGTAAGATTTGTTTTATAACATAATAATTTAGTTTAAATTTAAAATTTATATAAAATATTAAGGAGGAATTATTATGAAAAAAATTAAAAAAACAAAGAAAGGTTTTACACTAATTGAGCTTATTGCAGTTATAGCAATATTAGCTATATTAGGAGCAGTATTAGTTCCAAGAATAGCAGGATACCAAGCAAAAGCTGAAAGATCAAATATTCAATCAG
>JAAYQS010000115.1 GCA_012519155.1 Clostridiales bacterium
AAACAAGTATGTTTAATTAAGAAAATAATTTTTAATTTAAATTTAAGAAATACAAGATATTATTTTAATTTTCTCGACAATTAATTATCACATTATATATAACTAAACTATCTTTGTATATATCATTTTTTGTGTATTCCTTAGGCATATTATTTATCATTTCTTTTAATCTATTTATATCATTATTATTTCCATTATAATCATTTAATATGCTACTACTTGCCCATTCTTTATATTTAGTTGTATCAATTGCTTTTACATTTTCATCTTGAACTAATTTATTTATTATCTGCATGTATCCTGAAATTAAATTTTTTTTAATTTTATCATTGTTATTACTAGAAGTTAAATTGCACTTAATTGTAAAATTATTCACATTTCTTGAATTAAGTATTTGTTCTATTTGACTTATAATATTTTTCTCATAAATACCAGCAATAACTTTAAATTTTCCATCTTCCTCAACTATAAATGGATTAAAATCATTACTTAAATCCTTAATTAGTAAATCTGCATTATCTTTATTTTGATATACACCACATTGAATTATAAATAATTCATAATTTTCTTCATTCGATATATTTAATTCTTCTGACAACTTTTCTTTTGTATTATTACCTATAAATATTTTATATATTCCAATTCCTAAAATAGTAGCTAATAATAAAATAAAGATAATCCATAAGAAAAAATTTTCTTTACCTTTTTTATTTATATTATATCTTGTATATCTCACTAGAAAAACCTCCAAATAAATTCATATTATATATATATTATTTATTCGGAGTGTACATTCATTATGTAAATATTTTCAAAAAAATGTTACTCAAGTTTTCCTTGAATAACACTTTTATTTTTTCATTATTACTAAATTTCTATCCTTTTCTTCATATCCATCAAAAAAGTTTCTTGATATTCTAGATACATCAAATCCCATACTATTCCAAAAAGAAATACCTTCCATGTTATTTTGAACAACTCCAACTAAAATATCATCTATATTATGAACTTCTTTAAAATATTTAATAATTAAATCTATTATAGATGTTCCTATTCCTTCATTTCTTTTTAATTTATCCATAACAAAAAACCAAATAACAAGTTCTTTATGGTTCATTTTTTCTAATCTACCCTTAAAAACAGCCACCAATTGATTATTCTTATATATTTCCATAAAGCATTCATTTTCTGAAATATAATATTCTAAAAATCTTCTATAAAAAATATCACTATCTAATGAATAGTATGATTCTTTCTCATCAATATTATCTCTTATCCAGTTTACTACTCTTTCCACATCAGAACTTCTAATACTTTTAAATTTATAATCACCATAAGAAAAATCAGTTTGCAGCACAATAAACACCTCATTTAATAAAAATTACATAATTATATATTCTACAAAAAGGCAGTAACACCTTCTTAAATTGATTATTTATAATAGTGCTGCAACAATAACTTACTTTATATTTTCTAATACTTTTAGTAAATACTCATAAACTCTCTCTGTTGAAGATATTGACAAATGTTCATTTGGAGTATGAGCATCTATAATATCAGGTCCAAAACTTACCATATCTAAATCTCCAATTCTTTCTTCAAATAACCCACATTCAACTCCAGCATGAATTGCATAAACTTTTATATCTTCTCCATACATTTCTTTATATACAGATTTACATATTTCTCTAACTTTTGATTCCTGTTTATATTCCCATGCAGGGTATGGATCATTTTTTTCAAATTGTGCATTACATAAATTTGTTAAAAGTTCAATTTTGGAAACTATATCATCTAACCTTGAACGAGTAGAACTTCTAACAGCACTATCAAATTCAATATAATCGTCTGTCATTTTTATTATCCCCAAGTTAGTAGAACTTTCAACTAAATTATCTATATTAGTACTCATAGAATTTATACCATTAGGATATAAAAATAATAAATTTATTATGTCTTTCTTGCGCTTATCAGAAATTTTTAATTTAGGTTCCTTATTATATTCATTGACATTTACAGAAACTAAGCTATCAGAAACCTTTAATTCATTCTTCATAATTTCATTAAATATTAAAATACTTTCTTTTAATTTGCAAACTTCATTTGTAGCAATTATTGCATGGCTTTCTCTTGGAATGGCATTATTTTTTGAGCCGCCACCAATTTCTATTAAATCAAAAGATAAATTTTCTGATATTCCTTTAAGTACCCTTCCTAATATCTTATTAGCATTTCCTCTTTCCTTTTCTATATCACAACCTGAATGACCACCCTTTAAACCTTTTATTGATATTTCAAATAAACTTACATTACTTTTTAATGGCTCTTTTTCAAGCTTTATAATTGATTTAGTTCTAATACCACCAGCACAACTTACTAGAAGATATCCCTCATCTTCTGTATCAATATTTAATAATATTTTTCCTTTTATATTATCCTTACTTACTGCCATAGCACCAGTCATACCAGTTTCTTCATCTGTAGTTAATAGAATTTCTAAATTAGGATGTTTTATACTATCATCAGCAAGTATAGCCATAGCATATGCCACTGCAATTCCATCATCTGCTCCAAGAGTTGTTTCATTTGCATATATATAATCATCTTTTACAATCAATTCTAAACCGTCTTTAGTAAAATCATGAACTTTATTATTATTTTTTTCACATACCATATCCATATGTCCTTGGATAATTACTGTAGGGGCATTTTCATATCCTTTAGATGCAGGCTTTTTTATTATTATATTTAATGCATCATCTTGAATAACTTCAAGATTTAGTTTTTCTGCAAATCCCTTTAAATAATCACTTATTTGTTTTTCATTTCCAGAACCTCTAGGTATACTAGAAATTTCCTTGAAATAGTCAAATACTAACTTTGCCTTAATATTTTGTAAATTTTTCATGTTTCCACTTCCTTATTATGTCTAAATATTATATGATACTATAAATAAAGTATAACACATACTTTATTGTTTTATTATAAATAATCTTTAATTATAAAGAATATTAAAGATATATATAACAAACAATAAAAAATATAATAACTTTGGTAAAGGGGATGTAGTAATGCAAAAAACAAAAATGATATTTACAATTGGTCCTGCTAGTGACAATGAAAAAGTCTTAAGCAAATTTATTGATATTGGAATGAGTGCTGCTAGATTAAATTTTTCTCATGGAACTCATGAAACTCATAAGGAAAAAATTGATTTAATAAAAAGATTGCGTAAAGAAAAAAATTCATCAACTGCAATAATTTTAGACATTAAAGGTCCTAAAATCAGAACTCATAATTTTATAAATGATGGTGTTGTACTTGAAAAAGGTCAAGAATTTTCTTTTATATGTGGTGAAGAAATTTTAGGAGATAGTAGTAGATGCTCTATTACATACGATGTTTTATATAAAGATGTACAAATAGGAGGAACTATTTTAGTTGATGATGGTCTTTTAAAATTTCAAGTTGTAAATATTATAGGAAAAGAAATAAAATGTATTGTTAAAGTTGGTGGTACAATTAAAAATCATAAAGGTGTAAATGTCCCAGGTGTAAGTATAAAACTTCCTTCTGTAACAGAAAAAGATATTGATGACATTCGATTTGGATGCAAAATGGGTGTTGACTTTATAGCTGCATCATTTATAAGAAAAGCTAGTGATATACTTGAAGTTAAAAAAATATTAAAAGAAGAAAATAATGATCATATACAAGTAATTGCAAAAATTGAAAGTCAAGAAGGTGTAGACAATATAGATTCTATACTTGAAGTTACTGATGGCATAATGGTTGCAAGAGGTGATATGGGTGTTGAAATTCCAATTGAAAAGGTACCTATTATTCAAAAGAAAATAATAAAAAAATGTAATGATTGTGGTAAAGTTGTTATTACTGCAACTCAAATGCTTGACTCTATGATTAGAAATTCAATGCCAACAAGAGCTGAAGCTTCTGATATATGTAATGCTATTTTTGATGGTACTGATGCTATAATGCTTTCTGGTGAAAGTGCTTCTGGAAACTTTCCAATTGAAGCTGCAAAAACAATGGCTAAAATAGCTCAAGAAGCCGAAAGCAACTTAGAATACAGTCACTTACATAATGCCATTTTAGATCCTAACTTAGACTCAACTGCTGCTGCAATAAGTTATTCTGCATGCAGAACTTCTTTTGTTCTAAATACAAAAGCCATAGTAGCAGCCACAAAAAGTGGATCAACAGCAACTCTTATTGCAAAATATCATCCAAAAGCACCAATTGTAGCAATAACACCTTTTGAAGAAGTAAGAAGAAGTTTATCACTTAATTTTGGCGTTTTCCCTATTAGATGTTCAATGTTTAATACAACTGACGAAATAATAAATGAAGCAAGGAAAGTTGTTCTAGATCTAAACCTTGCAAAGAAAGATGAATCAATTATAGTAGCAGCAGGAATGCCTACAACTCAAACTGGTTGTACTAATATGCTAAAGATAGAAAAAATTTAAAACAAAAATGTGGTTCATAATTAAAAAATAATCATGAACCACATTTTTTAATATATAAAATTATTCTTGCATTTGGTTTATCTTTTGATTTAATTTGTTCAACTGTGTAAAACAATAATCAATTATATCACTACGCTTAATTATTCCTATAAAAATTCCATCATCATCTACCACAGGTACAAAGTTTTGGCTTATTGCAAGCTTTATAAGACTTTCAATATCCTCACTTATAGTAACACATTTATGTTTGAATTTTCTTGGAATATCTTTTACCTTAACAGATTCAGTGTTTAAAAAATTAAGGTTTGGAGTATTTTTAAGTTTCCAAAGTAAATCTCCCTCTGTTAATGTTCCCACATACTTTCCTAACTTATTAATTAATGGAATAGCAGTATAACCATGATATTCCATTTTTTCCATTACTTGCCTCATTGTTGCATCAGTATATTCGCACACTACTTCATTTTTTGGTGTTAGAAAAAATGCTATGTTCATAAGCTCCCCCTTTTCTTTATTATTTGCATAAAAATTCTTTTTTACGATTACTATATACATATAATATCATAACAATATGTCATTTATTTTACAAATGCGCTATTTAATCATTAATTTCAATTCCTGCAAGTTTCATTAAGTACACTGCATTTTGTGTAGTACTTCTGCCTTTTCTTAACTTATAATCAAATTTAATTTTGTTGTCTTCATAGTATTCTCTAAAATTATAATTTTGAATTTCATCCATTTCTTTCTCTAAATCACATAATTCTAAATCATGAGTTGATAAAAGACCAATAGCACCATTTTCAGATAATTGTTTTATTAAAACAGTTGCACCTATATGTCTATCTCTTGAATTTGTTCCTTTAAATATTTCATCTAATAGAAAAAATACTCTTTTTCCACTTCTACATGCTTCTATAATTAATTTTATTCTTAAAATTTCAGCATAAAAAGATGATATACTTTCTTCTAAATTGTCTTTAGTTCTCATGCATGTATATATATCCATAATACTACATTTAAATTTTTTTGCTCTTGATGGTGCTCCAATATATGCAAGAACTAAATTAACTCCAACTGTACGTAAGAATGTACTTTTACCAGACATATTTGATCCAGTTATTAATGTTATCTTTTTAGGATATTCTAAATCATAAGAATTTGCTACAGCTCTTTCTCCAATTAATGGATGAGCCATACATAAAGCTTTAACTTCACTAACCTCACTAATTTCTGCAAAATTCCATTCGTCATTATCAAAAGATAAATTAGAAATACTTGAAACAGCCTCAAATTCTCCCATTACATCAAGCCATTTAGGTAATTTATCTCCAAAATTCTTTTTCCAATTATTTAAATTATATAATATAAATACATCTGCAAACAAAAGCACATTAAATATAAAGAAATATGCATTTCCAGCAGAATCCCCTATCCAATCTAAAAGATTAGATAATTTTTTCATAGCTTCCTTACAACTATTACCTTCTTCATTATTTAATTTCTTCTTACAATTTTTTAAATATTCACATTTAAATTCTTCATCTTCAATTGCAATTAAAATATTTGAATATGCTTTAACATCGTACTTAGCTTCTTGGAATAAATATATTGCTTCATTTTTATCCCTAGTAAGAAATTTAATAATAACAAAATTAACCATTAAATCTAATATTAAATAGCTAATTGGAAATACACCACTAATACATAGAAAAATCATTATCAAAGTTATTAAAATAAAGAAACATGCCACAACTACCTTTGGCATGGTATTTTTGCTTTCACTATTACACCATTCTAGTAATTCTTTAAGTTCACCACTTTTTTTCTTTTTAAAAGTAGCATTAACATATAATTTTTTTCTCCAATCAACCTTTTGTCCAAGTTCTTTAACAGCTTCCTGTCTTTTTATAATTTCTTCCTTTGTAGGTAATTTATCTAAGCTTAGAATTTTTCCTAACTTTTCCCTACCTGATTTTGTTCTTGTTGTATTTATCATTTGAAACAAAGAGTTTTTTCCAAAAATATCAATATCATTTCCAAAAGGATGATTTTCATCTATTAAATCATCACCTATATCTTCAAATTCTTTATATTCACCATTTATTCTTTTTAATCCCTTTTCATTAAACTCAATTTCAATTAAAATTTTATCTCTTTTAGTGATTTTTTTATTATGATAACTAGCCATTGCCATAAATACTGCAGTTCCTAAAACAATGCTTAAAATGGAATAAAATATACCAAACTTTCTATATAAATAGTATGCTAATGCTAGTATTACAATAACTACTAATAGCCTGAGCCAGCCAACAATATTTATTACCTTATTTAATTGTTCTAATTCTTCATTACATTTTTTTATATTATCACTATAATAATTTTTAGCTTTACCCATCATTATCTTCTCCTAATTTTTATTTATAATATAACCTTAT
>JAAYQS010000116.1 GCA_012519155.1 Clostridiales bacterium
AATGATAAAACAGGATCACAAATATCAAGAAAATCCGAAATAAATATTGGCAAAACACCTTGTTTGGGTTTAGAATAAGTTGTGATTATATTTTTCATAGCAAAAAAATTTTATCACAAAAAGAGGACTTTTACTCATTTACATGAGCAAAAATCCTCTTTTTTCATTTTGGGGTTATTTCACAGCCCCTTTTTTTCATAATAAAAAAAATATATACTATTTGATAAATTACACATATAGGAATAATGCCACATATACATAAAGCAAATCCATCTAATATTATTGAATTTTTAAATGCTTCAATGCCATAATCTGTTCCTACATAATATGATAAAACCCAAGTAAACTTTTTATAACCAAATATGCTATAATATAATGCCCTTAATAAAATCCATATGTAGGGAATAAATGATATAAAAAAAACTATTTTAAATTTAGTTTTTCTATCTTTTAACTTTATCATAGCAAATCCTCCTATATGTATAATTAATTTTCTTTATAGTTTTAATTATACTACATATGCAGCTTGTAGACTTTATGTTTACAATATATTAAGAACTGCTTTTAAAGCAGTCCTATAATATTATACAAATAAGGCCACCATTGCCCTCATTTATAATTTTCTGAAGTGTTTTTTGAATCTTCACCTGCACATCTTCAGGCATTTTATATAATTTATTTTGTAACCCTTCCTTAACAAGAACTTCTAAAGATTTACCAAACATATTGCTTTGCCAAAGACTTACAGGATCTGAATCAAATTGTTCAAGCAGTGCTTTAACAAGTTCTTCTGATTCTTTCTCTGATCCCATAATAGGACTTATTTCTGTTTTTATATCTGCCTTTATTAAATGAAGAGAAGGGGCACTTGCCTTTAGCTTAACTCCAAATTTATTTCCCTGTCTTACTATTTCTGGTTCTTCAAACTTCATCTCACTAAGTTCTGGTGCCACAAGTCCATATCCAGTTTCTCTTACTTCATTTAATGCATCTTTAACTTTATCATACTCTTTTTTTGCATAATTTAATTCTTTTATTATGGATAAAAGTTCACTTTCCGAAGTAACATTTAAATTACATATTTCACTAAGTACTTTGTAAAAAACACCATCCTCTGGTTTAAGATTTATTCTTCCAATTCCCTTACCAAGGTTCATTTCCATAAGCTTTGAATAACCTAAATACTCATTTTCATCAGACTTTCTTAAGGATAATGTAATATCTTTAACCTTTGATATGTCAGTACTCATGTCTTTGATTATGTTGAAAAATTCCTTCTTTAACCAATGGTTAACATCAAGTTTTTCTAACCATTCAGGAATATCTATATTAATTTCTTTTATAGGAAATTCTTTAAGTACATGTTCAAATATATTTTCTATGTCCTCTTCATTCATATTATATATATCCATAATTTGAACTGCTGTATTATACTTTTCTTCCATAGTCTTTTTCAAATTTTTTGTTTCTGCTGAATTTGGATTTTTTGTATTTAGTATAATAATAAATGGTTTATTTAATTCTCGAAGTTCACCTATTACTCTCTCTTCTGCTTCAACATAAGAAGCTCTATCTATATCTGTTATACTTCCATCTGTTGTTATTACAAGACCTATTGTTGAATGATCTGTAATTACTTTTTTTGTTCCTATTTCTGCTGCATCCTCAAAAGGTATTTCATAATCAAACCATGGAGTATTTACCATTTTTTGATTTTCGCCTTCCATATACCCCAATGCATCCTTTACTATATATCCTACACAATCCACAAGTCTCACTCTTAAATTTATATCTTCATTAAAGCTTATTTCTACTGCTTCATTAGGCACAAATTTAGGTTCTGTTGTGTGTATACCCTTTCCAGAGGCACTTTGGGGAAGCTCATCCTTTGCCCTTTCTTTTTTATATTCATTATCAATCTTTGGTATAACCATAAGGTCCATAAATTTTTTTATAAAAGTTGATTTTCCTGTTCTTACAGGTCCTACAACACCTAAATATATGTCCCCTTGGGTTCTTTCTGATATATCCTTATATATACTGAAATTGTCCAAGTTATATCCTCCTTGAATCTTTTTTATCTCTGTATATATATATTCCAAAGTACAAAAATAAATACTTTATTTTGTATAAAATAAAGTATTTTTAATTTAATTATTCATATTTTTTATCTCTTCCCATAAGTTCTTTAACAGCTTCAAGTGGATTCTTAGATTCATATAAAGCCTTATATAAAGCATCTGTTATAGGCATAGATATGCCTTTTTTTTCTTTTAAATCATAAAAGGCTTTACATGCCTTTGCACCTTCAACAACCATTCCTATTTCTTTTATTGCTTCATTTAATGTTTTTCCTTTACCAATAAGAATTCCTGCTCTCCTATTTCTTGAATGCATTGAAGTACATGTAACAATTAAATCTCCTATTCCTGTTAATCCATAAAAAGTTTGTTCCTTACCTCCAAGCGAAACTACAGCCCTTGAAATTTCTTTCATGCCTCTAGTCATAAGGGCAGCTTTTGTATTATCACCATAACCCATTCCATCACATATTCCTGCTGCTAAGGCAATAATATTTTTTACTGCTCCTCCTATTTCCACACCAATAATATCACTATTTACATATACTCTAAAATTTTCAGTCATAAAAAGATCCTGAACATCTTCTGCAGCTTTCATGTTTTTTGAAGCTACAACTATTGTAGTTGGAAGTCCCTTGGCTACTTCTTCTGCATGACTTGGTCCTGACAAAATCACCACATCATTATGAAGTTCTTCTTCTATTACTACTGATAATCTTTTATTTGTACCTTCTTCAATTCCTTTTGCAATTGAAATAACTATAGCATTTTTTGAAATAAATGGTTTAATAGCCCTAGCCATTGTCCTTATAACATGTGAAGGTACAGCAAGAACAACGTATTCACTATTTTTCACAGCTTCTTCTAAAGAATTTGTTGCTACAATACTTTCAGGAATATTTATTCCATCTTCAAAATACTTTTTGTTATTTTTATTATTATTTATATCTTTTACTACTTCTTCATCTCTATCATAAATAGTAACTTTATTTCCTTTATTGCTTAAAAGAACAGAAAGGGCAGTTCCAAAGCTTCCTCCCCCGACAAAAGCAACTTTACTCATTAATTATCCTTCCTCTCTCTATACTCAATTTCTATACCTGTTCCCTTAAAATCAAAACTATCTCTTAACTGATTTTCTAAATATCTTTCATATGAAAAATGTCTTGCAGTCATGTCATTAACAAAGAATACAAACTTAGGTGGCTTTGTAGCAACCTGAGTTGCATAAAATATTTTCATTCTCTTAAGCCCAACAAGTGGTGGTTCTTTCATTAATACAGCTTTATTAACAACATCATTTAATACCCCAGTACCCACTCTCTTAGAATAATTATCATAGCATTTCTTTGCAAGTTCTAAAACCTTATGAGTTCTTTGTCCTGTAAGTGCAGATATAAATAAATATTCTGCATATGATAAAAACTTCAAGTTATTTTGAATATCAGCTTTAAATTTATCTAAAGTTTTATCATCCTTTTCCACAAGATCCCATTTATTTACTATAACCATTATTGCCTTTCTCATTTCATGAGCATATCCAATTATTTTTTCATCTTGTTCTGTAATTCCTTCTGTAGCATCAATCATAAGAATACATACATCAGCCCTTTCAATAGCAGATAATGATCTAATAACACTGTATCTTTCTATTTCCTCTTTAACTTTGCTTTTTCTTCTAATACCTGCTGTATCTATAATAACAAACTTTCCAAGTTCATTTTCTAAATAACTATCAATGGCATCTCTTGTTGTTCCTGGAACGTTAGATACTATAACTCTTTCTTCTCCTAAAAGTCTATTTACAAGAGATGATTTCCCTACATTAGGTTTTCCAAGAAGTGCTATATGAACAATATCTTCATCTTCTTGATCTTTAGCTGATTCGTCAAAATGCTTTACCACTTCATCAAGCATATCTCCAAGCCCTAGTGCTTGTTGACCTGATATTGTAACAGGATCTCCAAGACCTAAATTATAAAATTCCCAAGCATTATCTTCATCTTTTAAATTATCTATTTTATTTACTACTAATACTATAGGCTTTTTAGATTTTCTAAGCATATTAGCCACTTCTTCATCGGCAGCTGTAAGACCTTCTTTTCCATCAACTATAAATATAATAACATCTGCAGTTTCTATAGCAATATTAGCTTGCCTTCTCATTTGCTTTACTATAATATCTTCTCTTTCTGGTTCTATACCACCAGTATCTATCAATGTGAAATTATAGTTAAGCCATTCAGCTTCCGCATAAACTCTATCTCTTGTTACACCTGGAGTATCTTGAACTATAGATACTCTTCTTCCTACTAATTTATTAAATAAGGTAGACTTTCCAACGTTAGGTCTACCTACTATCGCAACTATTGGTTTACCCATTTTTCCCTCCAAGATTTATGTTAAAAATTTTTATAAATATACAAAATTCCACGTATACTATTATGCTATCGTACATTCAAGTTTATTTCAAGTGAAATTCTTTAATTTTTTATATTATACCTATTTATATGTATTTTTATTCAAAAGCCACAAAAATAAGCGTGCTTACACACGCTAGCTATTTTATCTAGTAAATATAAATGAAAATAATCTTCCATAATCACCATTTGTTCTTCTATAAGAATGAAGCTTAATACCTTTTGAACAATAAGTGCATTCATCTAATATAGTAATATTTTTATCATCTATATTGCACTTTTTTAAATCACTTAATATACATGCTTCCATAGACAAATTTCTTCCATTAAAAAGTTCACTTTCTAAAATATTGTTCTTTTCTTTAATAAACTTTTCTTTTAATTCTTCCGAAACTTCATAACAACATTTTTTTATATGAGGTCCTATAAAAACCTCTATATCTTGCACTTTACATGAAAATTCAGAAATCATTTTCTTTATAGTTTTTAAAGTTATTGATTTGTATGTTCCCTTCCAGCCACTATGTACAGCTGCAACTACATTCCTTGTTTTATCTACAAGTAATACTGGAGTACAATCTGCCGTAAACACTCCTACAGCTATATTTTTTTGTGAAGTTATTATAGCATCTCCTTCTTTTTCCCTAAATACAGCTTCATCCTCA
This sequence comes from Clostridiales bacterium, assembly GCA_012519155.1. Lineage (GTDB taxonomy): Bacteria > Bacillota > Clostridia > Clostridiales > Clostridiaceae > Clostridium. The sequence goes on from JAAYQS010000116.1 coordinate 5,167, forward strand.
CCTTTATGATAAGTAAAAACATTATCAGAATGAGTTTGTCTTATATATATAAGTCCATCAAGATCAAATTCATCTTTTAATTTTTCAAGTTCTGATACTCCATCTTCTGTATGCCTATTAAAATTTCTACCATTAACTGCAGTAGAAAATATAGCTTTATAATTTTTTTTATCAAAAACAAGAAAATCTTCCTGCATAGGTATTTCATTAGCTTTTACTTTTTTCATTTTTCCTCCAATTATAAAAACTTATTTGTTTACCAGTCCTTTTATTTCTTCAAGAAAAGTATTTATATCTTTAAATTGTCTATATACAGATGCAAATCTAACATAAGAAATTTCATCTATTTCTTTTAAACTATCCATTACCATTTCGCCAATATCATTACTTGGAATTTCAGTTATCATTTTATTAGATATTTTCTTTTCTATATCAGAAGCTATCTTTTCTATTTGATTTCTTGAAACAGGTCTTTTTTGGCATGCTATAATAAGACCATTTATAATTTTTTCTTTATTGAAATTTTCTCTTGTACTATCTTTTTTTATAACTAATATTGGAATATCCTCAATTTTTTCATAAGTAGTATACCTTTTACCACATTTTAAACATTCTCTTCTTCTTCTAATTGTAGTATTATCATCAGTTGATCTAGAATCTATTACCTTACTTTCTTCATACGAACAAAAAGGGCATTTCATATTTTATCCTACCTTTCTTAATATAAATATGCTATTTATATTTATTATACATACTTTTATTTAATTATACCACATTAACTATCACATTCATTAATATTAAGCTGAAGTTCTTTAGAATCAACTATAATAACATCAACGCCAAGCTTTACAATACTCTCCCAATTTATTTCTATATCTTCAGTTTTAGAAAACCAGCCTCTATTTTCACCTGGAATTATTATAGATAAAACTTTCTTGTTATCATAATCAATCTTTATATCTTTTATAAAGCCTATTTTAGCTCCCGAATTTATGTCTATAACCTCCATACTTTTTAATGCATTAATTGAATGTAAATTACTATTTGCCTCCATCCTTATCCCTCCCTTAATATATATATGTAAATTATTAAACTTTATTACATATTATTAATTTTATAAAAAAATGCAGGTAAAATTGCTACAAACAAATTTACCTACATTTAAATTATTATACATATTTTCTCATATGACTTAAGGCACTTTTTTCAAGTCTAGATACCTGTGCCTGAGATATTCCAATTTCATTAGCAACCTCCATTTGAGTTCTCCCACTAAAAAAGCGCATATTTAAAATTAATTTTTCGCGATTTGTTAATCTTTTCATAGCTTCTCTTATAGATATACTCTTAAGCCAATTTTCATCAGTATTTTTACTATCTTTTACCTGGTCCATAACAAAAATTGCATCACCACCATCATGGTAAATTGGTTCATATAATGAAACAGGATCTTGAATTGCATCTAATGCAAATACAATCTCTTCTCTTGGAATTTTAAGTTCTTTTGATATTTCGGATATAGTAGGTTCTTTATTATAATCTTTAACATATTTATCCCTTACTACTAATGCTTTATAAGCAATATCCCTTAAAGATCTACTAACACGTATTGAATTATTATCCCTTAAATACCTTCTAATTTCACCTATAATCATAGGAACTGCATAGGTAGAAAACTTTACATTTTGACTCAAATCAAAATTGTCAATTGATTTCATTAATCCTATACATCCTACTTGAAACAAATCATCTACATTCTCTCCTCTATTATTAAACCTTTGTATAACACTTAAAACTAACCTTAAATTTCCTTTTATAAATTGTTCCCTTGCAAAATTATCTCCTTCTTTTATTTTTGATAATAACTCCCTCTTTTCTTTTTCTTTTAGCACTTTCAATTTTGAAGTATTGACCCCACATATTTCTACTTTATTAATGATCAATATATCTCAACTCCTTCAGAAGCAATTATGTATTATTCTCACAATACTAATTCTTTCCGAATAGATGTACTTTTATACTAAAACTATATCATTTTACTTATTTCTTTTTTTAATCTGCTAATTATTTTTTTCTCAAGTCTTGATATATATGATTGAGATATTCCAAGCATATCTGCCACTTCCTTTTGGGTCTTTTCTCTTTTTCCATTTAGTCCAAAACGTAACTGAACAATTTCCTTTTCCCTATCATTTAAATGTTTAAGTGCTGCAAATAAAAGTTGCTTATCAACTTCATCTTCTATAAGATTGTATACAATATCATTATCTGTTCCTAATATGTCCGATAATAAAAGCTCATTACCATCCCAATCAATATTAAGAGGTTCGTAAAATGATATTTCCGCCTTAACCTTACTATTTCGTCTAAGATACATTAAAATTTCATTTTCAATACATCTAGATGCATAAGTTGCTAACTTTATTTTCTTTTCAGGGTTAAATGTATTAACAGCTTTAATAAGCCCAATAGTTCCTACTGAAATTAAATCTTCAATATTCACACCAGTATTTTCAAATTTTCTAGCAATATATACAACAAGCCTTAAATTTCTTTCAATTAATGTACTTCTTATTTTTTCATCACCAGTAGACATTTTTGACACAAGATTTTCCTCTTCTTCCTTTGATAATGGCGATGGAAGTGCATCGCTTCCCCCTACATAATATAATCCTTTTTCTCCTGTCTTTAGCTTTCCAAGCACCCTATTTAATACCATATTTAAATTAACCATTATTCCTCCTTAAATTATGCCTCTTGATAATAATGCATTATAATCCTTACAACTGCTTAATATTTGATTGTAAGGACAAATCATTGCTTGTATACTTTTCCATTTGCCATGCTCCTTTTTTATTCTTATACTATCGCTTTTATACCCTTTTAAATATCCAGAATAACCAACAGCTTTATAAGGTATGCGGTAATAATTGTTATTTATTTCTTCATTAAAACAATTAATATATTTGTCCTCAACAATAATACATGGGAGTTTTGTAACTGGTTCTACAAGACTATTTCCCGTATCTAGAAAAGCCTTAAAATTATACTTATTCTTATTAAAAGTTATTTCCACATCATATATCAAATTATCTATAATTGCTCTATCCTTAAAATATTCATAAAGAATTGAAGTAACAATATACACTATAATAAGCGAAACAAGTAAATTTATAATACTTACATCAGATTTTATTGCCTCAGAAAAGAAATTAAATTCTACACTTAACTGAGATATTTTAAAACATAATCCAGCAAGTAACACTGAAAAAGTTATAAACGTAATAGCACCCTTTAAAGCTTCCTTTAAACTACACTTTCCCCATGCACTTTTTACCATAATAAATGCTACTAATAATTGAAAAGGTATTTTAGAAAAAAAGATAACCTTAGGAAAAATCATTGTAAGAGTATACAAAGTACCAATTAATGAAGCTAGCATCATTTTCTTTTTACTTACCTTTATCTTCATTAATTTGAAAGTAATAATTAACAAAAATAAATTAATAATAAAATTCT
>JAAYQS010000117.1 GCA_012519155.1 Clostridiales bacterium
ACGCTACTCAAATTGCTAATCAAATAAAAGTAAGAGGAGGAATGGGAACTGAAACTAGCACCTTCCAAGATGTAATTACTGTAAGTGGAGATGAAACAAAAACTTTTAAATTGCCTTATAAGTTTTCTAATTTACAAGTTTGGATAGACACAGGGGGAGGGTATGTAGAACAAAATGTAGGAATAGATAACATAGACGACTTTACTACTGATGATGTTTTATATAACTATCAGTCAGATAGTATTAGGTTTGAAACTAATTTAACAGCTGGAACTTTAGTTAAGTTTGCTGGTTATAAAAAATATCCTGTAATGGCAATAGTATCAGACGAGCCTTCTATTTCTCTTATTGGTTTAAGAGAAAAATATATTGTAGATAACTCTTTAATAGACGCTTCCACTACTAGAGAAAGAGCTAACTTAGAACTTGATTTAGCAAAAGAAGCGATTACTGACTGCTCATTTTTAACTTATCAAAGTGGTTTAGAAACTGGAATGAGAATATCTATTAGCTCTGAATTAAGAGGTGTTAGTGAGTTAGATTTTATTATAAACAAAATTGTATTTAGAACTAGAACTATAAATGATTTTGAATATAGTATTACTTGTTCTACTGCTCGTAAAATGGGCTTAACCGAGTTCTTAAAACAATTAGCAATGAGAGGAAATGTATTTGAAGAAGAAGATACTGCGGTTGCTGAAGTAATTAAAGGCATAAAAGAAGATTTTGAAATAGATGAAACTATTGAGGCTATTAGTGCTTCTGAAGTCAATGAAGATTTAGAAGTAGATGAGTTAATACAAGATAGTAATGTAGAGCCTATTTGGGTATTTACTCCTTATATACCTGTTAATATATCCGATACTAAAAGAGGAGCAAGGTTTGATAGAGGTGCTAAGTTTTCATAAAAATGTTAAAATAAAAATATGATTAAACAAGAATGTGGACTACAAGAAAATATAACAATGGTAAGAGTGCTTGACGAGAGCATTGTGCCAGAGTTGTCAAAAGCTGTTAAAAATGGCGAGAGCTTAGAAGCTTTTATTGATAAGGGACAGATTAGTGAGGTTTATGAAAAACAAAACCTTATTGTTGATATTGGCTTAGGCGTAGTAGCTCAAAGACTAGCTGGAGATAATACTTATAGCTTAGAAATAAACTACGGAGCTTTAGGCACAGGCTCTGTAGAAATAGTAGCTTCTGACACTCAAATGGAAGCTGAAGTTTATAGAAAATTAGCTTCTAGTTCTTCTTATGACGGCAAAACAGCTTATATAGATTTCTTTTTTGAAAAAGCTGATGTAGCAGGAACTTTTACACGCTTTGCTAATTTTATAGACGGAACTCCAACTGTAAATAGCGGTATAATGTGGTCGCACTTAGGAGTTAATTGGACTAAGACACTTAATGACGGACTATTTGTAGCTTGTCGTTATAGAGTTTATTATAAATCTTAATTTAAAATATTATGAAATATACATTTAGTCCAGGCGAAGATATACCAGCAGAAAGTTTCCAAACTCTTGACCCTGACAACCCAGTAGCACAAACTCCAGCAAAACTTATTGGTGGAACTGATGTCACTTCATCTAACTTCATTACACTGGGAGCAGGTGCTAATGATGGAGCTTTTAAAATAAACATAGACGGAGTTGAATATGATAATGTGGGTATAGACTTATCTGAAAGTAAAATAAGTATATCTCAAGAGATAGGAAATAGTGACGCTTATTTTCATAATTCTCAAGTTAGACAGGGACAAAGTTTTTTTTGGGAGGGCGGTACATTAACAAAAATTGATTTAACATTAAGTAAAAGAAACACACCAACTGGCGAATATACTTTAAACTTATATGAAGCAGACGAAAACGATTTCCCAACAGGCTCTGTTATAAAATCTGTAAGTAAATTATCTCAAGATTTAACTACTTCTTATGCTGACTATTCTTTTGATTTTAATGTTTTATTAGTTGGTAATAAGAAATATGTCTTAGTTTTAAGTTTTACAGGAGTGAGCTTGACAGATGGAAAACTTAATTGTATTCAATGGGCTTATACTGATAGTAATGTTTACAGCGGAGGAATATCAATTGTAAGCACTGATGGTGGTTCTACTTGGAATGCTCAAAATACTTATGACAAAAGGTTTATAATTTATTCTGGTATAATTTCTGGAGACGGAGAAGAAATTGCTAGTGTAATTCAAACAGCCATAAGAGCAAGAACAGGTAAATCAGAAACAGTAATATGGGATACAGACCATTTTGAAATAACAAGCTCAATATCAGGAAAAACAACAAGTAGTATTCTTAAATTAACAGCCCCAACAACAGGGACAGACATATCTGGTGCTGGTTATTTAGATTTAGGTGAGAATGCAACTGAAGTTGCTGGTGATGGTGATGATTATAAATTGGTAAGGTTAGATAAAGACGGGAAAATACCACAATTGCCAACGCACACAGGAGATAATCAAGTAGTTAGCGGTAAATCTCTTAACTCTGTTTATCAAAATACTAGCGTTGTTCCAAGAATAATAATTGTATCAGCATATCATAATGCTGGAATAGGTGGAACTAATTGTAGATTAACTGGAAAAATAGGAACAACAAATACGCCAGATAAAACTTGTGCTATAACTGGCAATGACACTAGCGGTAATTCTTATAACATTTACACATCAATAACATTTATTGTCCCAGCAGGTTATTATTATACTGTTTCTGGTGTTGGCTCAACAATTGTTTTAACAAACTGGTTTGAGTGCGATTTAATATAATATAAAAACTTAACATAACAATATGATACAATTTCCAACAGAACTAGATAATCTAAGCAACCCTCAAGAAGCTGACAAACAGAACTCTCCTTTACATACTGACCAACACGCTAATGCTAATGACGCTATTGAAGCCTTAGAAAAAAAAGTAGGTATTAATAACTCAGAAGATGAGAATAGTTTAGATTATAAAATAGCCCAATTAGAAAGCACTAGAGAGCTTACTGCCAACAAAGAAAACACAACAATAGACACTTCAACCACTAAATACCCTACTGTTAATCTTTTAAAGACAGTAAAAGATATTGCTGACACTAAACCCACCGACCTTAAAATCTCCACCGCTTCTAAAGGAGGAGTATTAAGAAACATAGACGGAGCAGTGGGGGATACTCCTATAACTTCTTCTGGTTGGATTGAAGACGAGAAATTTGGTTTTTATGGTGCTTTATTCTCATCTTCAAGTGTAGAATTTGATAGTGCTGTAACAAGAACTGGTCGTTTAACATTAAAAGTTTCAACTGTAGATACTTCAGGTAGAGCTAGATTTCATTTTGGGGTAGACCCAGGGTCAACTCCAAATTATCCAATCGATACTATTGCTAAATATGGCATACCTATTAAGCCATCTACCAGATATAGAGTTAATTGTTATGTTAAAACTGTTAATGCTAATACTAACTCGGTATTTTTGTTCGCACAACAAGCAACATTAGTTGGAGTAAAAACTGGTTCAAATAAATATAGTAACAGGTTAACAGGAAACAACGACTTCACTTTACTTACATTAAATTTTACATCAGAAGCAGACGCTGCCTATTTAGCATTAAGTGGTTCAGCTAATGTCGCTGGAAACATCTCTGACGCTTGGTTTGATGTTAATTCAATGACCCTTGAAGAAGTAGTAACCGACACCACCTTTACTGGTAAGGTAGCAGAAAAGATAAGACCAGTATTACAAGC
>JAAYQS010000008.1 GCA_012519155.1 Clostridiales bacterium
ATGTGCTTTATATAAATGGTCAATTATGTATTAAAAAAATAAAAGCAATGATTCTAATAGGATAACAACGAAATTAATAATTATAGGATTTATGTAGACAGAAAAGCTGGCCAGCTTTCAAATAAAATATAGTTTTTAAACTATAACTTGATTTAAAGAGGAGGAAATTATAAGGAATCAGGGTTATTGGGAAAATGACATTTATAAAAAATATTTTCAAAGTTATTAAATATAATAAGAAAGTTGGTGGTTTAATATATGGATAATTAGTAGATAATTATAGGACTGGTGGTATCCGGTAAAAATATAAAGCAACAGGTTTGAAATGAGATATGGCTAGTATTAGAAATGACGATTTCTAATTAATATAAAATAAAACTAGCACTTTGAACGTTCAAAAGTTTTGGGTGGTTTGTAATTAAATTCATCTGCATATATGATTATAAAAATTAAATTCAGTTTAAAAGGGTAATAATTTGTTGGCGTAAATCCTTTTAATAACATACATAAAAAAATTATAAGCAGATAGATAAAAAATTACTAAATCCAAAAAGAAGATTCTAAAGAAAAAAGGGGGGGGAAAACATGAAAAAAAAGATTATGACGATGCTTTTAGCATGTCTCTTGATGATTAGTATCCCGGCTTCTGCTTTTGCACAAACCAAAACATTAAATACTCCATATGGAACATTAACAGCTACACTTACTGGAACTGGGGGGATTTTAAGAAATAACGGCTTTAAAGGAGAAACAAAGTTATCTGAGACAGCAGCAAAACTTTATGTAAAAGTTTCGGTTGTTGATTATCTAACAGGATCAGAAGAAAATTCCGATTCTATGGAAAAAACCAGCACTAAAAAAGTATCTATAACAGTATATGGAAATGATAAAGATCGTAGGAAAACTGGATATGGCACCCATGAAGTTAGAGATACAAGCTCCTATGTTTTGTACACAACTGAGACTCAAGGATAAAGATGAAATATTAAACTTGAAGCTAAGGGGATGTTTCTCCTTAGCTTTAAATCATAAGAAAAAAATCAGCATCAATTTGAGAAAGAAAAAAGCCTAGAAACAAAATTTACCTTTCTCGTCAATAAGAGAAACTATATTATACAAGCATAACGGGACTCACATATAGATTAAGTTGGACGAAGGAAGTTTGGGAGATAAATCCTGTTAGAAAGAGGTTCTGCTACTATATAAAGTGAGCAAAAAGTCACTATTCATAAAAAATATAAGAAGATCTACTTTTATTAAGTGAGGATAAAAATAGATGTTTCAGAATAAAAACTTTATTATTTCCAAAATCATCTATTAAAAAATATATAAATAAGAAAATAAGTATTGAAAAATACTACTTGACTTAAAGAGGAGAATATATTATGAACAAAAATATAGCATTTAAATTTTTTATTAGTTTAATTTTATCTGGATTTTTACTAACTGCTTGTTCAAATAAAAATACTGGATCTATTGTTGATGACATGTTTGATACTGAAAGTAATGATAACGGACAATTAACGCAGGCTGATTATGAATTTCCATTTGGACCTAATGATATAGAAATACCTGTAAAAATTAATGAAGATAAGCTCGAATATGAGATATATATTGATAATCGAGCTAGTGCTGCAGAGTTTGGGATTATGATTGCTATAGATGGGATACCCCAGATAAGTACCTTGGGGAATGATAATTCGATGATGCATAAGGTTTCATTAAAAACAGGAGAGTATGAAACCTATAAGTTTATAATGGAAAAAGGAAACTTAGAAATAGATAGTGGCAAGGAGCATATTATTTATCCATTGATTATACTAGAACCAGATTATATTCCAACAAATAGAAACCATTTTATTCATGAAGGTAAACTTAGTGCTAGTAAAGGTTTGCAATTTGTGTGTGAAACAGATAAACAGTTAGGGATAAAAATAGGAAATGTAAAGCCAGTTAAGATTGATGATCGATTCAAATCGGAATATAACATAAAGAAAAATTTTGGATTTGAAAACCAAATCTTATGGAATTTAGATACAACAAACAATGCATTTATATCTTTGGAAGATCTAAGCAAAGGATTTGATATTAATCTTATTGGAGATAACATAGGGGAAATGAGAATTTTTTTGTTTATAAATAAGCATTCTGTATCTATAAATGGATATGATTGCTACGATATAAAGATTCAATCGGGAATGGTAACCAAAATTAATGTTGAACTTGATAAAAGTATTATTTCAAAATTGAGAAATGATGATTCAATTTTTCTGATTGCCCTCCCTAAAAATTCAGAAAGTGTTGATGCATGGCCCTATAAAACAAGAACGAAGATAGTGAAAGGTATTTAGCTATGAATAATGAATTAATCTTATCTAATATTACAAAAAAATATGGAGATTTAGTTGCTGTAAATAATGTATCATTACAGTTAACTAATGGTGTGTATGGGCTTTTAGGTGCTAATGGTGCTGGCAAAAGTACTTTAATTAAAATTATTGTAGGTCTGGAAAAAGAAAATTCCGGGAAGGTTGAATTTTTTAATAACGGTAATAAATTTAATATTTTATCTCAAATAGGTTATTTACCCCAATATCCCGTTTTTTATTCTAAATTTACGGCTAAAGAATTTTTAAAATATATGGTTGGCATAAAATGCAATGACAAAAAAACAAATAATAAAAAGGCTATTTCTGAATACATAGATGAACTACTCAATCTAACAAATTTATATGAATTTAAAAATAGCAAAATTGCTACATTTTCAGGAGGAATGAAACAAAGATTAGGAATTGCACAAGCATTAATTAATAATCCTAAGTTGTTGATTTTAGATGAGCCAACGTCAGGTTTAGACTTAAAGGAGAGAATTCACTTCAGGAACTTAATATCATCAATGTCAATGGATCGAATTATTATTTTAGCAACACATATTGTTTCAGATATTGAGTTTATTGCTAAAGAAATTATTATGATAAAAAAAGGATTTATCTTAAAAAAAGATACAGCTGAAACCCTTTTAAATGAGATTAAAGAAATGACCTGGGAAATTAATCTAACATATAGGGATATTAAGAGATATACTAGCTTGTACCCAGTAAGCAATATATATGAAACTCAATGTGGATATACTATAAAAATTATTAGTAAAGAAAAACCTATAGGAGATTCTTATTTGGTAAAACCTAATCTGGATGATTATTGCATCTACTGTTTTGAGGTGAAATAATGGGGATATTTTTAGAGTTTAAAAAAAGTTTTTTGCGACCTTCTATTATAATTATCACTTTTATTTTAATTTTACTCAATGTACTAGTTTTTGTAGAGGAGTATGCTTATGCTACTCGAAGATCAATACAAACAAGGGATGAGTATATGTATTTTTATCCTATAGTTGAAGGAAAGATAGAAAGAGAAAAAGTAAATGAATTACTAAATTTAGAGAAAGAAAATTTGCAAAAATATAATCAAGGGATTGTATCATATGAAGATGAAGAAGGAAATTTGCTTTATACACATGCCAATAGAATTACTTTAGAAACGATGATTGAAGATCTGCAATACACATACTTTTATCCTTTGAAAATAGATGGGATAATAAATAAGGCTAAATTAAATATCGAAGATCCAAATTTAGTTAACTATACTAATGAGAAAAAAAAGAACCAAAAAATTATAGATGCATACTCCAATAGATATATCAAAAAGTTTGGTCTTACCCGTGGATATGAACTTTTATTTAATTATAAGATCTCATCATTTTTTCTATTACTAGTTTTAGTTCTGCCACTTTCCACACTATTCGCTGAAGAAAAGGAAAGCAATCGTTACCAGATTTTAGTAGGACAAGAGACTAAAAGCCGGTGTATTAAACATAAGCTTATTGCAGCATATATATTTATATTTATTTTAAGTATATCTTTTTATATTATAGATATTCTTTGTTTTAACCATATATGGGCTATGAATGCACTATTTAATCCAATTTATTCTTTAAAATTGTATCAAAATACCTTTTTGAATGTAAATATTTTTGCTTTTATAGTAATAAACTTTTTATTTATGTTCGTTGCATATTGCTTTATGGGATTAATTTTTATAATCACTTCTTTAAATACTAAAAAAGTAAGTACAAGCTTAGGTATTAATTACATAGTTTTAATATTTATAATAGGATTAACTGATTTTGTGAAAATATCCTTTAACCCATTTAACCTACTCGTTAATAAGGATATGTTTAAAATGTTTTCCGCTAAGAAGATATTATTTTATACTGTTTATGAACCTTGGTATTATCTGGTGCTGTCTTTATTTTGTATAGTACTATTAATGGGTGTCCTTAGGAGGAGTGCTAAAAAGTGGTAGAGTTAAATAAATTTATTGCAGGAATCAAGGCTAGAAGAATTTTTGTATCTTTAATTTTAATATATATATCTTTCTTATTTTATCGTATTTATGATTATTCTGATTTTAAAAACACAGAAGAACGAAAACTATATCAAACTTACTTAACATATTTAGATGGTCCTTTGACTCAGGAAAAGGAGGACTATTTGAATAATGAAAACCTATCTATATCAGAAGCAAAAAATATTATGTCATCAAGTGCTGATAATCTATTTAGCAATAATTTGAGTTCAGATGAATTTGAAAGTTTATTTAATGAAAATGAAACTATTCTTAAAAAGGAGTTAGCTTTTAAGGAAGTTTGGGATAGATATAGTTATGTATATGAAGACAGAAGGAATAGATTTTTTTTGAAAGGAAACGGTGAATACATTCTCGAAGAAAACATAAATATATTGCTCTACATGGGAATCATCTTTGTTGTTGTCCCTTTTCTACATATAGAAAAAGAAAATGGAATGATTGATTTAATAAGGACGAGTATAAATGGAAATAAAAAGGTTGCAAAAAATAAAATAAGGATTATATTTATTTTTACCTTCATTTTTGTATTGATATTTCAAATTGTTGACTTACTTTTATTTATTTATCAAAATGGTTCTCAAGCTTTATTTTATCCAATGCAGTCTTTGAAGATTTTTTCGACTTCAAGTTATAGTTTCAATATATTATATGTTTTTTTTACTATAACTTTACTAAGAATTATTGGTTACATTGGATTTACTGCTTTAATAATCATTATAACGGAGTGTTCAAACTTTAAGGCTTTACCATACTATGTGCCTATTACAATTTTAATTCTTACACAAGGAGCAGTAAAAGTAAAATCTAAAATATATGCATGTCCAACACCGCTGTCATTAATGAGAGCTACGGGTTTTTTTATGGGAAATATAAATGAAGAAAGGCTAGGAAGTAGTTATGTTTTCAATGAAATTCAGATAGAATTTTTGATAGCAAGTTTATTTATTACACTAATGACTATAATCTTGTCAATCTTCATTATAATAAGGGGCTATAAAAATTATAGATTAACAGAAAGTGTAAAAAAATTAGGATTTGTTTTTTTCGCAATATTAATTTTATTGACAGGTTGTATTAAGCAAAATGATGAATCAGATGAATTGTATAATTTTCATAATCAATTCTTTACGGCACAAAATGGTGATTATATTTTTTATAAAACAGGAAATGAAATTTATATGAAAAACAAAAAATCACTAGTAATAACCCCTATTACAAAGAATCCATTTTTAGAGAATATGTCATATGATATTGGGCCTATGTTTGTAAACAATGATTCTTTTTTTTATAGTTTAATTTATGAAGAAGGAGATGATATAAGTGCAAGTAGCACAAATGAAATTATTAAAGTATCCTTAGAATCCTTAGTTGAAAATATAATATGGAAACGGAAAATAACACAAGAGACATACTTTATGGATTTAATATATTTAGAAAGAAATAA
>JAAYQS010000009.1 GCA_012519155.1 Clostridiales bacterium
TCATAATTAGGTTTTTTATATATGATTTAGTATAAGCCTTGAAATTTTAGCTTGACCACTCATAATAGACTATCCTATCTCTTTTGCAAGTTTAAATGTAAATCCTGAAGCTACAGCTTGTCCACCCCTACAATATATAATTAAAATTTTTACGACGAAGGAGTAAAAATGTCCTCAATTATTAATTAAGCCAAGCGTATCGGCAATGGCTGACTTAATTCTTAATTATTAATTAACCAAAGTTGCAAGTGATAAAGAATAGGAAATGAAGCAAATATTTCAGACCACACTTAAAAATCTCGAAAGCACCCTTAAAATTTAAGAATGCCTTCGAGATAATTCCTCTATAATAATAAGTGCAGTATCTTCTATTGCTCTTTGTGTTACATCAATTTTCTTGCAACCAACTTTTCTCATAATTTTATCTGCGAATTCTAATTCTTCAAGTACTCTAGCATCGCCTGCATATTCAATATCAGTTGGTATCCTATGAAATTTATCTAACCTTTTCTTTCTTATTTCAATTAATTGCATAGGATTAATAACAAGTCCAAAAACCTTTTTTCTATCAATTTCATATAATTCATCTGGCACACCAACCTCAGGAACTAATGGGATATTAATAGCCTTAATTCCCTTATTTGCTAAATACATGCATAACGGTGTCTTAGATGTTCTTGATAAGCCAATTAATACAACATCTGCATTTTTAAGTCCTCTATAATCTTTACTATCATCATATTGCATTGCAAATTCCATTGCTTCAATCCTCTTGAAATATTCTTCATCTGTGCTTCTCATTGCACCTGGATTATACTCTGGTAATACATTTAATATTGTAGAAGCTACATTTATAACTGGTCCTAAAACATTATTTACAAATATGTTTTTATATATAGCTTTTTCTGTTAAGTACTCTCTAACATTTACAGTTATAATTGTAGAAATAATCATTGCATGCTCTGACTTTTCTACTGTTTTAAGAAGATCATCTACATCTTCTAATGTGTTAATATATGGTATTCTTTTCACCTCAACATCCTTTTTAAATTGACTAGCCACCGCTACAGCAACCTGATTAGCAGTTTCCCCTATAGAATCTGATACAGCATAAATAGTTAACATAAATTTCCCTCCCTTTAATTAATCTCAATATTTAAATTATACCCCAATAATAAATTACTTAATAGTGAATTATAGTAACTAATGTGTTAAAATTATTGTAAACTTAATAATATGGGAGGTTTTTTATGAAGCATTTAAAAGCACTTACAATATGGACACTTCCTTTAATGTGGAGTGCTTATTTTTTATTTGAATTATTAACAAAACGAATTACAAACATGTCAATATTTATAGCCAACATTATACTTATAATTTTTCTTGCATTAATAGGTTATTTACTTTATGAAATTAGCCTTAAATACAATTATGGTTTTTCATTTAATACGTTTTTAAAAGTATTTATATTTCTGATGTTTCTAGATCAAGGTAGCAAAATTATTATTAAACAGTTTTTTTTCAATGATAATATAACCATAATTAATGATATTTTATACTTTACTCCAATAATTAACACAGATGGTTCATGGCTTAATGCAAGATTTAATACTGGCATTAGCTTCACAATTCTTATTATTGTTAATTTACTAGCATTATTTTTATTTATAGAAATATACAGATACTACTTACATCTTAATAACAATACAAAAAGTTTTCATGAAGATATGTGTTTCTTATTTATATTTAGTGGAGCTCTTTGTTCATTAATAGATAAATTATTTTATGGTGGAAGTTTAGATTTTATGGGAATAGGTAATTTATTTGTAGCTGATATTAAAGATATTTATATAAATTTGGGCATGTTATTTTTTATTTCTTCTATTTATAAAAATGGATATTTATCCTCAGATAATAATTCCTCTTTTTCTGATGATTTAATTAGTATAAAAAAATTCATATATTTTATTAAAGAAGATTTATGCTCACTACTAGGCAAATAAAAAAAAGAATTGTCAAACTAGCAGTTGAAAACTACTAGTGGCAATTCTTTTTTATATTTATAATTAAATATAAAACAACCAGGAACTATTTGCCAATACTTGTTTGCAAATTAATTTTATTATCTATTTTCCTTAATAATATTTTTACTACACAAATAAGTTACCAAAAAATAACCACCATATATAATAACTATAAATATAGCTGTTGCAATTATTGATGACAATAATTGCTCACTTCCGAAGGTACTTAATATATAATCACAGAACTTTATGCCAAATATAGAATGAATAATTGCAATTAGTAAAGGAAACATAAAGAATATCCCAATTTGTCTAAATAGTGCTTTGTTTATCATCTTTTCATCTACACCAATTTTTCTTAACATGTTAAACTTTTCTATATTGTCGCTAGATTCAGATAATTCTTTTAATGCAAGTATTGCTGCACAAGATATCAAAAATATAATTCCTAAATATAAACCTATAAATGTTACCATAGCACCAAGGCCAATGCTATTTTCTTTTATTCTCAATTTTGTATCAATGTTAAGTGTTGTATTTTCAAACTTATCTTGTTTTTGTAAATTGATTATCTTTAGTTCAATATTTTTCTTTTCTTTATCATTATCTGCTCTATAATTAGCAATTAAAATATCTTCTTCTTTCATTAATTCTGAAACAGCATTATCTGGCACTATAAAAAATCCCAAATTAGTATAAGTTGCATTTATATCAATGAAACCATCAACACATTCAGCATATTTAGGTATATAACTTTTATCATTTATATTTAATTTGGAACCTATCTTTAGTGCTTCATTACGAATTTTAGTCCATTCCTTATAATTTGATACTAGTATATACTCATCACTATTTAATGAATATTCTTGTAAATTATATAGCTTAGCCATTTTGTTATAATCACTAAGTTTCATAATTGTCTCTGTCATATCATACATTAGAAAAGGATATTTTTCTTGCATTGTTTGATAGTAATTTCCTAAAGTATCTTTTATTGTAATTTCATTCGAAGCATAAGTGCTAATTTCAGCTATATCTTTAAAATTACTATCTATATCAAAATTAAATTCTTTTAAACTATCTTGTACAGTTATGTTTGAATTTTCTTTTTGCTCTAATTTATATTCATCTGATTTTATAAGAATATCTTTTTTTATTTCAACATCAACAGGGGCTAATTTTCTTATATTTGCAGACATTGAATTTTTCATAGATAAGGCACTAGACAAAACACAAATAGTTATAAATAGCATTAAACATATTATTGTCATTGAAAATACTGTTGTGTTTATCTTACTTGAAAATTGCCTTAAGGTAAAACTATTTAATCCTTTATAATAAGTCTTTTTCATACTCATAAATATTTTTAAAAGTAATCCTGATAAAGACCAAAAAATAAAAAATGTTGATATAGCCCCCATTCCAATTGGTATTAATATATCACTATAATTTGATAAATCATTTATGCCCGCAGTCACCTTATAATAAGCATAACCTAAAACACAAACAGAAATAATAAAGACTACTGTACAAAGCCAAGGATTTTTCAATTTTATTTTTTCTGATTTTTTATTTGAATGTAATAAATCTATTAATTTGCATCTACTTATATTTATAGTATTAAATATCATAACTACCAAATACATAATACTAAAATAAATTAATGTTTTTATACTAGCACTAGATGAAAAAATAAATTTAAATTTTGTTAAATCGGCCTCAAACATATTGGCAACTAATATACTCATTAATTGTGATAGTAAAAAACCTAGACAAATACCAACAACTAATGACAATATTCCAATAAATAATGTTTCAAAAAACAGTATAAGTGATATCTTTCTCTTACTCATTCCAAGTGTTAAGTATATTCCAAATTCTTTGTTTCTTTTCTTAACCAAAAATCTACTTGCATAAATAATAAGAAATGCAAGTATTAATGATACAAAAACACTGACAGCAGAAAGAATACTATTCATTAATTTAATAACTTCATAAGTATATGATGATACATTCATCATTACTGTTTGATCATCTATTGCATTGAAAACACAAAATATTGCAACACCAAGTATAAGAGTAAAGAAATAGATGGTATAATCTTTTATGCTCTTACTGATGTTTTTGATTGATAATTTAAAGAGCATCATTCAAGTCTCCACCAAGTAATGTTACAACATCAATTATTTTATCAAAAAATTCTTTTCTTGAGTCTGTCCCCTTATGAATTTCATTAAAAATTTTACCATCCTTGATAAATATAACTCTTGAAGCATAACTTGCAGTAAATGCATCATGTGTAACCATAAGAATAGTTGCATTAATATTTTTATTTAGATATTCAAATTGCTCTAAAAGCATTTTTGATGATTTTGAATCCAAAGCTCCTGTTGGTTCATCTGCTAGTACCATTTTAGGATTAGTAATAATTGCTCTACTACTAGCAACTCTTTGTTTTTGTCCTCCACTCATCTGATAAGGATATTTTTGTAGTATTTTTTTAATATCAAGTTCCTTAGCAACCTTTCTAATTCTCTCATCAATTTCTTTTGCAGGAACATTCTGAATAGATAATGCTAAAGCAATATTTTCATAGGCAGTTAAAGTATCAAGTAAATTAAAATCTTGAAAAATAAATCCTAATTCCTCTCTTCTAAATTTATTTAAGCTATTTCCTTTTAATTTTGTAATATCAACCCCTGCAACATAAATGTGTCCTGATATTACTTTATCAATGGTAGAAATGCAGTTTAAAAGAGTTGTTTTACCAGAACCACTTGCTCCCATTATAGCAACAAATTCTCCTTTTTCAACATCAAATGATATATTATCAAGTGCTTTTGTAAGGCTTGACTTGCTACCATAATATTTTTCAATTTTATCAATTTTTAAAATATTATCCATATACTTTTCTCTCCTTTCTGCCTACATTGTAATATAAAAATAAGAATCAGTCCTTATTCTAATATTACAGAACATTACAATTTTGTAATGTTCATAGCAACTTTAAAAGACTAATTCTTAATTTTATAAAAATCATTTTTGGCAAATATAATTGTAATTTTTGTATACTCCAATTGTTTTGATTCAATAGTTATCTTATGACCTAATTTATCACATAATTTTTTGCAAATATAAAGTCCCATTCCTGTAGACTTCGCCTTTGTTCTTCCATTTTCTCCAGTAAATGATTTATTAAATACTCTTGATATATCTTTTTCAGGTATTCCAATACCATTATCATAAATATCTAGACAAATTATATCTTTATCTTCAACAACATTTACTCTTATATATGATTCTACATTTTCTCTCTTATATTTGATACTATTATTAATAATCTGATTTAAAATAAATTCTAACCACTTAGAATCAGTTAATACCTTTTCATTATAAACATTAACATCTAACCTAACATCATTTTCTAACAAATCATCTTTATTTTTCAATGCAACATTCTTAATTATTTCTAATAGATCTTTTTCTTTAATAATGTAATCTTTTTCTGCATTTTCACTACGCACATAATATAAAATCTGATCCACATAATTATCTAATTTTCTAATTTGTTCTATATACCTTTTATCAAGAGAACTTTTATTATTATGATTTAATAGAATCAAACTAGAAATTGGTATTTTTACTTCGTGTATCCACATTTCTACATATTCTTTAAAATCTATAACACTTAAATTATATTTTTTTACATTTTCAATCATAGATTTATTTATTTCATAGAGTGCATGATAAAACAACTCTCCTTCATAGAAATTAGGTTTATTTATCATCTCTAAAATCAAATATTTTTTATCTAATGTTTCTAAAATATCTAATAAATTTTTATAAAACTTATATTTTCTTAAATAATCAAAAACTATATTAAACAAAACAATAATGGATAACACAATTGTAATTGCTACCTTTAAATCATTTTCTACTTTAAAAGCATTAAGCATAAAAATAATAACAATATATCCAATAGTATAAGTAACTAGTTGTGGCAATTTATCTAATAAATACTTTTTGAAATTCATATCAATTTATATCCTTGCCCTTTTCTTGTTTCTATTTTATCCTCAAATCCAAATTCATGTAGTTTTCTTCTTAATCTACTAATGTTAACAGTTAATGCATTGTCATTTATAAACTCGCTATTATTCCACAAATCTGTCATTAAATCATCACGAGTTACAATTTTGCCACGATTACTCAATAAATATGTAAAAATTATCATTTCATTTTTAGTTAATTGTAATGTTTCATTATTATACTCCAAAATACCTTTTGATGGATTTACTATTATCCCATCATATTTCATATCATCTTTTGAAATTTCCATGCGCTTAAATATATTTTGTATTCTTAAAAGTAATATGGTAGGATTATATGGTTTAGTAATATAATCATCTGCACCATAGGAGATAGATAATACTTCATCTATTTCACCGACTCTACTTGTAACCATAATTATAGGAACATTAGATTGCTTTCTTATTTCTTTTAATAGCATTTCTCCATTTACATTAGGTAAATTTATATCTAATAAAATTAAATCAGCTTTTGATTTTAAAATATGTTCTTTAGTATTATGAAAGGAAATTATTAAAGCTACTTCATAACCAGCATTTTCTAATAATGTTTTCAATTCGTTTCTAATAACAGCTTCATCTTCTACAATTAATATATTTTTCATTTTTTCTCCTTTCAATTTATATTTAAATTTACATTCTTTTTAATCGTCTATATTATACCACTTTTACATATAATATACATTGCAATATTAAAACGAAACAAAAATTAAAGATATAAAAAAAGCAGACTTATAATTAAATCTGCTTTTTAAAGAATAAAAAAAAGACCTTAAAAAAGTCCCTTTTTTATATATAATGCTAAGCAAGTTCTTATTAGAGAATTCCTTTTTTCAAAGTAATTCATGGTGGCTTACCGGGGAATCGAACCCCGGACACCTTGATTAAAAGTCAAGTGCTCTACCGACTGAGCTAGTAAACCA
>JAAYQS010000118.1 GCA_012519155.1 Clostridiales bacterium
ATGGTCGGGGTGACAGGTCTCGAACCTGCGACCTCATGGTCCCAAACCATGCGCGCTACCATCTGCGCCACACCCCGATATTTGGTGCGTGTTAAGAGATTCGAACTCCTGGCCCACGCCTTAGAAGGGCGTTGCTCTATCCAGCTGAGCTAAACACGCATACTCTTAACATTAACAACATTTGTTCTTTTCGATGAGAACGAATATTATTTTAATACACTTCTTTTTCATTGTCAAGACTTTTTTTGAAAAAATCTTGTATTGGTCGGGGTGACAGGTCTCGAACCTGCGACCTCATGGTCCCAAACCATGCGCGCTACCATCTGCGCCACACCCCGAAAACTTACATACGTCCTAACAACAATGACTATTCTACCGTATGTAAATTAATTCGTCAATACTTTTTTTATATTTTTTTTATTATTTTATTTCTTTTAGATAAACACTAGGTTTTCTGCCTTCTTCTACTTCTATAAAACCTATTGATCTTTGACTATTTCTAGGTAATGAAGCACTGCCAGGATTCATTAATATCATATTTTCTTCTTCTAAAATAATACTTTCATGAGTATGTCCAAATAAAACTATATCCGCCATAACCTCCTTACCTTTGTAAAATATATTAGTTAAAGAACTCTTTACGCTATAATTATGCCCATGTGTAATAAATATAGTTTTTTCATCTAATCTTATTATTTCTTCATTAGGATATTTAGTTGAAAAATCACAGTTACCTCTAACTACGTATACTTTCCCCTTAAACCCTTTAGATATATATTCAGCGTCATCTACATTATCGCCTAAATGTATTAAGATATCAGCCTTCTTTATCATTTCTTTAACCTTATCTATATATATTTGTATCCTATGTGTATCACTAACAACAGCTATTAACATAAAATCACCTATCCTATGTTCAATATATTTAGATATATTAGATATATCTTTTTATAATTACCTTAAGTTTATCTAATGCAGCCCCTCTATGACTTACAGAATTTTTTTCTTCCATTGACAACTCTGCAAAAGTCTTTTTTAATGGTTCATAATAAAATAATGGATCATATCCAAAACCATCAATGCCATTTAATTTATTTAAAATTATTCCTTGTGCTTCTCCCCTTATACTTTCATATTTACCACTACAATCAATAATTGATATTTGACAGACAAACTTTGCCTTTCTTTTTTCTAAAGGTACACCTTTTAATTCTTCTAATAACTTTTCATTGTTTTTCCTATCATCACCGTGAACTCCAGAATATCTTGCAGAATATACACCTGGAGCTCCTTTTAAATATTCTACTTCAAGTCCAGAATCATCAGCCATTATTATAAAATTATCCTTTCCTTGTTTTTTTAAATATTTAAAAATTTCTTGAGCCTTTTTCTTTGAATTTTCTTCAAATGTTTTTCCATCTTCTTCTACATCTATAAATATATTTTCTTCTTTTAATGACTTTATATCAATATTAATATCCTTTAATATGTTTTTTATCTCTAAAATTTTATGCTCATTATTACTAGCAATTATAAGCTTTTTCATTTTATTCATCCTCTCCAGTTCCTATCCATAATCCATCCATTTTCAATGAATCTTTTTGAATTTGTATCATTTGTCTGATACCTTTTTCTCCCAAATCAATAAGCTCATTTAATTCTTCCCTGCTAAATGGATTTTCTTCCCCTGTACCTTGAATTTCAACAAACTTTCCCTCTTCAGTCATAACTATATTCATATCAACTTTTGCATTTGAATCTTCAACATAACACAAGTCTAATATTTTTTCATCTTTAAGAATTCCAACACTAGTTGCAGCTAAGTATGTTCTTATAGGATATATTTTAAAATTTTTTTTCTTATGAAGCTTATTTACAGCATCAACCATTGCAATAAATGCCCCACAAATAGACGTAGTTCTTGTACCACCATCTGCCTGTATAACATCGCAATCAACCCATAACGTTCTTTCACCTAATGCTTTTAAATTTACTATTGATCTAAGTGCTCTTCCTATTAGTCTTTGGATCTCCATATTTCTTCCATCTATCTTGAGTCTTGCAATGTCTCTTACTTTTCTAGTTCCTGTAGCTCTTGGAAGCATATTGTATTCTGCAGTAATCCATCCAGATCCACTACCTTTTAAAAATGGCGGTACCTTTTCCTCAACTGAAACATTACATAATACTTTTGTATCTCCAACTTCAATAAAAACAGAACCTTCTGCATATTTTGTATAATGTCTAGTAATTTTAACATGTCTTATTTGATCATTTTTTCTTCCATCGACTCTCACATTTATCACACTCCAAAATAATAATTACCTTGTTTATAGTATTATATTCTTATTTATTATCAAATAATATATACCATTTAATCTTTTACTTTTATGAATTATTTTGTTATTTAAAAATATAATTATATAAGCAATATTTATGAGGTGAATACTATTTGAAATATATTGGTCCATACTTTAGAATGAATAACCTTTCTAAAGATAATATTAAAAGTCAACTTTTTTTCTATCAAAAGAATCCTTAAAAACAATACTATTAAACTCAAAATGTGGCATTGAACTAGATAAAAAAGTTAACCTTACAAATGATATTAACATACAAAATAAAATTTATCCACTTGCATGCATATATAGGAAATCCTCCCCAACACTTATTAATACTAAATCCTCAAAATCTTTTGATCAATCTACAATAAAGAAAGAAATAATCCCTCAATCAAATGCACTAATGACTTTATGTACTCTTGAATTAAGCACATATTATAAATTTTATGAAGATAATGACAGAAAAAATTCTTCTCTTAAAAATTTATATATTTCCTTATGTAAAGATCAACTTGATTTTTACTATAATAATTTAAGGAATGATGAAGGATTATTTATTTCAAAAAAAAATTCTATTGATGCTAATGTTAATTCTTATTCATTAATAAATTTAAAAGATAATTTTAAATTTTCTGACCAAGCTTTTATGATGGTTACTTACTATTTGTATTCTAAAATAGGGAATGATAAGGAATCAGATGATTATAAGAATTTTTCCCTTGAAATATTTAATATGTTTGTAAACTATAAATATGAACTTTATAGTTTATCCTTTGATGAATGTGTAAAAATACTTTTTTGTTTTAATTTAATGTATAATTATTCTTCTATAAATGAATGCACAGATATGATAATTGATTTATGTGATTTATGTATTGAAAAATTTAATTCAAAAAATCATTATGCATCGTGTATTGATTATACAGCTTTACTTGCTATATGCTTAAATGATTCTTATAAAATAACAAAAATAGATTCATTTCTTGAAGTAAGCAAAAGCATACTTCAAGAATTTAAAAAGATGTATGATGAAAAGAATAATATTTTTATAAAACCACCTAAAAATGAAGCAAAAAAGAACAAAAAAGAAATTAAGTACTCCTGTACTGAAATAGCTTTGTATTTTTTAGCTGTTCTCATTTTAGACGAAGACATGGGAAACAACATTTTTAATAAAATTACCCTTTCTAATATGTATAAAAAGATTATCATAGATTCATCAATAATATGTAGCTTTCCTGAAGCACCAACTTTAGATGAAATAGAAAGATATAGAAAACTTTCACTTTTGTCTGATGATATGCTCGAAGAGATAAGTTTCAGAATGCCACGATGCAATTCTCCAAAACATACTTCTCTTGCTCCTGTCTTTATTAAAAGTATAACTTACAACAGAAAAAAAGGCACTTTCTCTGTTAAACATAAAGTATTTGATAGTAATAAAAATTTTCTGATTTTCTTTTTGATTATTTACTATTTAAAAGATAATATTATATCTCAAATGAACTTTACTTAAATATGATTTTATTGAGGCTTATATAAAACATTTATATAGGCCTCAAATTCAATGCTTTTGCATATTTAGAAAATCAAAAGCGCCATAAAAATCTAGTTTAAAGTTGGTTATTTTTCTAGAAACTGCAATATTATTATTATAAAAAAATAAGGGTCTTACAAGACAATTGTTGAACAATTCATCATTATTACTTTCACTTTCTAAAAACAAGTCTTCAGAATACATATAAATATCATATCTTTTTATTAATTCATTATCATTCATTTCTTCAGAAGTTCCTAAATAATAATTAACCACAATGTTATACTTATCCTCAAAATATTTTTTTATATATTCAATCCAATATCTATTTTCAGGATTATCCTCTGCTAAAATGCTTATTTTGTTTATATCATTATTATAATCAATACTATTCATAATTACTTTTCTGCTTTGTATTATATTTATATTATTTTTTTCTTGAATGTTATAAGAACATTCAGCTGGCTCTATATAGTACATATTTTCATTAACGTAATTAGTAATACTTGTATATAACATCTTATATATATTGCATCTTTTATTAAATTCTAATGTATTATTGAATTGTGTAATCATCACTCTATTTGAAATATTAGTAAACAATTCATTTTTATCTTTTAAAGACGCTAAATAATCTTTTGGAGGTTCTATAATTATATCCCTTTTGCCTATTTGATAATCTGCCATGGCAAATTCACTAGACTCATCTTTTTTTAATATAATACATTCTATATTATTTTTAGAATTAGAATACTTATTTTTATATATAATCATCTCATTATTATCTGCATAATCAATAGAATACTCACCTGAAAATAATATTTTTTTATTATTCAAAGTAATATTCTCCCATAGATTTAATGATTTTCTTAGTTTGTATTGAATTTTTGTTAATTCATCTAAAAAATTATTATTAGGAACATTAAGTCGTATTTTTAGTATATTATTTTCATATGTAATCCCTGTATTTTCAAAAGTACATTTTTTATTTCTATAATCAGTTATTCCAAAAACATCAAGTAATGCTTTTATATTTTGTTCTTCTTCATAATCTGATAACTCCTTAAAAAAATCAACAAAATCCTTTGCAGATATTTTACTGCCATTACTAAAATAGCAATCATCTTTTATCTTAATAAGATATTCAATGCCATTATCCTTTATTTCATAACTTTCAGCTAAATCAGGTATAATATTTCCTTCATAATCCTTTAAAAAAAGTCCTCTTGATGTAGCACAAATAATATTATTATCGTGTATAGTAAAATTGTCTACACATTTTAAATTTACCTTTATATCACTTACAGAATAAACTATACTTTCATCCTTAAATTCAGAATCAGCATCTCTTATTTCAACATGATTTGTTACAAAATATATACCTGCCAAAATGCATACTATAATAAATATTATATAAATAACAACCTTCTTCATAAATATCTCCAATTATTTTTACTAATAATTCTTTCCAATTCAAAAATTTATATTCATATGATATAATAACTTTTATATATAATAATTTTATGGAGGTATAATATGTCTATTTTGTTAGGTGCAACTTGCATTATTGCTATGATATTTATGACCGTTTTCACATTTATAGGAATATGGTTATTTATAGTAGCTCTAAAAGCATTTAATCAACTTAAATATAAAAATTATATTTTAGAAAAAATGTATGAAAAAATGGATTTTCAAAAAGAAACAAATGAAAAAATGACTTTTGATGAATTTAAATATTACCTTGATATGACTAAAGAAAATGAAGAAAATAAAATTCAATATAATTCAGGAAAAATAAATAATATAAAAGACTTTGAGAAAATAAGATAGGGTTGCTATTAAAATAGTAACCCTAAAAAAATGCATTTTAGTATAAAAAATGGAGATAATAATCAATTTATTACTTAACGTAATACAAAATTTATTACTTAACGTAATAAATTGAATATATAATTATAAAGCAAAATAAAGCACTAAATAAAAAATATAATAACCTTCTCTTTCCTTTTTCAAAAAGCAAAAAACGTATTGCAAGTAAAGCCATTGTAACAGAAAGGCTTACTTGTATAGGAAGATATGAATTAAATATCATATCCACATACAAAAACTGATATGATGTTAAAAAAGTACATATTATCATAATACATGTTATCCATGCAGCAATGTTGGTTAATATATTAATTATTTTTTTCACTTTACTCACCTTTTATCTTTTCAAAATCTTCTTCTGAAAGTACTGTTATTCCTAAATCCAATGCTTTTGTAAGTTTTGAACCAGCTTCAGCGCCAGCTATAACGTAATCAGTTTTTTTACTTACACTTCCAGAAACCTTTGCTCCAAGTAATTCCAATGTTTCTTTAATTGAAGTTCTTGAATAGTTCTCAAGTGTTCCTGTAACAACAACAGTTTTACCTGAAAATTTACTTTCTTCTATTTGAGCCTCTTCATAATGAGGTTTTACTCCAAGTTCTAATAACTCTTTAATTATACTTAAAACTTTATCTTCTTTAAAAAATTCCATTATAGATTTTGCTACTATATCACCTATATCTGAAACCTTAGTTAAATCATCAATATTTGCTTCTTTTAAGGCATCTAATGATTTAAATTCTTTTGCTAAATCCTTTGCTGTTTTTACACCTACATTTGGTATCCCAAGAGCATAAATAAATGCATGTAATTCAGGAGCCTTACTATTTTCTATTGCATCAAGAAGATTTTGGGCTTTCTTCTCACCAAACTTTTCTAATGTTAATAAATCTTCTCTTTTCAATTTGTATAAATCTGATATAGATTTAATGTTAAGTTTTTCAAACAACTGTTCAGCAGTTTTTTCAGAAAATCCTGCAATATTCATTGCTTCTCTTGATGCATAATGTACTATGCTTTTTACCATTTGTGGTTTACACGAAAGAGTATTTTCACAAAAATAATGTGCTCCATCTAATATAACATGACTGCCACAAGCTGGACATAAAACAGGTGGTTTTATTTCCTTTGAACCCTTTAAAGTATCTTTTACTACTCCCATAATTTCAGGTATAACATCATTAGAACGACGTACAAATACATCTGCACCTATTCTTACACCTTTTCTAATTATATCATCCATATTATTTAAAGTAGCCCTCTTTACTGTAACACCTGCAAGCTCTACTGGTTCTAATATTGCAACTGGTGCAACTCTTCCGCTTCTTCCTATATTCCATTCTACATCTAAAAGCTTTGTTGTAGCTTCTTGTGCCTCAAATTTATATGCAATTGCCCATTTAGGAAATTTTATAGTATAGCCTAATAATTCTCTTGTTCTAATATCATCAATTGCTATTACAAGTCCATCTATATCATAATTCAAGTCAAATCTTATACTTTTTATATAATCTATTTCTTTTTCAATTTCCTGAACATTTTTACAGACTTTTAAATAATCGTCTACAATAAAACCTTTTTCTTTTATAAATTTCATCATTTCTAAATATGATTTAAATGGTGTACCTTCATTATATCCTATATCATAGAAAAAAGCTGAAAGATTTCTTCTTGCTGTTTCCTTTACATTTAAATTTCTAAGAGCACCTGCTGCTCCATTTCGTAAATTTTTAAGAGGTTCTTTTGCTGTTTTATTATATTTTTCAAAGGCTTCTGTAGTCATAACAGCTTCTCCATGTACTTCAATTACATAGTCATTATTTATTTTTAATGGTACTGATTTAATAGTTTTTACTTGAGGAGTAACCTCTTCTCCTATTTCTCCAGTGCCCCTTGTAGCTGCAACTTCAAGAATTCCTTTTTCATTATATGTTAAATTTATTGTAAGTCCATCAAATTTTTTAGTAAGAACATATTTAAGATCTGGTAAATTTTCTCCCTTTGCCCTCATTTCTTCTATAAATTTTATATTTCTATTATGCCATGCCTTTATTTCTTCAAGACTTTGAGCCTTATCCATACTCCAAAGTCTTCCTTGATGCTTATATTTTTTAAATCCTTCTAAAACTGTATCTCCAACTCTTAATGTAGGTGAATAATCAAGTACATAATTTTCTTTTTCTTCTAATTCCTTTAACTCATCATATTTTTTATCATATTCTTTATCAGTTACAGATGGATTATCTAATGAATAATATTCATAAGAATACTTATTTAATTCATCTACTAATTCATGAATTCTTTTTATATTTTTATTGTCGTTCACCTTTGTGCCTCCTAAATTAAATATATTTTATTATACCATTTTTAGCTTTGCAAAGGATAGCATAAGAGTTTTTACACCTTGCCTGTCAAATGCAATTGTTAATTTTTTATCCTTTCCTGCTGGCACTACTGATACAACAGTCCCTATTCCAAATTTATCATGTTTTACCTTCATACCCATTGTCACCTTATCTGATGTAAGAACTTCAGAATCATCTAAATTACTACTAGAATCTACATTACTACTTAATTTTTCTGTATAAAGATATCCTGCAGCTGACCTTTGATTTCTAAGACTATGCGGATTGTTATATGCAGAAGGTTTTCTAAAACTACTATTTGAAGTATTGTTTTCCATAGATCTTTCATTTATATATTCACGTAATTTCAAATCTATTTCAGATATAAATTGAGATTGACTATAGCTTACAGTTCTACCAAATACTCTTCTAACTTCTGCTGATGTAATATAAAGCTTCTCCTTTGCTCTTGTAATAGCAACATAACATAATCTTCTTGCTTCTTCCATCTGACTTTCACTTTGTAAATCTGAAAGACTTGGAAATAATCCATCCTCCATTCCAACCATAAATACAATAGGAAATTCAAGTCCTTTTGCACTATGAACTGTCATAAGCACAACAGAACCTTCTCCCTCTTCCTCTTCTTCTAGCTTATCAGTGTCTTGAACTAGTGAGACTTTTTCAAGATATGCAGATAAAGATTTATCTTCACTAGTTTTTTCAAAATCAACAGCATCAGAAACTAATTCTTTTAAGTTTTCAATTCTGCTTTTGTCTTCTATTTCTTTTGAATTTTCAAGTTCATGCATGTAGCCTGTATCTTCTAATATTGTTTCAATAAGCTGTGACACTGGTATTGTTTCTGATAAATCAATAAAATTATCCATAAGTTCAGTAAATTTAGATAAAGTTGATGTATTTCTTGATGTTAATGTAGGAATATTACCAGCCTCTACTAAACCATCCCATAAATTTAACCCATACTCATCTACAAAATCTTGAACCTTTGTAACTGTAGCATTTCCAATACTTCTTTTGGGTACATTAATAATTCTTTTTAAACTTATATCATCCTGAGGATTTAAAATAACCTTTAAATAACATAAAATATCTTTTATTTCTTTTCTATCGTAGAATTTTGTACCTCCTACTATTTTATATGCTATACCTCTTCTTCTAAGAGATTCTTCAAATATACGTGATTGAGCATTTGTTCTGTAAAGAATAGCAAAATCATCATATTTTCTTTTTTCTTTTAATTTTAAATCTGCTATAACCTTTGAAACAAAATCTCCTTCTGATTTATCATCAAAAGCTCTATAAATTTTAATTTTATCTCCTGACTCCTGTTCAGTTCTAAGGACCTTGCTTTTTCTATTGGCATTATTCTTTATTACTGTATTTGCTGCCTGCAAAATATTATCCTTAGATCTATAATTTTGCTCAAGCTTTATTACCTTTGCATTAGGATAATCTTTTTCAAAATCAAGTATATTAGATACATCCGCTCCTCGCCACATATATATACATTGATCATCATCTCCTACAACACAAAGATTTTTATACTTTGCTGCAAGAAGTTTTACAAGTTCATATTGTGCTCCATTTGTATCTTGATACTCATCAACCATGATATATTGAAATTTTCTTTGATAAAATTCAAGTATATCTGAATTTTTCTTAAAAAGCTCTACTGTTTTTGAAATTAAATCATCAAAATCCATGGCATTATTTTCTTTTAATTTCTTTTGATACATTAAATATACATCTGCAATTTTATTTTCTCTAAAGTTACTTTCAAATTCCCTTTTAAAACTTTCTGGACCTTGCATTTTATCCTTTGCTCTACTGATTTTACCCATAACTTCTCTAGGATTTATATCTTTATCATTAATATCTAGTGATTTCATACATTCTGTTATTAATGTTTTTTGATCTGAAGAATCATATATAGTAAAATTTTTCTTATATCCTAAGTGTTCTATTTCTCTTCTTAATATTCTTACACATGTAGAGTGAAAAGTTGATATCCACATATCTTCCGCCTTATCACCTACTAATTTTTTTACTCTGTCTTTCATTTCTTTAGCAGCTTTATTAGTAAATGTAATTGCCAAAATTTTGTATGGATATATTCCTAAATCTTCAATCATATGAGCCATTCTATATGTAAGAACTCTTGTTTTTCCTGATCCTGCACCAGCTAATATTAATACCTGCCCATCTATAGTAGTTGCACCTTCATACTGTTCTTTATTTAATAGTGATTTTAAATCCAATTTAACTCATTCCTCCACAAATATAATGAATATTATTATAACACATTTATATATTTTTTATTTTACCATAATTAAATTCCATTTTTTCTTTATTTTTTTCTAATATTAGATTAAAATTAATAGTATTAGTAAAATGTACAGCATTGCTGTTTTTATATTTAAAATAATTAAGAGAGGTTGAAGTTATGACAACAGAAATTAATTCTTCAAATTTTATAAAAAACATAATTAAAGAAGACTTAGAAAACGGAAAAGTAAAAGAAGTTATTACTCGTTTTCCACCAGAACCAAATGGCTACTTACATATTGGCCATGCAAAATCAATATGCCTTAATTTCCAAGTAGCAGATGATTTTAATGGCAAAACAAATTTAAGATTTGATGATACTAACCCAATTAAAGAAGACACAGAATATATAGAATCTATAAAAGAAGATGTAAAATGGTTAGGCTTTGAATGGGATAATTTATTTTATGCATCAAATTACTTTGATACAATGTATGAAAAGGCACTACTACTTATTAAAAAAGGAAAAGCTTATGTATGTGATTTAACTCCTGAAGAAATGAAGGAATACAGAGGTACATTAACAAAGCCAGGAAAAGAAAGTCCTTACAGAAATAGAACTGTAGAAGAAAATTTAAAATTATTCCAAGAAATGAAAGATGGAAAATATAAAGATGGTGAAAAAGTTCTTAGAGCAAAAATAGATATGGCTTCTCCTAACATAAATATGAGAGATCCTATAATTTACAGAATTGCTCACATTACTCATCATAATACTGGTGATAAATGGTGCATATATCCTATGTATGATTTTGCCCATCCTTTAGAAGATGCTATAGAAGGTATTACTCATTCTATTTGTACATTAGAATTTGAAGATCATAGACCTCTATATGACTGGGTAATTAATGAATGTGAAATGGAAAATATTCCTCACCAATATGAATTTGCAAGACTTAACATTACAAACACAGTAATGAGTAAAAGAAAATTAAAAGCATTAGTAGATAACAACATAGTAGATGGTTGGGATGATCCTAGAATGCCTACTATATCAGGACTTAGAAGAAAAGGATATACTCCTGAATCAATAAGAAATTTCTGTAGTGCTATAGGCGTTGCAAAAAATTCTTCAACTGTAGATGAACAAATGCTTGAATATTTTATAAGAGAAGATTTAGATCCAAAGGTTCCAAGAGCTATGGCTGTTTTAGATCCACTAAAACTTGTTATTACAAATTATCCAGAAGGACAAAGTGAACTTCTTCCAATAGAAAACAATCCAAAGGATGAAAATGCAGGCGTTAGACAAGTTTCTTTTTCTAGAGAACTTTATATAGAAAGAGAAGACTTTATGGAAGAACCTCCAAAGAAATACTTTAGATTATTTCCTGGAAATGAAGTAAGACTTAAAGGTGCTTACTTTGTAAAATGTACTGATTTTATTAAAGACGAAAATGGAAAAGTAATTGAAGTTCACTGCACATATGATCCGGAAACAAAAAGTGGTAGTGGTTTTACAGGAAGAAAAGTAAAAGGAACTCTTCACTGGGTAGATGCAAATTCTGCACTTAATGCAACATTTAAGTTATTCGAACCATTAATTTTAGATGATGTTCCAGAAAATGAAGGCAAGGATTTCTTAGATCAAATTAATCCAAATTCATTAACTGTATTAAAAGGATTTATTGAACCTTCTGTTAAAAATGCTAAAGGTAATGATAAATACCAATTATTTAGACATGGATATTTTAATGTAGATCCTAAAGACTCAACAGAAGATAACTTAGTATTTAATAGAATTGTTTCACTTAAAAGTTCATTCAAACTTAAATAATAAAAATAGCTATGCATTAAAATTTCTAATGCATAGCTTTATTTTTATTAAAAATCTACTTTAGTTCCATAATAAGTGCAATTATATAATTTTTCCATAGTTTCATCATCTATTTTTCTAGGATTAGATCCTGTACATGCATCTAAAACAGCATTATGAGCCATAAATTTAACTTGAGCTTTAAATTCCTCTTCATCTATACCATATTCTTTTACTGTATGAGGTATATTTAATTTTGTATTTAAATCATTAATTAAATTAATTAGTGAATCTGTTAATTCTTTATTATTATTTCCCTCTAATTTAAGATCCTTTGCAATTTGTCCATACCTTTCTTCACATTCTACCCTATTATAATTAATTACAAAAGGTAAAAACATTGCATTAGCACATCCATGAGGTATATGAAATACTGCTCCTATTTTATGAGCCATTGAATGAACTATTCCAAGTAATGCATTACTAAATGCCATACCAGCCAAACATTGAGCATCATGCATACTACATCTAGCTTCTTCATCTCCATTAAACGAATTAATTATATTTTCTCTTACCATTTCAATAGCTTTTATTGCAAGAGGGTCAGTAAAATTAGAACTGCATGTTGAAGTATATGCTTCAATAGCATGAGTTAATGCATCCATTCCAGTATGAGCTACTAACTTAGGTGGCATTGTTTGAGCTAAATCTGAATCTACAATTGCTATATCTGGTGTTAAATTAAAATCAGCTAATGGGTATTTTATATGTGCCTTATTATCTGTAATAACTGAAAATGCAGTTACTTCTGTAGCTGTTCCACTAGTAGATGGAATTGCTATGAATTTTGCTTTTTGTCTAAGCTCTGGAAGTCCAAATGGAACTACTGCTTTTTCAAATGTAAAGTCTGGGTATTCATAAAATATCCACATTGCTTTTGCAGCATCAATAGGAGAACCTCCACCCATTGCAACTATCCAGTCAGGCTGAAATTCTTGCATTTCTTTTGCACCTTTCATTACTGTTTCAACTGATGGATCTGGTTCAACACCTTCAAAAAGATATGTTTCTATGTTGGCTTCTTTTAAATAATCTTGTACCCTTTTTAAAAAGCCAAATTTTTTCATTGAGCCACCACCAACTACTATAAACGCCTTTTTACCTTTAATGTTTTTAAGTTCTTCTAATGTACCCTTTCCATAATAAATATCCCTTGGTAATGTAAATCTTGCCATAATAATCCCTCCATTTCTCAATAAATTCCAAACGCTTTTATAACGTTTACGTGACGTTATAAATTTAAGAAAAAAATTTCCTTAAGGAACATTCCTTAAGGAAATTATATCATAAATGTCTGCTAAATCCTATGATAAATATCGTATTATCTTACAAATTGTTCAAATCTTTCTTTTACCTTGTTTTCTCCTAAAATAGTCATTATTGTATGAAGATCTGGAGTATTAGATCTATGTGTAATAGCAGCTCTTACTGCACCTGCCACATCAGATACCATTCCTTTATATTCTTCTGGATTTTTCTTGAACTTCTTTCTATCAGTAGCATATCCAAGTTCTACTGCTATTTCTTTAAGTTTTGAGAACCATTCATCATTATCTTTTCCAATTTCAAATTTTTCTTTATAAATTGATATTATTCTCTTAGCTTCTTCCATATCAATATTCTTTGGAATTTCTACATTTTCATCTTTTTCAAATAAAGAATCAAAGAAATAGAATATTTTTTCTCTTACATCATCCCATTTAGCAAAATCTTTTCTTGGTTTTGGTCCTTCCTTATCAATATTAAATACTTCTTTCATCATAGATTCATTTGATGAAACTAATTTATACATTTCTTCATCATATTCTTTTGCCCATTCAATGTATTTTTCATATACGTCTTCAGCCTTTATTTTTGATATAACATTTTTACTTACATCATTAAGCTTTAATATATCAAATAAAGCACCACTTTTACTCATTTTTTCTAAAGCAATATTAAATTCATGATAATCTTTAGTTGGATTTTCTTCTCTCCATTCTTCATAACTTGAATTTATTATATTAAGTAAATATTCTATAACTGATTCAACAGGATAACCTTGCTCCTTATAATAACTTACAGCACTTTCAGGATCCTTTCTCTTACTTAACTTTCTTTTAGAACTATTATCCATCTTCATGATTGTAGGAATATGTGCATAATTTGGCACATCAAAACCTAAAACTTCAAATAATTGAACGTGTATTGGTAATGATGATAACCACTCTTCACCTCTAATAACATGCGTAGTTCCCATTAATGCATCATCTATAGCATGAGCAAAGTGATATGTTGGTAATCCATCAGATTTTATTATAACTATATCTTGATCATTTTCAGGAAAAGATATATTTCCTTTTATTAAATCATGGAATTTAACCTTATTATCAAAATTTCCAGGTGATTTTAATCTTATTATGTATTCTTCACCATTTTCTATTTTTTTGATAGCTTCGTCAGCAGATAAATTTCTGCATGTAGCATATTTACCATAGTAACCTGGAGTAACTTTTTCTGCTTTTTGATTTTCTCTAACTTCATTTAATTTTTCAGCACTACAGAAACATGGATATGCAAGACCTTTTTCTATTAAGCTCTTTGCAAATGTACTATATATTTCTTTTCTTAAACTTTGTCTATATGGTCCGTAATTTCCTTTTTCAGAAGTTTCTCCTGTCATACCTTCTGTAAAATTCATTCCAAAGTTATTCATTGTTTTAATTGTGTCTGAAATAGC
>JAAYQS010000119.1 GCA_012519155.1 Clostridiales bacterium
ATTCATTTAATGATATACAATCTGAAAAATTATATTTAAATGATACATTAAAATTAAATTGTCTTTTTTCTATATATAATAACCCTTTTCCTTGATTATTATTTACCATTTCTATTTGATAATCTAATATTTTAGTATTAGTACCTAATTCTATAACAACGTTATTTTCTTTATCTTTACTAATATTCACCAAATATTCACCCTTTATTGTATTTTTTTACTATAATTTATATTATAATAAACTTATTACACTTTTTCCATATTGTCAAAACCAAAATCAAATATCTCCTTATTCCTTAAATTTTTTACATAGAAAAAGAACCAATGTTTCTTTAATTAGAAACATTGACCCTTATCATTGTTATAATATATATTTACTTTTTCTTTTAGTTCCATCTTACTGCATTATTAGATTTATGCAGTGACATATTCTTTAACTTTTATTGATTTAACTACATCCTGTTTTAAGAAATTTTTATACAGTTTCCTTATTGTTTATTATGCATTGAAATTTACATTATACATAAAGATGAAATTATATTTTATTTTAGTATTTCCCATAAACGTTCTCTTATTTTACTTAACGATTCATTTAATTTTTGTCTTTCATTAAAATCATCATTCCAAATATAAAACTCTGATAATCCTCCCCTTGCTGGATATAAATTTTTATAATCTCTCTGTATTTCTATGAATTGTTTTTCTGAATTGCTGATATCTGTACCAACAATTTTTTCAATAATACGCTTAATTATTTTTTTTTGATTATTAATTGAATTATCACCATATTTATCTACAATTAACAATAACTCTTCAAATAATTGTTTTAATTCGTTAATATCTTTTAATTTATCCATTTTATATTCTCCTTACTTTAGCGGTATCTTACTTATCACTTCAACATTTAGTTTCCAAGGTTCTTGTATAAATGTCTGAATAATATCATCTCCACCTAAATACACTCCACCTTGATACCCAACAGGACCTGTATAGACTGTAGTTCCTTTCGGAATTTTTATTGCATAATTTGTATCTATAATTGATGTGCCTGTAATTTCACCAGTAACTTGGTCAATCCACTGTTCTTTTACCGCTGTATCTATTCTAACTTTTGCCACTGATTCTGCTGGTTCAGAAGTAAACCATTGCCCTAAAGGCTTTCCATCTTGACCTGCTCGATAATATATTCTATCTTCAGTAAGTACTTCAATATTATATTTACCTCCATAGAAATTTGATGCTGGTTGACCATCTATTTTTGCTAATGGTCCAGGATTTTCTATAATATTATAATCATATTTAATGTTAGTTTTACTTACCCCCTTGGGGCAGAGTCTGTCTTTTTATTTTTATGGTAAGACCTTAGTATTTTCAAGCCTTACCACTATTTTATCATGCTACCTTATCAATTTCTATAATCGGTAAAATGTATTCAGTTTTATTCTTCATCATTTCGTAGATGATGTTGTTAATCCTTCTCATTACACACACTAATGCTTGTATCTTTGTTTTACCTTCTGATATCTTTCTCTTGTAGTATTCTAGGAAAACTGGATTTCTAGGAGTTTTAAATCTGTTTATATCACCTATTTCTGATATAAGTTGAGCAACCGTTACAGTTCTAACTCCCGTTAAAGTTTCTAATTTATAATATAAATTGCTTATTATACTTTATTATTAATTCCTTAGTAAAATTATCTAAAATCCCATATTATAAAATCCCTCCATATATAATTTATTAATACCAATTATCTTCATATATTTTATTTAAAGATTATTATACTTTTCAAGAAAAAAGGACATCAATTAAAATGATATCCTCGAAACTTTTATAAATTTAAATTAATTTTTATTTTTTTAAGATAATTAAGTACAATATCTTTTTTATCCTCATACTTTTCAACATACTCTTCACACTTTTCAACTAGATGCTTATAGAATTCTTCGTTATTAAGTATAATTGTACAATCTTTTTCTACTGCAGGATAATCAAAATAGTATGCTACACCACTTTCTCCAAAATAGTCTTCTTCCCATTCTTCATATTCATTTGCAAAGCAACACAAAATGTTTTCAATACCAAATCCATCTAATTGAGAATACTTTTTTAGTGCATCAATAAAATATCCTTCACCAATATGATCATAATAATATTTTATATACTTATCTACCTCTATTTTATTTGTTATTATCATTTTTACCTCCACTATTTTAGTATAAATGCTACAATAAATATGTAAATAAACGATCGTTTAAGAATGCATGAAATTGTTTTTATAAGTTATAATTATTTCATAAATTTTTGGAGGTAATTATGCTTATAAAAACTAATATTTATAAAGAAATAGAAATAAAAAAATTGGAGGATCTTCCTAAATTAAAGATTCTTATGGAGGAAAATAATTTGAAAGTAAATAAAAGTCAAATTGCTAGAGAGCTTGGAGTTGATCCTAGAACTGTAGGGAAATATTTAAATGGATATACTAAACCTTCTCGTCGAAAAAGGAAATCAAAAATTGATGAATTTGAGCCCATTATAAGATCACTTCTTAGTAAGGATTCTATTCAAATATTCTACTACAAGAGAATTTTATGGCAATATCTTAAAGATAACTATAATCTCGATTGTGCACAATCTTCGTTTAGAAGATACATATCTAGCAAACCTGAATTTAATGATTATTTTAAAAGAAGGCAAAAAGGTCATATATCTAATAATTCTACAATGCGATATGAAACTGGTAAAGGACAGCAGGCTCAATTAGATTGGAAAGAAAACATTAATTTTGTATTAAAAACTGGTGAAACAATAAATGTTAATATATTTGTTCTTATTCTTTCTTATTCAAGATTTAGAGTTTACAAGCTTTCTTTAGATAAATCTCAAGAAATATTATTTTCATTTCTAAATGTGTTGGTGTCAATATAAATTCCCCGAAAAAGGGAAAGAAAATTCCCCACCTTTGGGTATAATTAATTCAAGATTATTTTTTTATAATCCATTTAATTTTTCTTGTCGTTGTTTCATTCTATAAC
>JAAYQS010000120.1 GCA_012519155.1 Clostridiales bacterium
ATTAAAATTTTTAATAAGATATTTTTCTTACTTCTATTTATAGCTATAATATTATGTTTTATAAGAATAAATGTAATAAATACAAAGATGTTTTCTCCTTATGGTAATGGAAGGGAACAATATGAACTTATTAAAGATGACTTAGGAGAAGATTTTAAAAACTTCACCAAAGACGACGCAGGAATAAAAATATACGAAAAAAACAATCATATAAGTATAATAAAAATTGGGAATAAGGAATTTGTAATAAAATAACTTAAAAATCATAAGGCTATTTGTCATAGAATAAATATTTATTCTATGATATAATTTAGCTATTATACAAGTTTGAAAGGAAATAAGGTACATAAGTTTATGAAAGATAGAAAAGAATTTATAAGAAATTTTTCAATAGTAGCACATATAGACCATGGTAAGTCTACTTTAGCTGATAGATTATTAGAAGCAACTAGCACTCTTACTCAAAGAGAAATGGAAGAACAAGTTTTAGACAATATGGAAATAGAAAGAGAAAGAGGAATTACAATAAAATCTCAAGCAGCAAGACTTATATATAAAAGAGCAGACGGGCAAGAATATATACTAAATTTAATAGATACTCCAGGACATGTTGACTTTACATATGAGGTTTCAAGAAGTTTAGCAGCATGTGAAGGAGCTTTACTTGTTGTTGATGCAACTCAAGGAATACAGGCACAAACCCTTGCAAATTGCTATTTAGCATTAGACAATGATTTAGAAATAGCTCCTGTTATAAATAAAATTGATTTACCATCACAAAGAGCAGAAGAGGTAAAAGAGGAGATAGAAGATGTTATAGGAATAGAAGCAGAAGATGCACCTATGATATCTGCTAAAACAGGTCTTAATATAGGTGATGTATTAGAGGAAATAGTTGAAAAGCTTCCGCCACCAGAAGGTGATGAAAATGCACCATTAAAAGCATTAATATTTGATTCTTATTATGATAGTTATAAAGGAGTAGTGTGCATAGTAAGAATTAAAGATGGAATTGTAAAACCAGGTATGAGAATTAAACTTATGGCAACAGATAAGGTCTATGAAGTAGTAGAAGTTGGAGTATTTACACCTAAGTTATTACCTATAAATAAACTTATGGCAGGTGATGTTGGATATATTGCAGGTTCTATAAAAAATGTAAGAGATGCTAGAGTTGGTGATACTATAACAGATGCTGACAATCCTACTGAAGAAGCACTTCCAGGATATAAACCTGCAATCCCTGTTGTTTATTCTGGTATATATCCAGTAGATGGTGCAAAATATGAAGAACTTAAGGAAGCACTTGAAAAACTTCAAATTAATGATGCAGCTTTAAATTTTGAACCAGAAACATCAGTAGCACTAGGATTTGGATTTAGATGTGGTTTCTTAGGTCTTTTGCATATGGAAATAATCCAGGAAAGAATAGAAAGAGAGTTTAATTTAGATATTATTACTACAGCGCCTTCTGTAATATATAAAGTAATAAAAACTGATGGGGAAGTGCTTGAAATAACAAATCCAACTAATCTTCCAGAAGCAACGGAAATTGATTATATGGAAGAGCCAATAGTTAAAGCAAGTATAATTACACCAACAGAATATGTAGGAACAGTAATGGAACTTTGTCAGGATAGAAGAGGTAAATATATTGATATGCAATATATAGAACAAACTAGAGCTGTAATTAATTATGATATGCCATTAAATGAAATAATATACGATTTTTTTGATACATTAAAATCAAGAACAAGAGGATATGCTTCTCTTGATTATGAACATAAAGGCTATAATAGAACAAAACTTGTAAAACTTGATATATTATTAAATGGGGATATTGTAGATGCATTATCTATGATTGTTCCAGAAGAGCGAGCTTATGCAAAGGGAAGAGCAATAGCAGAAAAGCTTAAGGAAATAATTCCAAGACAGCTTTTTGAAATTCCAATACAAGCAGCTATTGGTTCTAAAATTATTGCAAGAGAAACAATTAAAGCAATGAGAAAAGACGTACTTGCAAAATGCTATGGTGGTGATATTTCAAGAAAGAAGAAGCTTCTAGAGAAGCAAAAAGAAGGAAAGAAGAGAATGAGACAAGTTGGATCTGTTGAAGTTCCACAAGAGGCATTTATGGCTGTTCTTAAAGTTGATTAAATAAAAAATTAGATAATTAAGTGCTTTTACGCTTTGCTTAAAGCAAATATTTAGGGCCTAGAGAGCATTGGCATAATTAAGTTAGGTGTATGACTTGAAATTGTGGCTTACTTAAAATTAAAATTTTTGCGAGGCAAGGAAAGAATAGAAGCTTAATGAAACAAATAATTGAGGCTACACTTAAAAATAATAAACATTAATAACAATTGTCGCATTAGAGGTTAAAAATCTAATGCGATATCTATTTGAAGAGAAAAATTTTTTAGGAGAAAAAAATGAAAGAATTATCATTATATGTGCATATTCCTTTTTGTAAAAGTAAATGTTTATACTGTGACTTCCCATCTTTTGCAAATAGAGAAAATCTTATGAGTGATTATATTAATGCGCTAATAAAAGAAATTAATATGAAGGCAACAAAATATATTATAAGGAGTCTTTTTATAGGAGGAGGTACTCCAAGTTATTTAAGTGAAGGAGATTTAGAGAAACTTCTTAAATGTTTAGATAAGCTTAATTTTAAGGAAAATGCTGAAAAAACTATAGAATGTAATCCAGGAACCATAAGTGATAATAAACTGAAAATTATAAAAAAATACAATATTAATAGAATAAGTATTGGACTTCAATCAGTAGATAATAATATACTAAAATCTATAGGTAGAATACATACTTTTGAACAATTTAAGGAAAACTACCAAAAGATAAGGAAATACGGTTTTAATAATGTAAATATAGATGTAATGTTTGGACTCCCAAATCAAAGTGTAAAAAATTACATTAATGGCCTAAAAGAAATTATTAATTTAAAACCAGATCATATTTCCGCGTACAGTCTTATTATAGAAGAAGGTACTCCTTTTTTTAAGGACTATGAAAATGAAAAATTGAATTTGCCTAATGAAGATCAAGAGAGAGAAATGTATCATAAGGGAAAAGAATTATTAGAATTAAATGGGTATAATCAGTATGAAATATCTAATTTTGCAAAAGATAATAAAAGGTGTTTTCATAATATACAATATTGGAAATGCAATGAATACTTAGGAGTTGGGGCATATAGCAGTTCATTTATTGATTCAAAAAGAATTAAGAATGTACAGGATATAAAAGAATATATACATTTAATAGATAATAATAAAAGTACAGAAATTATAGAAAATATTAATAATTTAAATGATAATATGGAAGAATTTATGTTTATGGGATTAAGAATGATAGAAGGCATAGAAAAGCTTGAATTTGAAAGAAGATTTAAAAAGAATATTTATAGTATATATAACTCTCAAATAAATAATAATATAAAAAAAGGATTATTATTAGATAAAGATGAAAGAATAAAATTAACACCTTTAGGAATTGAATTTTCTAATGAAGTAATGTGTGAATTTATTTTTTAAAAATGGAGTAATTTTAAGAAAAACAGAGAAAAAGAGAGTAATATTATATATATCTTAAGAAAATGAAAATATAGCAACCCATAATGCATTGACAAAAATCATCTTTGAGAATACTATAAAAGCATAGTCATTAGCACTCATGAATGACGAGTGCTAATAAAATGAGGTGATGTTTATGGCTATAGATAAGAGAAAAATAAAAATCTTAGAAGCTATAATAAATGACTATATAAATACAGGTGAACCTGTAGGTTCTAGG
This sequence comes from Clostridiales bacterium, assembly GCA_012519155.1. GTDB lineage: Bacteria > Bacillota > Clostridia > Clostridiales > Clostridiaceae > Clostridium. The sequence continues at coordinate 3,817 of JAAYQS010000120.1, forward strand.
ACTATAGCTAAAAAGTATGATTTAGGAGTAGGTCCTGCTACAATAAGAAATGAAATGTCAGATTTAGAAGAAATGGGACTTCTAGAACAGCCTCATACATCTGCAGGAAGAATTCCATCAAGTAAGGGATATAGGTTATATGTTGATAACTTAATGAAACAATCTAAATTATCAGATGATGAGGAACTTCAAATAAAGAAATATGTTATTGATTGTGCTATGCTTGAAGTTGATAAAATTGTAAAGCAAGCAAGTAGTCTTTTATCTGAATTGACTAATTTAACATGTATAGTACAAACGCCTTCTATGCGTAAGAGTTGTATTAAATCTGTTCAACTTATAAGAGTGGATGATCATAATTTAGTTTCAGTGATAATAACAAGTAGTGGAGTTATAAAAAATCATAGAATAAAGATTAACTCAATGCCAAGTGAAGAAGATTTATTTATAATAAATCAAGTTCTTAACAAAAGGCTAGCTGATCTTACAATTGAAGAAATAAATTTAGAAGTAATAAACAATATGAAATCTGATTTATCTGGTTATGATGATATATTTAATGCAATAGTTCCTGCACTTTATGAAACATTAAGGTCAGAAGATACATCAGAAATATTTATGGAGGGAACTACTAACATATTTAATTATCCAGAATACAACGATATAGACAATGCAAAAGAGATACTTAATCTGCTCTACAATAAAGATTATGTATTAAAATTATTAGCACCAAATGGTGATGTAAGTATAAAAATTGGAGATGAAAATTATCTTCCAGAAGCAAAGAATTGCAGTGTTATTTCAGCAGAGTATTCAATGGGAAATGGTCCAAGTGGTACAATTGGTTTAATAGGGCCTAGAAGAATTAACTATTCAAAGGTTATTGCAATAATGGCTCAAGTTATGAAAGAACTTAATGATACATTAAAAAATCAAAGATTATAAAAGAGGTGGGAAATTTTAATGACTAATAAAGAAAAAGATGTTAAGTTAGAAGATGAAAATTTAGAAAAAGATAATGTTTCTGAAGAAGAAAATGTTATAGAAAATGAAGATAATAACTTAAATGAAAATACAGAAAATAATGAAGAGGATGAATCAAAAGAAAATTCAGAGGATACATTTACTATGCTTAGAAAAAGTAAAGATGAAGTAAAAAAACTTACAAATGAAGTTCAAACATTAAAAGATAGACTTTTAAGACAAACAGCTGAATATGATAATTTTAGAAAAAGAACAGCAAAAGAAAAAGAAGGAATTTACACAGATGCATGTGTAGATGTACTTAAAGAAATACTTCCAGTAGCTGATAACTTAGAAAGAGCAATTTTAGCAGAAGGAAATTTTGAGGACCTTAAAAAAGGAATTGAAATGACTATAAAAGGACTTCAATCAGCTTTTGAAAAATTGGGAGTAGAAGAAATAGATGCATCAAAGGACTTTGATCCAAATCTTCATCAAGCAGTAATGCATGTAGAAGATGAAAATTTTGATAAAAACCAAGTAGCTGAAGTATTCATGAAAGGATACAAGAGAGGCGAAAAGGTAATTAGACATTCAGTTGTTAAGGTTGCAAATTAAAATATTTAATAATTAAGTAAAAAAATAAAGATTAATATATAAGATTAGGAGGAATAATCATGGGAAAAATTATAGGTATTGATTTAGGAACAACAAATTCATGTGTAGCTGTTATGGAAGGTGGAGAACCAGTTGTAATAGCAAACTCAGAAGGATCTAGAACTACTCCATCAGTTGTATCTTTCCAAGCAGATGGTGAAAGATTAGTAGGTCAAGTTGCAAAAAGACAGGCAATTACAAATCCAGACAAAACAATAATTTCAATTAAAAGAGAAATGGGAACTAGTCATAAAACTAAAATTGATGATAAAGAATATTCTCCACAAGAAATTTCAGCAATGATACTTCAAAAAATTAAATCTGATGCTGAAAGTTATTTAGGAGAAAAAGTTACTCAAGCAGTAATTACTGTACCAGCATATTTTAATGATGCTCAAAGACAAGCAACTAAAGATGCAGGTAAAATAGCAGGACTTGAAGTTTTAAGAATTATAAATGAACCAACAGCAGCTTCACTTGCATATGGTCTTGATAAAACAGAACAAAATGAAAAGATATTAGTTTATGATTTAGGTGGAGGTACATTTGATGTATCTATACTTGAACTTGGTGATGGTGTATTTGAAGTTTTAGCAACAAATGGTGATACAAGACTTGGTGGAGATGACTTTGATAATAAGATAATGGATTATATAGCTGATACATTTAAATCAGAAAATGGTATTGATTTAAGAAATGATAAAATGGCTCTTCAAAGATTAAAAGAAGCAGCTGAAAAAGCTAAAATAGAATTATCTTCTTCAACTCAAACAAATATTAACTTACCATTTATTACAGCAGATGCTACAGGTCCAAAACATATAGATATGAATCTTACTAGAGCTAAATTCAATGAATTAACTGCTGATTTAGTTCAAAGATCAATAGAACCAATGAAGAAAGCTTTAGCAGATGCTAGTCTTTCAATTAATGATGTAGACAAAGTAATATTAGTAGGTGGTTCTACAAGAATTCCAGCAGTTGTTGAAGCTGTTAAAAACTTTACTGGAAAAGAACCATCAAAGGGAGTTAATCCAGATGAATGTGTTGCAATAGGTGCAGCTATTCAAGCAGGTGTATTAACAGGAGAAGTTAAAGATGTATTATTACTTGATGTAACTCCATTAACACTTGGTATTGAAACAGCAGGTGGTATTTCAACTCCATTAATAGAAAGAAATACAACAATTCCAACAAAGAAGAGTCAAATATTCTCAACTTATGCAGATAATCAAACTTCAGTTGATATAAACGTATTACAAGGTGAAAGACAAATGGCTGCTGATAATAAGAGCCTTGGAAGATTTAATCTTTCAGGAATAGCACCAGCTCCAAGAGGAATTCCTCAAATCGAAGTAACATTTGATATAGATGCAAATGGTATTGTTAAAGTATCAGCTCTTGATAAGGGAACAGGTAAGGAAGCTAACATTACAATTACTGCTTCAACTAATCTTAGTGATGAAGAAGTTCAAAAGGCAGTAGATGAAGCTGCTAAATACGCAGATGAAGATAAGAAGAGAAAAGAAAAAATAGAAGTTCATAATAATGCTGAACAAATAATTTATCAAACTGAAAGTTCATTAAAAGAACTTGGTGATAAGGTATCTGCAGATGACAAAGCTAAGATAGAAGCTAAACTTGAAGAAGTTAAGAAGGTTAAAGATGGTGATGATACTGAAGCTATAAAGAAAGCTACAGAAGAATTAACTCAAGAATTCTATGCAGTATCTTCTAAGTTATATCAACAAGCTGGAGGACCTCAAGGTGCAGCAGGACCAGATATGGGAGCTGAGCAAGGAGCAACACAAAATGAAGGACCAAAGGATGACAATGTAGTAGATGCAGACTTTAAAGTAAATGATGATAAATAGTTGTCAAAACTAAACTTAGTAATATATAATCATAAAAGGAAGGCTTAAGTCGTCTTCCTTTTTTATGAATGAGAAAAATTACAGGTGGTGAAAATATAATGGCAAGCAAAGATTATTATAAAGATCTTGGACTTGAAAAAGGCGCTAGTGATGACCAAATAAAAAGAGCATACAGAAAGCTAGCTATGAAATATCATCCAGATAAAAATCAAGGCAATAAAGAAGCAGAAGAAAAATTCAAGCAAATAAATGAAGCTTACCAAGTTTTATCAGATCCAGAAAAGAAGGCAAGATACGATCAATATGGAACTGCTGATTTTAACGGTGGATTTGGTGGCGCAGGTGGCGCTGGTGGATTTGACTTTGATTTTGGTGGTATGGGATTTGATATATTTGATTCATTCTTTGGAGGAGGAGGAAGCTCTTCTAGAAGAAAGAATGGACCAGTTCCAGGAAATGACCTTGAATATACTTTAAATTTAACATTTGAAGAAGCTGTTTTTGGTGTTGAAAAAGAAATATCAATTACAAGAAGTGAAAATTGCGATGTATGTCATGGTACAGGAGCAGAACCAGGAACATCTTCTAAAACATGTCCACATTGTAATGGATCAGGACAAGTAAAGGTTCAAAGAAGAACTCCACTTGGAAATTTTGTTACAACTACAACTTGTGATAAATGTGGTGGTACTGGTAAAATTATTGAAAAGCCATGTCATGAATGTAAAGGAAAAGGTCATTTAAGAAAGAACAGAAGAATTACAGTTAAGATTCCAGCAGGAGTAGATACTGGTAATGTTATACCACTTAGAGGACAAGGTGAACATGGTAAAAATGGAGGACCATCTGGTGATCTTTATGTAAGAATAAGAGTTTCACCTTCAAAACAATTTGTAAGAAAAGGTAACGATATATATACAGATGCTCATATATCTGTAGGCAAGGCAATACTTGGAACAGATATTACTGTTGATACTGTTCATGGAAGTGTAGAATATAAAATACCAGCAGGAACACAATCAGGAACTTTATTCAGACTTAAAGGAAAGGGTGTACCAAAGGTAAATTCAAGTTATACAGGAGATCAATATGTAAAGGTAATTGTTGATATCCCTAAAAATATTAATGAAAAACAAAAAGCTGCAATGGTAGAATTTATGGAAGCTGGTGGCGAAAAAGTCGAAGATCAAGGCATTAAAGTAAAACAAAAGCATAAAGGCGGATTCTTTAAAAAGTAAAAAAAGCCTACACGAAATTAATTTTTAAATTATTTTTGTGTAAGGCTTTTTATTAGTCTAGTGTAGTAAGTGTCTAATGTTTTATTTAAAAGGAAAAGTTAAAGAAAATTCTTGATTTAAAATTGAAGAATAGAATAAAAAAAATGAGTTAAACTAAGTAAAAGACTTTTGAGGTGATTTATTGTGAGTGAGTTAAAAAAAGTATTACTTAGTGAGATCAATAATTTTAGAGAAGATGGTCATAAGTTTTTAAATAAAGAAATTAGTAAAATGGAGTTCAAACATATTTCAGGTGGTATGGGAGTATATGCTGAACGAGATGGGCAAAAATTCATGATAAGACTTAGAATACCATCAGGTGTTACAAGTATAGAAGAATTTAAAAAGATATGTGAATTTGCAAAAAAGTATAATCTACAAGAGATTCATTTAACAACAAGGCAAGCAATTCAGTTCCATAATATGACTATTGATTCTGTATGTGATTTAATGGAAGAAGCATTAGAAAATGATATATACACTAGAGGTGCTGGTGGAGATTATCCTAGAAATGTTGCATTGTCACCTTTATCTGGTGTTGATAAAAGTGAAATTTTTGATCCTACAGTATATGCATTAGCAGTAGGTAATTACTTTTTAGAAAGAATATATACATATAATCTTCCACGAAAAATAAAGGTGTCATTTTCAAATTCCCTAGAAGATACTGCTCATGTAACTGTTCAGGATTTAGGGTTTTTACCTGTTATTAAAGACGGCAAAAAGTATTTTAAGGTATATATAGGTGGAGGCCTTGGAATGAATCCTAAAATGGCATTAGAAGTAGATGAATTAATAGAACCTAAAGATGTAATTTATTATGTTCAAGGCATGATTAAATTGTTTATGGAAGAAGGAGATTATAAAAATAGAGCTAGAGCCAGAATAAGATATATTCGTGATAAAATTGGTAATGAAGATTTTGTAAGTAAATTCAAAGAATATAGCAAGATTCAAAAATCTATAGGAGGCTTTGATGTTAATGATGATTTAAGTGAAAATAATATAGTAAAAGAAGGCATAGAAACTCCAGTAAAGAATCATAGATTAATTGAACAAAAGCAAAAAGGATTATATTCAGTTTATATTCATCCTATTGGAGGCAAAATGTTAATAGAGGATCTTATTATGCTAATGCAAAAGTTAGAAAGTATTAATAATGGAACTGATATAAGACTATCAATGTGTGAAGGATTATATATAAGAAATCTAAATGGTAAAGAAGCAGAAGAAATACTTGAACTTACTAAAAATATTGGTGGAGATACTTTATTAGAACAAAGTATATCATGCATAGGAGTGCCTACTTGTCAAATGGGAATTTGCAATAGTCAAGAGTTGCTACAGAATATATTAAATTATTACAATGAGCAAAATAGGAAATCTGATGCCCTTCCACGTGTATTTATATCTGGATGTCATAATTCTTGTGGAGTACATGAGATTGGGAAAATAGGATTTTGTGGTAAAAAAAAGAAAATTGATAATGAAGTAAAAAATGTATTTACATTGTATATTGGTGGTTCATGTAATATAAATGAAGTAAAAATGGGCCATGAAAAAGGAGATATTTTACCTGAAAGAATTCCTGTATTTTTACACGAACTTGGAAGAGCTATTGAAAAATCAGGCATAGGATTTGATTGTTATATAAATGATAAAGCTTATGAATTTAACTTACTTTTAAATAAATATTTAGTATAATAATGCATTTTTTGGATAATAATTTTTTATGTAAAAGTTTTTACATAAAAATTATTATCCTATTTTTATGTTAAGTTTATTTTTCATAATTACCTTCATTTTATACAATATTATACCACATCTTTCCAAACAAGTTGACATTACACTTCTTGAAAGTATAATATTATAAATATATAGCAAAAAAGAGAGGAATGATTTTTTTGGAAGGAACTTGGATTGAAATTAGGGTTATAACTAAAAGCGAGGCTCTTGAACCAATATCAGGTATTTTTTATGGATTGGATTGTAAAGGTGTAGCTATAGAAGATCCGCAAGATATTTTAGGAAGAGAACAAGGACCACTTACATGGGATTTTGCAGATATAAATGTTTTAGAACATAAAGGACAATTTGCAGTTGTAAAAGGATATTTTTCAGAAGAAGATAATATTGATGAATTAGTAAAATATATAAAAGAAAAAGTAGAAGAAATTAAAAATATGGGATTTGATATAGGTCTTGGAAAAGTTGAATCTGAAAAAATGCATGAAGAAGATTGGGCTAATAACTGGAAAAAGTATTATAAACCTGTTAAAGTAGGCGAAAAGATAGTAATTAGACCTATATGGGAAGAATATGAAAAGAAAGATGATGAAATTGTTATATCATTAGATCCAGGAATGGCTTTTGGTACAGGTGAACATGAAACTACAAGAATGTGTATTAAAGCTTTAGAAAAATACGTAAAAAGTGATAGTACAGTTTTTGATATAGGTTGTGGATCAGGTATACTTTCAATAGCAGCTGCAAAACTTGGAGCAAAAATGGCAGTAGGTGTAGATTTAGATCCTGTGGCTGTTGAATCTGCAAATGAAAATTTAAAATTTAATGATGTAGATAACATTAAAATATTAGAAGGAAATTTAATTGATGTTATTGATGGCAAGGCAGATATTGTAATTGCAAATATTATTGCAGAAGTAATATGTATATTAACAGAGGATGTAAGTAAAGTTATAAATAAAAATGGATATTTTATTACATCAGGAATAATTAATGATAGAGTAAAAATGGTTACAGATAAGCTTGAGGAATGTGGTTTTGAAGTTATAAAAATAAATAATGATGGTGAATGGAATTGTATAATTGCAAAATTAAAATAAGGAGCATGGCTTATGCATAAATTTTTTACAGAAGAAAATAATTTCTATAATAATTCTGCAAAAATAATTGGCGATGATGTTAAACATATTTATAAAGTTTTAAGGCTTACAGAAGGTGAAGAAGTAATTATAAATAATACTAAAGGAAGAGAATATCTTGCAAAAATTAAGGATATTACGAAAACTGAAGTTGATGTTGATATCATTGAAGAATTAACAATTAATAATGAAAGCCCAGTTAAAATTACTTTGTTTCAAGGTATGCCAAAGGCACAAAAAATGGATTTAATAGTTCAAAAATGCACAGAACTTGGAGTAAATGAAATTTTTACAGTTATTACTTCGAGAGTAGATGTTAAGCTTAAGGGAGAATTTAAAAAAATAGATAGATTAAATAGAATTTCAAAAGAAGCTGCAAAACAAAGTAAAAGGAGCATAATTCCAAAGGTTTATGAGCCTATTTCCTTTAAGGAAGTGCTAGAAAAAATAAAGGATATGGATTTGTTTATAGTTCCTTATGAAAATGCAGAAAATTTTGGCATAAAGAAGCTTATGGATTCAATAGAAAGTAAAACAAAGGTAAAAAGTGTTGGAATAATAATTGGACCTGAAGGTGGTTTTGAAGAAGAGGAAATAAAAGAACTTAAGGAAAATGGTGCTTATGTTGTTACTCTTGGAAAAAGAATTCTTCGTACAGAAACAGCAGGATTTGTAGCAGCATCTTTAATTCAGTATGAACTAGGAGATTTAGGAGGTAGTATTTAATATGAAAGTGGCATTTTCTACCCTTGGCTGTAGAGTTAATCAATATGAATCAGAAGCAATGGCTGAAAAATTTATAAGAGAAGGTTACGAAATAGTCGATTTTTCAGAAGTGGCAGATGTTTATGTTGTTAATACATGTACAGTGACTAATATGGGTGATAAAAAATCAAGGCAAATAATAAGTAAGGCAAGAAGATTAAATGAAAAGGCTATTATTGCAGTTGTTGGATGCTATTCTCAGCTTGCACCAGATAAAGTATCAGCTATTGAAGGTGTAGATGTAGTACTTGGAACAAGAAATAAAGGTGATGTTGTATATTATGTTAATAAGGCAATAGATGAAGGCAAAATTCAAGTGCATGTAGATGGCGTTTTGAAAAATAAAGTATTTGAGGATTTAAATATAGAAGAATATCAAGATAAAACAAGGGCATTTTTAAAGATTCAAGATGGTTGCAATAGATTTTGTACATATTGTGCAATTCCATATTCAAGAGGGGCAGTATGTTCTAAGAAACCTGATAAAGTATTAAGTGAAGTAAAGAGACTTGCACAAAATGGTTTTAAAGAAATTATTTTATCTGGAATACATATTGCATCATATGGATTGGATTTAGATGAAAATATAGATCTTATTAATATTTTAGAGGAAGTAGAAAAAATAGACGGAATAGAACGAGTTAGAATAGGTTCCATTGAACCAGCATTTTTTACTGATGAAGTTGTTGAAAAAATAAAAAATATGAATAAATTATGTCCTCAATTTCATTTGTCACTTCAAAGTGGATGTGATAGTGTCTTAAAAAGAATGAATAGAAGATATAATACGGAAGAATATAAGCATATAGTTAATGTTTTAAGAGAAAATTTAGAGGATGTTTCTATAACAACAGATGTAATTGTAGGCTTTCCTGGAGAAACAGAAAAAGAATTTCAAGAAACATATAACTTTTTAAAAGATTTAAAACTTACCAAAACTCATGTTTTTAAGTATAGTAAAAGAACAGGAACAAGAGCAGCTGCTATGAAAGATCAAGTAGATGGTAAAATTAAAGAGGAAAGAAGTAAAGCGCTAATTGAACTTAATAATATTAATGAAAAATCTTATCATGAAAAATTCATAGGTAGGGAAATGAATGTTCTTTTAGAACAGGAAGTTAAGGGAAAAGATGGCATATTTGAAGGGTATACAAAAAATTATATAAAAGTAGAAGTTGAAGGTGCATCAAAAGACAAAATAGGAAACTTTGTTAATTGCAAGCTTGAAAAGGCTTATAGTGACAAGATTACTGGAAAATTAATTTAATAAAAGGAGGTGATATACATGGATGATTGTATTTTTTGTAAGATAATAAAGGGTGAAATTCCAAGTGATAAGGTATATGAAGATGATAAGGTATTGGCTTTTAAAGATATTAATCCAGAAGCACCAGTTCACATTTTAGTTATTCCTAAAGAGCATATTGAAAGTGTAAATGCAGTGAATTATAAAAATTCTCAAGTTATTGCACATATTTTTGAAGTAATAGGTAAAATTGCAAAAGAGCATGGAATAGACAAAGATGGCTACAGAGTAATATCTAATACTGGTGATAATGCAGGCCAATCAGTGCATCATATACATTTCCACATACTTGGAGGTGCTAAGCTTCCATTAAAGTTATGTTAACATTAAGTATAAATAATATTAAAAAAATTATACGAGTAGTTGACATTTTTACTAAATATATTGTATAATACTAGTTGTGTTATTAAGCCCGTAGCTGAGTTAATAGACAATTTTAGCTAGCGGAGGGAGGGATAATTAAATGTCAGAAATAAAAGTTGGAGAAAACGAAACTCTTGAAAATGCGTTAAGAAGATTTAAGAGAAAATGTGCAAGAGCAGGAGTTCTTTCAGAAGTAAGAAAGAGAGAACATTACGAAAAACCAAGTGTAAAGAGAAAGAAAAAATCAGAAGCTGCTAGAAAGAGAAAGTTCAAATAGAACTTTAGCTTTGGAAAGAAGGTATGAATTAGTATGCCGACAATAAAAGAAAGACTTCAAGAAGATTGGAAGGGCGCTTTAAAAGCGAAGGATAAGTTTAAAGCTAATGTTTTAAGTACTGCAAAGTCAGCTATACTATTAGTTGAAAAAACTGATAATAGAAAAATTGATGATGCTGAAACTATTGAAATTTTAGCTAAGGAAGTCAAGCAAAGAAGAGAAGCTTTACTTGAATTCGAAAAAGGAAGTAGACAAGATTTAGTTGATGAGGCTAAAGCCGAAATCGAAATTTTGCTTAACTACCTTCCTCAGCAGTTAAGTGAAGATGAAATCAAACAAATAGTTAAAGATTCAGCTATTGAAGTGGGCGCAAATAGCATGAAAGATATGGGAAAAGTTATGGCAGTAGTTAGACCTAAGGTTGTAGGTAAAGCTGATGGCAAACTTGTAAGTGGAATTGTAAAACAATACTTAACTAATAAATAACAAAAAGAACTATCAAGTTCTTTTTGTTATTTTTTTTGCACTAATATCATAAATTTATATAAAGCATTTAAAGGAGAAAATATAAGTGAATAATAGTGTAGAGAAAATAAAAAAAATTGCTGCAGATGTTACAATGTTGCCTGAAGATATTGTTCTTAAAATACCCAAAATAACAATTGTTGGTATGAATGAAGTTACTATAGAAAATCATAATGGTATAAGAAAATTTCAAACAGAGATTGTAGAGATAAATTCAAAAGTAGGGGTAATTAGCATTAAAGGAAATAATTTTGAAATATTATATATAAGTTCACATACAATTATTTTAAGTGGAATATTTAAAGCAATAGAATATGAGGCAAGATCATATGATTAATAAGGGATCTATAACATTAAATATTGAATTAAAACAAATAGAAAGATTTATTAATAGTCTTTATGAAAATAAAATTAACCTTACTAAAATAAAAAAATAGATATTGTAAAAATACAAATAACAATAAGTTATAAGGATTTGGATAATACATTAAAAATAGTTAAAGAATATGATGGAAAATATCA
>JAAYQS010000121.1 GCA_012519155.1 Clostridiales bacterium
AAATATAAAAAGTCAATTAACATTTAGTTGAATTAAGGAGAAATAATGGGAAATAAGGACTTTTCTAAAAAAGAAATAAGAAAATTAATTATAAGAAAAAGAGACAACTTAGATAAAAGAATAAAAGAAAAATATGATGAGGATATAAAAAATATTTTATGTGAGAATAAAATATTTTTAAGTTGTAAAAATATTTTTATATATGTTGGATTTGGCAGTGAAATTAATACATCTAATTACATAGAAGAATTTTTAAAAATGGATAAAAATATACTTATTCCTAGAACAGAAATAGAATCTAAAAAAATGGATGCAGTGCAAATTCAAAATTTATGTGATTTAGAAAAAGATAAGTATGGGATTTTAGAACCTAAAAGGTCTATTAATGCTTTTAATAAGAGTGAAATTAATTTGGTCATTCTTCCTGGGGTGGCCTTTTCAGAATCGGGTGATAGAATTGGATATGGTGGGGGGTACTATGATAGATATTTAAAAACATTAAAAAGTAGTGTACCTAAAATAGCTTTATGTTATGAATTTCAAATACAAAATAATATTATAAGTGAACCTCATGACATAAAAGCAGATTATATAATTACAGAAAAAAGAATTATAAAGTGTAAATAAGTATGTAAATTTTACAAATATTTTAGTATAATATTTAAGTGATGAAAAAATTATACCAAAATAAAAAAGTATAGTAGAAAATATATAAATTGTACGGGGGAAGTTTAAATGAAAATAGAAACACAATGTTTACATGAAGGATACAATCCTGGAAATGGAGAACCAAGAGCATTACCTATTTATCAAAGTACTACTTTTACATATGATTCAACAGATGAAATAGGAAAGTTATTTGATTTAAGTGAAGATGGCTTCTTTTATTCAAGATTAGGAAACCCAACTGTTGCAGCAGTAGAAAATAAGATTGCAGCATTAGAAGGTGGTGTAGGAGCTCTTTGTACATCATCAGGACAAGCTGCTTCAACTCTTAGTATTTTAAATATAGCAGAAGCAGGAGATCATATAATAAGTACAGCAACAATTTATGGTGGTACAATAAATCTTTTTGCTGTAACATTAAAAAAGTTTGGAATAGAATGTACTTTTGTTGATGCAGATGCATCAGAAGAAGAAATTCAAAAGGCATTTAAACCAAATACAAAAGCTGTATTTGGTGAAACTATAGCAAACCCTGCAATTGCAGTATTTGATATAGAAAAATTTGCAAAAATTGCACATAAGAATAATGTGCCTCTTATAGTTGATAATACTTTTGCAACTCCAATTCTTTGTAGACCTATAGAATTTGGTGCTGATATAGTAACACATTCAACTACTAAATATATGGATGGACATGCACTTCAAATTGGTGGAGTAGTAGTAGATAGTGGAAATTTTGATTGGAATAACGGAAAATTTAAGGGACTTACAGAACCAGATGAATCATATCATGGTGTTGTTTATACAAAACAATTTGGAAAATCTGCATATATTGTTAAAGCAAGAGTACAGCTTATGAGAGATTTAGGAATGTGTCCAAATGCTATTAATGCTTTTATATTAAATATAGGACTTGAAACATTAGCTGTAAGAATGGAAAAATACTGTGAAAGTGCTCAAAAGGTTGCTGAATTTTTAGCTTCATCAGATAAAATTGAAGAAGTAAATTATCCAACACTTCCAGGTAATAAATATAATGATTTAGCAAAAAAATATTTACCAAAGGGATGCAGTGGTGTTATTTCATTTACAATAAAAGGTGGAAGAGCTAATGCAGTTAAATTTATGGATAGCTTAAAACTTGCTTCAAATGTTGTTCACGTTGCGGATATTCGTACATGTGTCCTTCATCCTGCAAGTTCAACTCATAGACAACTTACTGATGAACAACTTGTTGCAGCTGGTATTAATCCAGGAATGATAAGATTATCTGTTGGTCTTGAACATATAGATGACATATTAGAAGATTTAAAACAAGGATTAGATAAGATAGTATAATTGTAGATTAAATACAGTAAATAATAAAAAAGTTTAGCACTAATTTTGGTGCTAAACTTTTTTGTTAGTTAATTTACATAAGTTGTTCAATAGATTTTGAAGCAATTTCTTTTAATATTTTACTTTCAAAATCATCAAGGCTCATGCTACCTACATCACCTTTTCTGCTTCTAACAGATACAGTGTTTGATGCAGCTTCTTTATCTCCAACAATTAATATATAAGGACTTCTTTCAAGTCTTGCTTCTCTAATTTTATATCCTATTTTTTCAGCTCTATAGTCAGTTTCAACTCTTATTCCAAGGTTTTTAAGTGAAGCAGAAACTTTATTTGCATATTCGTTATACTTATCTGAAATTGGAAGAAGTTTTACTTGAACTGGTGACATCCAAGTAGGGAATGCTCCTGCATATTTTTCTATAAGCATAGCAATTGTTCTTTCATAACATCCTATAGATGATCTGTGAATAACATATGGATGTTTCTTTTGACCATTTTCATCAATGTAAGTCATGTTAAATCTTTCTGCTGCAGCAAAGTCTATTTGAACAGTAAATAAAGTATCTTCTTTTCCATGAACATTTTTAAATTGAATATCAAGTTTTGGACCATAGAATGCAGCTTCATCATCAGCTTCTGTATATTTTAATTTCATGTGATCAAGGATTGTTTTCATGATTCCTTGAGTTTTATTCCAAGCTTCAGGATCATCTATATATTTTTCTTTGTTATTTGGATCCCATTTTGAAAATCTGTAAGTAATGTCATTTTCTATGCCAAAAGTTTTCATAAAGTATTGAATTAAATCTACAACAGCTCTAAATTCATCTTCAAGTTGTTCTGGCATAACAATTAAATGTCCATCAGCTAAAGTGAATTGTCTGACTCTTATAAGACCATGCATTTCTCCTGAAGCTTCTTTTCTAAATAATGTAGAAGTTTCACCATATCTTATAGGAAGATCCTTATAACTGTGTTGTTCAGAGTTGTATATGCTATATTGGAATGGGCAAGTCATAGGTCTAAGAGCCATAACTTCTGAATCTTTTTCTTCATCTCCTAAAACAAACATATCATCTTTATAGTGATCCCAGTGACCTGATATTTTGTATAAATCACTCTTTGCCATATAAGGAGTTTTTGTTAAAACATAACCTCTTTCTTCTTCCACATCTTCAACCCATCTTGAAAGAATTTGGAAAAGTTTGGCTCCCTTAGGCATAAGAAGTGGAAGTCCTTGACCAACATTTTCATCTGTTGTAAATAATTTAAGTTCTCTTCCTAATTTATTATGATCTCTTTTTTTAGCTTCTTCTAAAGCTTCTAAATAAGCATCAAGATCTGATTTCTTTAAAAATGCAGTTCCATAGATTCTTGAAAGCATTTTGTTCTTTTCATTACCTTTCCAATAAGAACCTGAACTTCTTAAGAGTTTTACAGCTTTCATTGGTTTTAATGACATAATGTGAGGACCTGCACAAAGATCTGTAAATTCACCTAATTTATAGAATGAAATAGTTTCGCCTTCTGGTAAGTCATTTATTAGTTCCACTTTATATGGTTCATCTTTCATTAATTCTAATGCTTCATTTCTTGGAAGTTCAAATCTTTCTATAGGAGGATTTTCTTTTATTATTTTTTTCATTTCATCTTCGATTTTTTGTAAATCATCTGTAGAAAATGAACCTTCTTTATCGAAATCGTAATAGAAACCAGTTGCTATAGATGGTCCTATTGCAAGTTTTACATCTTTAAATAATCTTTTTACAGCTAAGGCTAATACATGTGATGCAGTATGACGTAAAGCATCTTTACCTTCTTGAGAATCAAATGTGCAAATATTAACTTCGCAGTCATTAGATACAACATATCTTAAATCTACAACCTTGCCATTTACTGTCCCGCATAATGCATTTCTAGCAAGTCCTTCACTAATAGATTTTGCTATATCATATACAGACATAGCTTCATTAAATTCTTTTACTGATCCATCTTTTAATGTAATTTTCATAATTTAAATCCCCTTTCTTTATAAAAAAATCATAAAAAAAACTTCATCTCTAAAAAATAGAGACGAAGAAAAATTTCCGTGGTTCCACTCTAATTATTCCCATAAAAATAAAATAACAATAATATTATAATTTTGTTATGGAAATCACTTTGCTATCGTAACGTGATAAAACGGACTGTATTAAAGTCACTCAGAGGTGGTTTTCAATTAAAGACATTTAAGAATACTTGCAGCTTATGTATCCTCTCTCTGAAAATGAACATTTAATCTACTGTCCTCATCAACGTATTAATATATTTAATAGAATTAATTATAATTATTAATGTGAAATATGTCAAGAATAGTTAGAAAAATAAATTTCTTATAACTATGATTATTTTAAAATTAGTGAATAATTATTTTGATTTTTTCATATAATTATTTAGGTGGGAAATTGCTTTTATAGATATTTAAACTATTAATATATATTGTCTAATAGTTTTTGAAATTTAATGTTTTCTAGCATTTCATCAGTATAAAAAGTACCACCCATTATTCTTTTAATAATGTCGTTTTTACTGTAGCCTTCTTTATACATTTTTAAGTCTTTAGTTATGCGTTTTATCATATTAGAGGAGGTATTTAATAGTGTGGTAAGTTCTTTTGCTTTATAAAAATCCTTAGTTAAAATAGTATATAATTTTTTTTGCATTTCAATTTTGTATTTTAAGTCTGTTTCTAAACACTTATGAGGTCCATATTTGCCACGGTGATGTTTTTCACAAAGATATTTATAATTTACTTCAATATCAAAACCACCTTGGTATTTATGAACTATATGATGAATGTCAGCCTTTTTATTGCAAATTTCACAAAAAAACAATAACTACTCCTCCTTTTTAATAACACTTTTATTATATATTATATTATGATGTTTTTCAATTTAACTTTATTTCCTAAGAATTATTTTATAGCTATTAAAGTGTTATTATATTAAGCTTTTTATCTTTATTTTACTTTGTTAACAAATCGTAAATTACCTTGAAAAGGGTTTTATATAACTATATAATATATTATGAAGTATAAGAAAGTGTGGTGATATAAGTGAAACAAAATTACAATTCTTTTAAGTTTTGGGAGACAGCTATTAATGAAAATAAGACAATAAGAGGTCATATGTTCATGGAAACTCCACCTAAGGAAAAATCACTTTATATTCATACACTAATTTTCAGTAAGAAGAATGGGATAGATAATATTTACGCTTATTTTCCAGATGCTAAAGTGTTGCTTGGATACCTTCAACATTCATTTTTACAGGAAGCATTTTATAAATGGATTTATGGTAAAAATAGCGTTGTTACAAAAATTCCATCTTTACCTGTTGATAAAATAATTAGTGATGGATATAAGAAGGGGAGAATATCAAAAGAAACAGCAAATAGCATGAATACTTATTATAATAAGCTAAATAAAATGTGGGATTTACCAAAGGATAGGATAGTTGGTGAATTAATTAAATTTGCAAGGGAATTTAACAAAACATGGTTTGGTGATAATACAGAATTCTTATATATAAAGATTTTTAAAACTCCAAAAGAAGTAGGAGAATTTGTTGTAAATGCTACTTTAGTTACTACATCAGTTGAAAATTTCAAGAGAAAAATAGGCGTTGATATTGATGAATGGAAAAAGATTTGTGAAAAAGCAAACAAGGATGAAGCATTCGGTGAAAAATTCAGAAAAATTATTAGAAAAAATTTATCGGAAATACTATAATGTGTAAAGAGAGTGCAAGATGATTAAATTCAATTATCTTGCACTCTTTTTATAAATTAATCTTCTATTAGGCATATACTTTGAGAAGATATACCTTCAGATTTGCCAGTAAAGCCCAAACCTTCTTCAGTTGTAGCTTTTACATTTACCTTGCTAATATCTATATTTAATGCTAAGGCAATATTTTTTTTCATTTGTTCTATATATGGTGCCATTTTTGGCTTTTGAGCTATTATTATAGAATCTATATTTCCTATTTTATAATTGTGTTTTTTTATAAGTTCTCCTACATATTCTAATAATTTTATACTTGAAATGTCTTTATATTTTTCATCTGTATCAGGAAAGTGTTTGCCTATATCTCCTAGTGCACATGCTCCAAGTATAGAATCCATAATAGCATGTAAAAGAACATCAGCATCTGAGTGACCTAAAAGACCTAATTCGTAAGGAATTTCTACACCACCTATTATTAATTTCCTATCTTTAACAAGTTTATGAACATCATAGCCAAGACCAATTCTCATTTTTAAACTCCTCCTTTTTTGTTTAAGTTTAACATAAATTATTATAAGTATAAATAGTATCTATATGATATAATGTTATAATGATAGAGGTTTAAAAGCGAGGTGACATTATGGTACAATTTAAAAAAAATAAATATGTATTCTCTAAATCTCCATCAAATGTTAAGAATGATGATGATTCTTTAAAAATTAGAAGTAGTCAAATTTCTTTATTAGTAAAAGAAATATTTTTATATAAAGTGTTATTAAAAGATTTGGTATCACATATTCCGAATGAAGATCAAAAAAATCTTCTTTTAAATATTGCTTATTATGTAGTTGAAGAACAAGAAATTTTTTCGAAATTTGAAAGAAAACGGATTCTTCCAATTAGATTAATTAGTAGTAAGACACATATTGATTCTAGTTTTATTGAAACATGGCAAGAATACATAATTACATACATAATAATATTAGCTAATCCTAATTATAAAAATATACAAGATTATTTAAAAGTTGAATATAATGAAGACAAATTAAAACATGCAAATCAATATAATGGATTAACATTAATAGAAAAACCAAGAACAGTAGGAATTGTTCTTAAAATAAGCAAAAAAAGCAATATTATTCTTACTAGTGATGGTAGTTTTATTAAAATAAACAGAAAAGAGCAAGAAGAAAAAATAGGAGAAGAGGTTTACGGTATACCTAAAAAAGTTCCTAAAAATGTAGGATTAAAAATTTCTATTGCTTTCATGTTTGTATTATTTGTTGTTTTTGCAATATATAAGCAATATACTACTCCTGTTACTACAGTAATAGTAAGTTCTAGCATACAAGTAAAATATGAAGTTAATAAATTTGATAAAGTAGTATATGTATATTCAAATGATGATTTAGGTAAAGAATTAATTAGAAATACAGATCCAATGGATAGTGCTATTGATGAAGCATTAAAAACTTGTATTGAATATTATAATGATAGTAAACTTATTTCAGCTTCAGGTATTTTGATAACAGTAAATGGAAAAGCTTTAGAGTATGGTAAGCTTCAAGAAACTGCAAATTATGTGGCTGATAAAAAGTTAAATGTATTAATGAATAATGCTGGAAATCAGCATAAATTATTAGATAATGTTTTAAGACAAAGAGAAGAAAATGATACGGCTACTAGTACTAAATAGCAATATGGCTCCATGATTTATTTTTAATCATGGAGCCATATTGCTATTTTTATTTTAATCTTTCTTTAAAGTCTTCAAAGGTATTAGTAGAACTTACATAAATTCTATTTAAGCTTAATGGATTTGTATCTCTTTTAGCATAACCTTTATTTGTAGTAAATGCTAAAGAATATCCAGCTTCTTTTGCTGCCTTTATGGAATCTTCATTATAATCTCCAAAAGGGTAAGCGACGGAAATAACCTCTTTTCCTGTTATACTTTCTAATGTACTTTTTGATTCTTTAAGTTCTTTAAGCTGTTCTTCATAAGATAATGTATCTAGGTGACTATGGTTTTTAGTATGACTTTCTATATCTATGCCATAATCAGATAATTCCTTAAGCTGATCTTTTGACATATAGTATCCATCATCAGTTCCGCTAGTAATTATAAATATAGTTGCTTTCATGTTAAGCTCTTTAAGAATAGGAAAAGCATTAACATAATTGTCAATATATCCATCATCAAAGGTTATAACAATACTTTTTTCTGGAATTTCTTTATTATTAATAATATAGTCATTTAATTCTGACATTGTAAGGGTAGTATAGCCTGAATCCTTTATATATGTTAGTTGCTTTTTTAAATTTTCTTTAGATAAAATTACTTCATTAGCTTCTGAATCTTCAATTGAGTGATAATAAAGTACAGGAACTCCTCTATTATCATTAATCATATTTAGTCCTTCAAATCTATCTGTTGTAGAAGATGCATCATTGCTAGAAACATTTTCTTCTTCAGGGGAAGTGGTGGCTATAGAAGTACTTTCTTCTATAGAATTAGTAGTGTCGGAAGTTTCTTCTTTGCCTTTTATGAGTCCTAATGCTAATACTATTATGAGTACAGCAGAAAGTACAATTATTAGTATATTGTAAAATTTTTTGTTCATAAAATAAAACCTCCTTGTATTAATAATACATTTTATCATATTATCATATGAGTTACTAATTATCAAATATATTGAAGGAATAAATGGGAAAAAATAGATATTGTCCACATTATCCACACTCTATTGTGGATAACATGTTACAAAACTGTTAATATATATGTTGGTATATATGTTGATAAATGAATAAATTTGTGGAAAACTATATGTAAATAAATGTAATTAGATTATAATGTCGTAATATAGGCTGTTTGCAATGTGTATAAATAATTCCAAAATGAAAAATTATCCACAAAAAACTGTTTATAATAAGTTGGCAATTTGTTTTCTTGTGAATAATGTTTATTATTTTATAGGTTGTTTTCTAGCATTCTATATCCTACACTAATTTCTGTGAATATATATTGAGGTTCTGCTGGATTAGGTTCAATTTTTCTTCTAATGTGAGCCATATTAACTCTTAAAATTTTATTATCATCCCCCATATTAGGCCCCCATACATTTTGTATAATATTTGAATATGTTAATACCATTCCTGAGTTTTTGGCAAGGTAGGATACAATTTTATATTCAATAGGAGTTAAGTGAATTTCTGTGTTATTTACAGTAACTTTTCTTAAATTAAAATCTATATTAAGACCTGAAGAATTATAATTAGTATAGCGGATGCTGTTTGAAATTATTTGAGAATTATGTCTTATGGAAGTTTTAATTCGTGCCACTAATTCTAATGTTCCAAAGGGTTTTGTAATGTAATCATCTGCACCTAAGTTCAATGCTTCAACTTTATCTTTTTCATTGATTCTTGCAGATAAGACTATTATGGGAATGTTTGACCACGTTCTTACTTCTTTAATTATTTCAATTCCATCTATATCTGGAAGTCCTAAATCTAATAGTATTACATCTGGACATAAAGAAGATATTAAGGATAAACCTTCTTTTCCAGAATAAGCATTGACCACTTTATATTTATATATAGATAATGCTTTAGAAATAAAAGAAGCAATGTTTTTTTCATCTTCAATTATTAAGATGCTGTATTTATTGTCTGCCATTTAAATTTTCCTCCTTTGGTAAAGTAAAATAAAATTCAGCACCATCATTATGATTTTTGGCATTTATTGTTCCCTTGTGTGCTGCAATTATAGTTTGGCATATAGAAAGACCAAGCCCCATGCCTTTATACCTATCAGATGAATAGTATTTATTATTTGAATTCTTATTAAATATGTATTCTATAAAGTCACTTGAAATTCCAGTACCATAATCTTTTACATGAACTTCAATTTCATTTTTATTTTCTGTAGTAAAAATATCAATTGGTTTAGAACTATTTGAATGTTCTATTGCATTTTCAAGAAGATTTATTACAACTTGTTCAATTAAGATAGCATCCATAGGTATCATAATGAAATCATCCATTAATTTTACATTTATATTGCAATTTGGGAACCTTTTTTTTACTCGTAAGACTCCTGCTGAAATAACTTCTTCAATGGGTTCTGGAGTTTTAATAAGTCTTGTGCTGTCATCTTGTATTTTTGTTATTGATAGAATATTTTCTACCATATGTAAAAGCCAACTAGAATCTTCGTGAATATGTGTGACAAGTTCTAATTTATCCTTATCAGTAAGGGCCTCAAAACATTCAAGAAATGAATTACTAGAACCAATTATACTTGTAAGGGGCGTCCTTAAGTCATGAGAAATTGCTCTAAGAAGCATTGCTCTCATTTTTTCTTTATCAGCTTCCATAAGAAGTCTTTCACGTTCTTTTAAGGCTTCTGCTTGTTTTTTCATGTTAGTAGTAGTAGCACTTGTTATAAGAGATATTGTGAGCATTAAAATAAATGTTACAGGGTATCCTGTAATTGTAAAATTCAATTTAAAATATGGATATGTAAATAAGTAATTTACGCATATTACTGATATTAGTGAGGCCATTATTCCTAAAATATATCCAGAGGAAAAACGTGCTATTAAAACAATAAATAGTATATATATAAGTGCTATTATTATATTACTTTGAGGTGATATTTTAGTAGCTAAAAAAGATAATAATGTAGCTATAAGTAACATTAAAAAAGTAATTAATATATCTTTGTATAGATTAATAAATTTAAATTTTTTCATAAGTATCATACTCCTATTATTTTCCAAAGTATATTATATAACTAATTTTGATTATAAAGAATAGAATTACTGCTAAGATTTTGTTAAGGTTTTACATATTTTATTGTTTAGCAATTTTTCTTATGATAAATTTTTGGTAAACATATTTTATGGGGGGATTATTTTGACTTTTGTAATGGTACTTGGAGTAGTTACATGTATAGTTGGTTTTGCATGGGCTATTTATGATGAATATATAAAAAAATAAAGAGACTGTTTTTATAGCAGCCTCTTATTATCATGTAATTTTTTTATTATAGTATTTAAACCATTAGATGCATACATTGTAAAGAAAGGAAGATATAATATTAAGTTTTTGCCATATATAGCTGCAGCCTAATATCTTACATAAAGATTTTACTATGAATAATAAAAATAAATTGTTAGGATACGTAGAAAAATATAATTAAAAGAATTTATAAAAATTTCTTTGATTTTATTCATAAGAAATAAGCTTACTATTTTTAATCTAATAATAGGATAATATATTGCACAAAAAAATAAACATATAAGTAGAAGTAATTGTTTATTAATGGTAAAATAAAATTATAAATATAAAGGATGGTAATTTATATGTCAGAAATTTTAACTTTTATAGTAGGTATATGCCTATTAGTAGTTGTATTTAAATTTATAAAAGGTATAGTAAAGTTCTTAATATCAGCTGTTATAGTACTTGCAGTAATTGGAGGTTTCTTTTACTTTTCAAATGGAGGTAGTATTGACAAATTGAAGGAAGGAACAGAACAGTATACTGAAATAGTAAAGCTTGTTAATGAAAACAAGGATAAGGTAAAGTTAGAAAATGGTAATGTAATGTTTAATATAAATAATAAGTGGTATGATACCTCAGAATTAAATAAAGTCAAGAAAACAGAAAATGGTTATTCTACTGAAATTAATGGACAAAAGATTGAAGTTACAGACGAAGAGATAAATGAAGCTATAAGAATATTATTAAATTAGAAAAGATAGGCTGTTTTAAAGCAGCTTATTTTTTTTATCACATTAGCTGATAAAGTATATCAATTGATAAAAATATTCATTTACAATTAAGAAAACCTGTGATATATTTGTAATGGTGTAAATTTATCGCGGCAAAAAAATTATAATAGGAGATGAAAATATGGCAAAAATGATGGGACCTAGATTTAAAAGGTGCAGAAGATTAGGATTAAATGTTGTAGGTCATCCAAAGGCAATGAATAGAGCTGGAAGCGATACTGCAAGAGATTCTAAAAAACTATCATATTATGGAAAACAACTTTTAGAGAAGCAAAGATTAAAGGCTTACTATGGAGTAATGGAAAAACAATTTAGAAATTATTATAAAAAGGCTGCAAAGGATAAGGAATCAACAGGTAATACTTTAATTAGATTATTAGAATGTAGACTAGATAACATTGTATATAGATTAGGATTTGCTACATCAGTAGCACAAGCAAGACAAATGGTAGTTCATGGACATATTTTAGTTAATGGACAAAAGATAGATATACCTTCTTATAATGTAAATTTAGGTGATGTTGTTTCACTGAAAGAAAAATCAAGACAAAATGAAATGTTTAAGGATAATTTTGAAAATAGTGTAATTCAGTTGCCTTATTTAGAAAAGAATGTTGAAGATTTTAGTGGTAAATTAGTAAGGTATCCACAAAGAGAAGAAGTTCCTATACTAATAAATGAAGTTCTTGTAGTAGAATTCTATTCAAAACAACTATAAGTTAAGTAATTTATTATGGAGGTGCAAAAAAGTTTGAATTATCAATGCAAAAAGAGTTACAGTCAGTATTCTTATTGGGAAAGCAAGATAATAAATAATGAAAATTTGTGGGTTGGAAATTTTAGTGGCGAAAAGATAACAAAAGATTCGGTAATAATTTATTCTGGAATGATGAATAAATATAAAAATATCTTTGAACATGGTTGGGTTGTTTATCCTAATATTTATACTGCCTTAGGATTTATTCAAAATGTTTTTGTACCAACAGCTACTGTTACATGGCATAAGGATGATGCTGATGGATTATTAATTCCAATAGTTGATTTTTATATGATTTTAGAAAAATTTATTGAAGATGATCTTAAGGATGCAAACTTGTTTAAAGAAATTAATGATATATATAATGAATTAGATGAGTTATGGCAGGAAAACAAAGATATGATTAATAGTAAAGTTAATATAATATCAGATAAATGTAACAAACTTTGGGATTATGAGCCAGATAAAAAAATATTTATTAAAGTATTTAGTAATATTGATGATATAATACCTTTTATTTTAATTAAAATAACATTCATAAAAAAGTCTTAATTTTGATGAATTCAAAATAGGACTTTTTTTATTTACTATAATACAAAAGGCACCATAAAAAGATATTTTTCATATATTAATGTAATAGCTTTTGTGTGGAGATAAAAATATGATATATGCACTTATACTTGCAGGGGGGTAAAGGAAGCAGATTGTATCCTTTATCAAGACTTAATAAACCAAAACAATTTTTAAAATCTGAAAATAATAATAGTTTTCTTGTTAATACTGTTGATAGAATAAGACCATTTATTAAGGATGAAAATATATATGTTGTTACAAATGATTTTTATAAAGATCAAATAAGAAAAGAACTTGGTTTTATTGATGATTCAAACATATTTACAGAACCTCAAAATAAGGAGACTGCTACATGTATAGGTCTTTCAGCAATAAAGCTTTTAAAAAAAGATAAAGATGCAGTAATTATTGCACTTCCATCAGATCATTATATTGAAGATGAGGATAAATATTTAAAAGTTCTTAAGGAAGCTAGCTATATTGCTAATAGAAGAAGGGGCATAGTAACCCTTGGAATAAAACCAACAAGGGCAGAAACTGGATATGGTTATATTGAAATTGGTGATAGAATAATAAATCATGAAGATTCATATAAGGTAGCTAGATTTACTGAAAAGCCTAACGGAGAAGTTGCAAAAACTTTTCTAGAGAAAGGAAATTATTTATGGAACTCAGGAATGTTCGTATTTAGAGCTGATGTAATACTTCGAGAAATAGAAAAGTACATTCCTAAAATTTATAAATCTTTATCTAATATTTATATAAATTTAGATACAGAACATGAAAAAGATATAATAAAAAGTGAATATGAAAAAATAGAAGGTATATCAATTGATTTTGGAATTATGCAAAAAACACGTAAGGCATATGTAATTAAGTGTGATTTTAAATGGGATGACATTGGAAGCTTTCATGCATTTTCAAGATTTCTAATGCAAAACCATGAAAATAAATTTTCAAATAATGTATATTTGGAAGAATGTAAAAATTGTTCTGTCTTTGGGAAAAATAATTTAATAATAGGCATAGGTCTTAAGGACATAGTCGTGGTAGATGCAGGAGATGTAATACTTGTAATGGATAAAGATAAAGATCAAGATATTAAGCATGTTTTGAAGAAAATATCAAATATAAAAGATTATACTAAGTACATTTAATAAGGATTTATAGATTTTATTGAAATCGTTAAATAATTAACTTTCATTGAAATGAAAAATAAGTAGTAGTATAATTTATATAACGATAAACAAATGTAATGGGTTAGGAATTATTGAGTAAAGTTTTTGTGTTTTATATAGTTATTTGCATTTACTTATGCTTAAAAATATAAGAAGGTGTTAAAAACAATGTTAATAAATACTCATCTGATGTTGGCAAATAGCATTTTAGACAAGGCAAATGGTAAAAAAATATATTTAATTAATAGAAATAGGTTTTTGTGGGGTAACATTAAGCCAGATTGTGTTTCTAAATATAAATTAAAAAAGCATTATTATGAAGAAAGTATAGATATGGTTATTAAAAAGATAAATTTTTTATCTAACATGACTATTAGTGATTTATACTATGATTATGGTAAAAGTAAATTTAGTGAAGAACTAGGAGTTGTATGTCATTTTTTATGTGATTTCTTTTGTGTACCACATAATCAAAGATGGGAATTTAAAAAAGCCATGAAAAAGCATGTACTATATGAGAAAAGATTAGCAAAAGTTGCAAAAGATTTTAAACCAACTTTCTATTATGAAGAAAATCTACAAGTTAAAGATGTAAGAAAATTCATTATATACCATAAGGCAAAATATGAAACAGTAGTTTCATATTTTAACGATTTAGATTATGCATATTTTATGTGTAATAGCATTATAAATGCAGTTCTAAATCAAATATCAAAAAATCAATATTTACAAGCTAAAAAAGCTTCTTAAGAAATGTTTCTTAAGAAGCTTTTTTTATACAAAAAATTTGAAATTTAGTTGACAAATAATAATAAATTTCATATACTTATATTAACATATGAACAATTGTTCATATGT
>JAAYQS010000122.1 GCA_012519155.1 Clostridiales bacterium
AACATCTAAATATAGCTCCATAAGTATTCCTCCTTATGTTTAAGATTATATACTTTCTTCTTTTAAAATTTTGTCAGTTAAATACATTTAAAACCAAAAACAATAACAATTATTTTTACATTTTTTACCATATAATTATAAAAAATAGACTACTACACTAAATTTTAATGTAATAGTCTTATACTTTTAAAAGATTAAAAATTTTTAATCCTTAATTTTTTAATTATTTCACAAGTAATATCATAATCTAATGATTCCATAGATTCTATTATTTTTTCATTTTCTTTGTCCATTTCTTCATTTACAGTAATGGTTTTTAATTCACTACACAATTCATCAGCTTTATTGCATTGTCCTTTTTTACATACTTCATCTACCTTTTTTAAAAGTTCTATATAATTATCCATACTTATAAGCTTTTTTGATAAATCATTATGAGAATCAAATATATTATTTAATTCCTCATTAAGTTTAAATAAATTGTTAATAAACTCATCATTATGTTCTATGACAAATTCTTTATTCTTATCTTTAGAGTATTTTTCTAATTCATAAGCAAGTTCAGATAATTTAATAGCACCTATATTTTTTAAATTTGCTTTTATTCCATGAACTAAAATAGAATAATTTTCTAGATCATTTTGTTCATAAAATTCTTCTATTTCACTTAAATACTTGTTACTTTCTTTTATGTATTGTTTAACAATTGAAATATAAAAATTATAATCATTATTAAGATAAGATAAAGCTTCTTTTATATCAATACTTTCATTTTTACTTATCTTTGAAATAATCTCTCTATTTTCATCATTAATACTATTTAATTTTTCTTTATCATTTTCCACATTAGTATCTGATGTAAAAATAATTTTATCTTTTCTTATCCATCTTAGTAAAACTCTTTCTAAAATTTTCTTTTGAATAGGTTTAGATATAAAATCATTCATTCCTGCCTTTACAAAAACTTCTTTTGTGCCAACAATTGCATTAGCTGTTAAGGCTATTATAGGAATATCTTTATATTTTCCTTTAGAATTTCTTATTATTTTTGTAGTTTCTATACCATCCATTATAGGCATCATATGATCCATGAAAATAATATCATATTCATTTTCTTCATTTTCTAAATTTTTAATAGCTTCATTACCATTTAAAACTGAATCTACTTGTACATTATATTTTTCAAGCATACCTTTAGCTACTTTTAAATTAAGTGCATTATCATCTACAACTAATGATCTAACATTTTTAAGTACAAATGTATCTTCATCATTTCTTGATTCTAATTCTTCAAGTTTTCCTATTTTCACTGGTATATAAGCAGTAAACTCTGACCCTACACCATATTCACTATGTACTTCTATTTTTCCATCCATTAAATCCAATAAATTTTTACATATAGCAAGACCTAGTCCTGTTCCTACAACATTTCTATTTTTTCTAGCATCAAGTTGTTGAAAAGATGTAAACAATTTTGGAATATCCTTTTCTCTTATGCCTATTCCCGTATCTTTTACTGAATAAATAATATAATTATTTTTCTCATATACCGATAACTTTATGCTTCCTTCATTTGTATATTTTACTGCATTATTAAGAATATTTAAAAGTACTTGTCTTATTCTATTTTCGTCACCAAATAATATTTTAGGTAAATTTTTTGAAATATCACTTTCAAATTTTAGATTCTTACTTTTTGCTGAAAATTTAATTACTGAAGAAACATTATCAACTAAAGAATAAATACTATAATTAATAGGAAACAATTCCATTTTCCCTGATTCAATTTTTGAAAAATCAAGAATATCATTTATTATATATAGTAATGAGTGAGCAGTACTTTTTATATCCTTAAAATATTCTTTTTGCGTTTCATCTAAATTATCTGTTCTCATTAAATCCGACATTCCTATAATAGCATTCATAGGTGTTCTTATTTCATGACTCATAGATGCTAAAAAATAACTTTTAGCTTTTGCTGCAGATTCAGCTTTTTCTTTCATAATTGTAAGCTGACTAGTTCTTTCCTTAACCTTTTCTTCTAAATTTTCTGTAAGTCTTTTTAAATCAGTTTCTACATCTGAATATGTATCTAAAAAAATCTTAACATGTATACAACAATGTATACATACCATAACATCATATATATCACATCCAACCCATAAGGTTGTATCAGTCTTTACAAATAAAATACTTACTACAAGACATATAATTGCTATAAATTCAAGAAAATCATTTTTTCTTTTGTTAATTATTAAATTCTTTAAACAATATATAATTGATACTCCAAAAAAAGCAATAGAAATTCCATGATAAATAAATTTAAACTTACTTATTTCAAAATCAGATAGTAAAATTATAGAAGCAATACCTAAATGAGTTAACCCTATCATAATCCCCCTAATATATTTACCATGTTTTTCTTTTTTTATAATATGTATATTGGCAAAATAACCAGCAACAAGAACTGTTATATACTCAATTCTAAATAATAAAAATGCACTTATATATGGTGTTAAATAATAACAAATACTTTCACCATAAGTTGTGCATGATGTATATGCACAAGCAATAGCTACAATAGCAAAATCTTCATACTCCTTTCTTTCTTTATTTTTTGAATATACAGTATAAAAATAAATACAAAGTACAATTAAAGCACCACTTACTAATCCATTAAACAGGTATAAAAATACATTTAAAGTTTTTATATTTTGAGCACTTCCAAGTAATATACTATTATTTAAACCGGCAGATATATGATAATAATTTTGCATTTGTACTATAATAGAAATTTCTTTACCATAATTAGTACCTGTATTTTTTAAATTATTAATATATTCTGCTTCTGGTCTATAATTAAGCCTAAAGTTACTTAAGTCTTTTGAAACATTTCCAACATTCATAACTTCTTCATCATTAATATAAATTCTATAAGATGAATACTGAGATCTAGAATATATTCCTATATCATTAAAATCCTCAGGTACTTTAATATGCACTCTATATGTTGCACACCCCTTAGCATTATCAAAATTTTTATCATCCTTCCAATAATGAGGATAATTTTGATAATTTCCATAGGTAACATGTTCTTTCTTAAAATCTTCAGGCGTTAGCAAAACATTAGGATAACATTCCCATTCTCCTTCAATTCCTACAATTTCACTAAGGTTATTAAGTTCATTACTTAAATCTGCTTTTCCATTGCTAAATTTCACATGATTAACACTTGGTATTGCATTATTTGCAACTAAAACTATGCATACTATAAATATTGCTCCATATAATGCTATCATAATTAATGAAAATTTTTCATATAAAAGCTTTAATATTCTATGTTCTTTAGGAAGTTTTAATAAACCTTCTCCCTTATTCATAATTCTCATCTATATTAACTTTTAAGAAGGCTTTTTTTACCTTATTTAAAAGTGTTTCCTTTTCAAAGGGTTTTCCTATATAATCTATTATTCCATGAGCATAAGCATCCTTAAATGATGATAAATCCTTTCTTCCTGTCATTATTATTACAGGTAAATCTTTATATAAATCTAATCTTCTTAATATTTTTAAAAAATCTGTTCCAGACATTTCAGGCATAACTAAATCTAATATAATAAGATCAACTTTTGTATTTTTTAAAACTTCAAAAGCCTTCATTCCAGATTTAGCAATATAAACATCATAATCTTTTGATAAAATTTCATTAACTATTCTTAGATTCATTGCAAAATCATCTATTACAAGTATTGATTTTTTCATCTGCTATCACCTCTGTTAATGTGTATACTTTATTATATCAATATTTCCACTTTCTTTTATATAGTTAACTAAAATATCACAAAATGTTAAAAATAAATAGGATCTATTAACAAAAAACACCAAGATATAAAATTTATACCTTGGTGTTTTTTTATCTATTAACAATATATTAATTTTTTCTTGATCTTCTTAAGAAAACAGGAATATCCAAATCTTCTTCCTCTTCTTCTACTTTAGGTGTAGGTTCTTCAATGTGTCTCTTTTCAACTACTTCTTCTTTTACAGTCTTAACTTGTTTAGTAGATCTACTTTGAGGCATTCCATCATCTATAGTTTCTTCAACTTCATCAGATTCAAAACCAGTTGCTATAACTGTTATTCTAATTTCATCATTAAGAGTTTCATCAATTACAGCACCAAAAATAATATTTGCATCTGGATCAGCAGATTCTCTTACAACATCTGCTGCTTCATATACTTCTAATGCACCAAGATCAGCTCCACCTGTAAAGTTTAAAATTACTCCAGTAGCTCCATCAATTGAAGTTTCTAAAAGTGGTGATGAAATAGCTTGCTTAACTGCATCAGCAGCTCTAGTATCACCTTTTCCATATCCTACTCCCATATGAGCTAACCCTTTATCTAGCATAACAGCCTTAATATCAGCAAAATCTGCATTTACTGCACCAGGAATTGTAATAAGGTCTGATATAGCTTGAACACCTTGTCTTAATACATCATCAGCTAATTTAAATGAATCTAATAATGTAGTTTTTTTGTCTGCCATAGAAAGTAATCTTTCATTAGGTATAATAACTAATGTATCAACTTTATCTTTAAGTTTTGCAATTCCCATTTCAGCATGTCTCATTCTTCTTTTACCTTCAAATGGGAAAGGTTTTGTTACAACACCTACAGTTAATATATCTAATGATTTAGCTATTTCTGCCACTACAGGTGCAGCACCAGTACCTGTACCGCCACCCATTCCAGCAGTTATAAATACCATATTAGCACCCTTTATTGCTGCTGTAATTTCTTCTCTACTTTCTTCTGCTGCTTTTTGACCTATTTCAGGATTTGCACCAGCTCCAAGACCTTTTGTAAGTTTTTCACCTACTTGTATTTTTTGATTAGCATTTGATAGCATTAATGCTTGTTTATCAGTATTTATTGCTATAAATTCTACATTTTTTAATCCTTCAACTATCATTCTATTTACGGCATTGCTTCCACCACCGCCGCAACCTATTACTTTAATGTTGGTTAATTCTTGCATATCAATATCAAAATCTAACAATTCAATTCCTCCCTCAGAAAATATCTTCTAGCATTCTTTTGACTTTTTGTATAAGACTTAAATTTTCATCTTTATCTTTTTCCCTAAGAATTCTTCTACTTGAAACATCTTCAGAACCTGTATATTCATTTTCATTGAAATCAAAAGAGATATTTTTTTCTATTTCTTCATTATCCTTTTCTTTATTTGGCTCTATATCAAATGATGTAGAAACTTCATCTAATAAATTAATTTTATTAAATACTTCTTCAATTCCCGCCAAAGAAGTAATATTTAAAGTCTTTTTCATTCCTAAATACTTATTTGTAGCTATAGTACATTTTCTATTTATTTGATTTTTTGCAATATCTTTTACATTTTCAAAATAAATTATACCATCGCCGTATATTATTATACTACACAACCCTTCATAAAAGGAAGTGTTTTTTAAATCTAATTTTACAAATTTTAAAAGTTCTTCTATTCTTGCTTTTGTTACTTCATAATATAATTCTTTTGAAAACTTATATGTACCAATATTTATTTCATCACCTTGAGAATTATCTTTATAAATACTTTCATAACATTTGCTATTTATGCATTTTATTTGCTCCGCCTGCATAAGTGATACTTCACCACATATAGACAAATCCTTTGTTATGTTATTACCACCTAAAGGTCTAAAGGATACAGCCTTTATTTCTCCATTGTTAAATACAGCTATATTAGTTGTTTCATTTCCTATATCAACTAAGGCTTTAGTTCCTATTGAATTATTTTCTCTAAGGAATATGTTTTTTGCCGCAATTTGATTTACATAAAAACCTGCAAATTTATAACCAGCCTTTCTAACAACAGCTTTATACTTACTCAATTGTTCATACTTGCCAACCAAAACAGCACAATCTATTTCAAGTTCATTACCAATCCAACCAATAACATTTTCAGTAGAAACCTTTCCATCTAATCTATAAAAATTAATTATAACATCAACAATTTCCTCGTCATTTCCAAGTAAAGTACTTTCTTTTATCTTTGACAAAACTTTTTTTATGTCATATTTTTCAACCTTATCATTTTTTACTTCTACTTTTTCTGCCATTTCAGAAATTCTAATATCCTTCAAATTTATTCCTACATAAACATCTGAAACAATTTTATTGGTTTTTCTTTTAATTTTATTAACTGCATCTGAAAAAGCTCTTAAACATTTTGATTCATCCTTAATAGCTCCTTTTAATATGCCATCAGATTGTACTGATTCACTACCAAGAATTTCACAGTCATCATCATGAATTATTGCAAGTGATGCAGAAATTTTACTACTTCCAAAATCTACTGAGGTTATTATTTTTTCTTGCATCTTCATTCCTCCATATTATTAAAGGCTAAATAAAATTATAAGCCTAATTATTGAATATTCAACATTCATATCAAAAATCCTTCTTAATACTATATTTTTTATAAAAAAATATAAAGTACTATTATTATATAATAGCACTTTATACCGAAAATTTACAATGTTAAAATATTATTGCATTCCAATCATTCTACCTAATATTTCTTGGTCTACACAATAGTCAAATGCACTTTCCTTTGAAATTATCATACTCTTATAAAGATCAGCAAGGGCCATATCCATTGTTTTCATTCCATACTTAGCTCCAGTTTGAATTGGTGATTCAATTTGATGTGACTTACCTTCTCTTATAAGATTTTGAATACCAGGTGTAATTGTCATTATTTCAAGAGCAGCAACTCTTCCACTTCCATCAACTTTTTGAATAAGTTGTTGAGAAATAATTCCTTGAAGTACAGATGCTAATTGAGTTCTAATTTGTTGTTGTTGATGAGGTGGAAAAACATCGATTATTCTATCTATAGTTTTTGAAGCACCAATTGTGTGTAATGTAGAAAATACTAAGTGACCTGTTTCTGCAGCAGTTATTGCAATAGCTATTGTTTCAGGGTCTCTCATTTCTCCTACTAGAATTACATCTGGATCTTCTCTTAGTACTGCACGTAGGGCATTTGCAAAGCTCTTAGTATCTTCACCAATTTCTCTTTGGTTTACCATAGATAATTTATGTTGATGAACATATTCTATTGGGTCTTCAAGAGTAACTATATGACAATCCTTACTATTATTTATTTCATTTATCATAGCAGCTAAAGTAGTTGATTTACCACTACCTGTAGGTCCAGTAACCAATACAAGTCCTCTTCTTTTCTTTATTAAATCTTTAAATATTCTAGGATGTTTTAAATCATCTAAAGTTGGAACTTTTAGAGGAATAACTCTAAGTGCTACTGCATCATGACCTTTTTGTCTAAAAACATTAACCCTGAATCTACCAATTCCTTCTTCTTGATAAGCAAGGTCATATTCTCCCATTTTTCTGTATTCATCATATCTATTTTTTAATATTTCTTTTGCTAATTCTTCAACCATAGCATCGTTTAAAATTTCTGTACCAATATGTTGTAATCTACCATTTACCCTTACAGTTGGTGGAATACCCACTGATAAATGTAAATCTGATGCTCCTGCTTCAATTGTTTTTTCAACTAGTTCTTTTAAAATATACATATAAAACCCCCACTTTTTTATTTTATGTATTACTAATGTAATAATTACAATTTAATATATTAGTTAATCCATTACATAAATATTCTATAAATATTGCTAAATTCCTCTAATAAGCAAGAAAAATTTAGCAATATTATTTAATTACAATAATATAATGCTTTTTTAAGCTTTTTCAATGCCTTTTTTTCTATTCTTGAAACATAGGATCTAGATATCTTAAGATATCCTGCTATCTCCCTTTGAGTTTTACACTTTCCATCTTCTAATCCATATCGCATTATAATTATATCATATTCTCGTTTATTTAAAACTTCTTTCATCTTTTTATATAAAGATTTAATTTGAAGATTGCATTCAACTTTATTAATAACAGAATCCTTTTCACTACTAAGAACATCAATTAAGCATATTTCATTTCCTTCCCTATCCATTCCTATAGGATCTTGGAGATATACTTCACTTTTTTGTTTTTTGCTATTTCTAAAAAGCATTAATATTTCATTTTCTATACATCTTGATGCGTATGTTGCAAGTCTTGTGCCTTTTTTTCCATCAAAAGAATCAATAGCCTTAATAAGGCCTACTGTTCCTATTGATATAAGTTCATCAATTTCTTTAGTTGGAAATGAATATTTTTTTACAATATGTGCCACAAGTCTTAAATTTCTTTCAATAAGTATACTTTTAGCTTTTTCATCTCCATCTCTCAATTTTTTTAAATACATTTTTTCTTCCTTTTCATCAAGCGGCATTGGAAATGTATTACTTCCATTAATATATCCTGATAAAAATATAGAATTACTAAAAAATTCTAATAGGTTAATTAATAAAAACATCCTTTTCCTCCTGGAAGTTCTTACTAATATAATATTAACTATTAAAATATATTATTACATATCTAAAAAAATTATAAACTATAGTCAAAATATATGTTTTCTAGTTCAACATGGCATTTAATAAATAAATCTACAGCTTCTGGTGCAAATTGTCTTCCTCGCTGACTTACAATTTCTTTGTATACTTGTTCTTTTTTCCATGGTTTTTTATAAGATCGTTCTGACATTAAAGCATCAAAAACATCTAACACAGATACATATCTTGAATAAAAATCTATTTCTTCACCTTTAAGCTTATAGTATCCTGTACCATCCCATCTTTCATGATGTTCCTTTGCAATTACCCTTGCAATTTCAATTATTCTACCAGGTACATTTTTTAGTAATTTTTCTCCTATATCAGTATGTTTTTTTATTATTTCATACTCATCCTTTGTAAGTTTCCCTGGCTTTTGAAGCAATTCATTAGGAATTGTTAATTTACCTATATCATGAAGCATTGTGGCAACAGCAAATGTTTCCTTTTCATCCTTTGAATAACAAATATATCTTCCAAATACCTTGGCATATTCAGATACTCTTTTTATATGCTTTCCAGTTTCTTTTGAGTTTGATTCAGAAATTTCAGCTAATGAATAAATAAGTTCTTCTTGAGTTTTTTTCATTTCCTCTTTACTCTTCTCTAAACTTTCTGAATAGTCAAATAATCTACTTTGAATGCTGCTTGTATTTTCTACTGCTTTATATGCAACATAAGCAACTGCTGAATAAACTAATATTTCTGGCAAAATTCCATATGCACAAACTTCATAAATAGTTCTTCTTGGTTCGTCAAACGTAGTCATACAAAATATACTAAGTAAATTACCAAAAACTATAACTATATTTGTGGCAACTATTGTAAAACTATATAACTTTTTATCTGAATAAAAGCCTGACATTACAATAGGGAAAACAAATGCTATACAAGCATGATAAGTAAAAAATGCATATAAAATCATTATTCCAATTAAAATATTAAATATATAAATATATTTAATATTTTTGCCTTTATTTTTTATTAATTTATTTAATATACATGGCATACAAAAAAAGAACATAGCTAAAAAGCATGCAATACATGTTGATTTTTTATTTAAAATAAATATCCCTAGTAAATTCAAAATGCAAATAACAAAAATAACCAATGCAGAAACAAAACAAGTTTTAGATAAAACATCATGTGATTCTAGGTCATTTTTTCTTATATATTCTTCCCTATTCATATTACCCCTACATAATCTTTATTAATACTATAATATATGGCACATAACAATTATATCATATATTAACATTTTATATATTAAAAATTAATAATTTGTTAATTTTAAATTTGTGCTTTAATAATATCTCCAAATATTGGCGCTGCAATTCCTCCACCTCCAACATTTTCATTTAAACTATTCTTTATATTAGGTACACACACTATCATAGTATACACTTTATCATTTAATTTATAATAACCAGCAAACCAGCAATGAGTACACTTACCATTACCACTTGTAGCAGAACCAGTTTTACCTCCCATTAAAACATTATCTACATATGCTTTTTTACCAGTGCCATAAAGTATAGTGCCCTTCATAGCTTCTTTTACTTGCATAGATGTGGTTTTACTAAATACATTAATTTTTTCAGTAGCGTATTCTTTTATTGAATTATTATTACTATCTAAAACTTTATCGACTATATATGGTTTTACATATGTTCCATTATTAACTAAAGTATTTATTGCTCCTAACATTTGAATTGGAGATACAGTAATGCATTGCCCTATAGAAATGTTATTCATTCCATCTTCCTTCTTAGGTTTATTACCTGAAGTTTCACCTTGCATATTAAGAACTTTATCAAAAAGTCCACATTTAGATGAATAATCTATAAGCTTATCATATGATACATTATTTCCTATTTGAGCATATATATCATTACATGAAACAAAAAAAGCTTTTTCTGTAGATAATTTTCCATGAGATCCGCTTTTGCATATTCTACCATTACAAAAAAGTTCACTATTCATGGTTATTTGTCCTTCTTCTAAAGCACTTGCCAAAGTAATAGCCTTAAAAATTGATCCTGGTTCATATCCTATGCCTTCAATACCCAAATTAATATTAGCCATACTTTCATCCTTTTGCACCATAGCCTTAATTTTACCAGTGTCACTTTCCATTATCATTATTCCTATATTTTCATAATCTTTATATTCCTCTTTATCTAAAACCTCTTTTACTTCTTGTTCTAAATCATCATTTATAGTTAACTGAATATTTTTATTAAAAGAAGGAACAATTTCAGAAGTTTCTATATACCTTGCATCACTATCAATATAAAAATCTTTATAATTATTTTCATTATCCTTTAGGTAATTATAAATATCCTGCTGCAAAGACTTTGAAGAATAATCATTTAAATTAATCATATTTTGAAACATTACTCCATTATTCCATGCATATTTTTTGTCAATTTCTTTTCTTTCATAAGCATATACACCTTTTAAATTAATAAGCTTTTTAACCTTATCATATGTTTCCTTTGAAACGTCATAATATGTTTTACCACTACTATTTATAATATCTGTAAAAGAAAAATCATCAACTCCATTTTTCATTATATAATTAAAAGCAATAAGACTTTTCAATGTATCTTCATAATTATTTAGAGAAAAAGGTTTTTTATCAACAACTACAACATACTTTTTAGTATAATCACATAAATCTTTTAAATTATCATCATATACGTTAAATACAACATCTGATACAACTTCACTTTGCTTATTAGTATAATTATTTAATACATAACTAGCAGGATAAACTTGTAAGAAATACAACCTTACAGATAATCCAAGTAAAATAAAAGTATATATAAGCCATACTATTTTTATCCTTTTATTATTAAAACTTATAAAAATAAAAAAACATCTCCTTCCTATCTAAATTCTAGACAAGAAAAAGATGTTTTAATCAAAATTTTATATATTTTTTATAATAATATCTTTTACTTTTAATGGCACATTAACCTTGACTTTAAATAACATTTGTGGTCTAGGTGCTGAATCTATCTTTGTACCATCATTTTCTCTCATATCAGATAATGTAACTTCAAAATTATCTCCAACAGGTCTTAATACCTCCACAGTATCATTATCAAATACCTTGTTCTTTTGTTCTATTGTTGCCACCATATTTTCTTCATCAAATTCTTTTACCATTCCAACTATATCAGCAGTTCTTGTGTAGGCTGAACTATCATAAATTTGTCTATCTTCATCTCCATAGTAAAATCCTGTACTATATATTCTATGACTAACTTTATTTAAATTATCCATCCATTCTTTTTTAAACTTATAATCCTTTGGAGATGCAAGATAAGCATCTACTACTTGCCTATATGCTTTTACAACAGCTGCAACATAAAAGTTACTTTTCATTCTTCCTTCTATTTTTAAAGAATATACTCCTGCTTCAATAACCTCATCAATATGTTCAATCATACATAAATCTTTTGAATTCATTATATATGATCCGTGTTCATCTTCTTTTATTTGATAGTATTCTCCAGGTCTTTTTTCTTCTACTAAATAATAGTTAAATCTACATGGCTGAGCACATGCTCCTCTATTAGAATCTCTTCCTATCATATAATTTGAAAGAAGACATCTACCTGAATAACTTACACACATTGCCCCATGAACAAAGGCTTCTAAATCGCAACTTTCAGGTAATTTTTCTCTTATTTCTCTTATTTCTTTAAGGGATAATTCTCTTGCAAGAACAATTCTTTTTACCCCAAGATCATGCCAAAATTTTGCTGATCTCCAATTTACATTATTAGCTTGAGTACTTAAATGTATTTCAAGTTCAGGAGCAGCTTCTTTACATACAGCTAAAATTCCCGGATCTGAAACTAAAACAGCATCAACCTTTAATTTATATAATTCTTTTACATATTCAGATAATCCTTCAAAATCTTCATTATGAGGAATTACATTTAAAGTAACATAAACTTTTCTGCCTCTATCATGGGCATATTTTACTCCCTCTTCTATTTCTTCATTTGTAAAATTATCAGCAAATGCCCTTAAATTAAGCTTGCTTCCTCCAAGATATACTGCATCTGCCCCAAAATCAATAGCAGTTTTCAATTTGTCTAAATTACCAGCTGGCGCCAATATTTCTGGTTTTTTCATTACTTTTGCCTCCTTGTGGTTACAGCAATTCCATCGCCCATTGGGATAACTGATGTTATTAAATCATCACTACTGTTTACCATTTCTAAATATGTTTTCATTCTCTTTACAATTGTAATTTTTCTTCTTTTTACAAGTTCTTTTGATACAACCATTCCTCTAAATAAAACATTATCAGCAACTATTATGCCATCTTCTTTTAAAAGCCTTAAGCAGTGAGGAAGAAAATGATTATAATGTCCCTTGCCAGCATCCATAAAAATCAAATCAAATTTGTCATCTAGTTTTTCTAAAACTTCAAGACAATCTCCCTCTTTAATTTTAATATGGTCTTGGAGATTAAATTTTTCTATATTAGCTTTTGCATATTCTATCATTTTTTCGTCTCTTTC
Organism: Clostridiales bacterium; assembly: GCA_012519155.1. Classification (GTDB taxonomy): domain Bacteria; phylum Bacillota; class Clostridia; order Clostridiales; family Clostridiaceae; genus Clostridium. The sequence continues at coordinate 13,088 of JAAYQS010000122.1, forward strand.
AATAGTAACAATATCTACATTTTTGTCTTGAGATGCTTCATACATTAATATAGAAGAAAAACCTATGGCTGTTCCAAGTTCTAGAATCTTTTTAGGTTTTTTTATTTGAACCATTAATTCTAAAAATTTCCCTGTTTCCTTTTGAACAATTGGCACTTTATTTTCTCTTGCAAAATCTTCAATTTTCTTAAGAGTGCCTTCCCTTTCTGGAATTAATCCTCTAATATATGATTCCATATAATCGTAAGTTATATTACTCATTTAATCCTCCAAGCTTATTAATTTTAAATTTACAATGCAAAAAGTAAATAGCCTAAGGCTATTTACTTTTAAAAATATGTAATTACAAAAAATTATCTTTTATTTCTGCTTATTATTTTTTTTCTTTCATTTGTATCAAGTATAATCTTTCTCATTCTAATATTTTGCGGAGTAACTTCAACTAATTCATCATTATTTATAAATTCAAGTGATGCTTCAAGTGACATTTGAATTGGTGGAACTAATTTTACTGCATCATCTGAACCAGATGCTCTTGTATTAGTAAGCTTTTTACCTTTACATACATTTATATCAATGTCTTCAGCTCTTCCACATACTCCAACTATCATACCTTGATATACAGGTACACCAGGTCCTATAAATAATGAACCTTTATCCTGTGCATTAAATAATCCATATGCTATTGAATCTCCAGTTTCAAAAGAAACAATTGACCCTCTAGTTCTAGTAGGAATATCTCCCTTATATGGACCATAACTATCAAATACATGGTTCATTATACCATTACCTTTTGTATCAGTCATAAATTCATTTCTAAAACCAATAAGTCCTCTTGCTGGTATTTTAAATTCTAATCTAGAATATCCATTAACAGCAGAAGTCATATTAACCATTTCACCTTTTCTAGGTCCAAGCTTTTCCATTACAGGTCCCATAAATTCTTCTGGAACATCAATAGTTAAATATTCATAAGGTTCAAGTTTTTTACCATTTTCTTCTTTATAAATAACATTTGCTTTAGAAACTTGGAATTCATAGCCTTCTCTTCTCATTGTTTCAATAAGAATTGATAAATGAAGTTCACCTCTTCCTGATACTTCAAAGCAATCAGGAGTAAGTTCTTTAACTCTTAAACTTACATTAGTTTCAAGTTCTTGCATAAGTCTATCTCTTAAATGTCTAGAAGTTATATATTCACCTTCTTGACCTGCAAATGGAGAATCATTTACCATAAAGTTCATGCTAATTGTAGGTTCATCAATATGCACAAATGGTAATGCTTCAGGAGCTTCTGCATCAGCTATTGTTTCACCAATATTAGCATCAACAACACCACTTATTGCAACAATATCTCCCATTTTTGCTTCATCAGTTTCTTCTTTCTTTAAGCCATTATATGTAAATATACTTGTAACTCTATAATTTTTAGTAGTTCCGTCTATTTTAACTAAAGCTACACTTTGATTCTTTTTAACTGTACCTCTTGCTATTTTTCCAATAGCAATTTTTCCAACAAATGAATTTGATTCAAGTGTTGTAACAAGCATTTGAAATGGTTCATCTATATATCCTTCTGGTGGTGCGCAATGATTTATAATAGTTTCAAATAAAGGAGTCATATCTTTATTTTCATCATCTACATTAACCTTTGCATATCCATCTCTTGCAGATGCATAAAGAATTGGGAAATCTAACTGCTCATCATTAGCTCCAAGTTCTATAAATAAATCAAATACTTCGTCTATTACTTCTTCAGGTCTTGCATCAGGCTTATCTATTTTATTAATAACAACTATTGGTCTTAATCCAAGTTCTAATGCCTTCTTTAAAACAAACTTTGTTTGAGGCATTGGTCCTTCATATGAGTCAACAAGTAATATAACAGAGTCAACCATTTTAAGTACACGTTCAACTTCGCCACCAAAATCAGCATGTCCCGGTGTATCAACAATATTTATTTTTATTCCATTATGCATAACTGCAGTATTTTTTGAAAGAATTGTAATTCCTCTTTCCTTTTCTAAATCATTTGAATCCATAACTCTTTCTTGAACATTTTCATTATTTCTATATACATGACTTTGTTTTAAAAGAGCATCAACTAAAGTTGTTTTACCATGGTCAACGTGAGCTATAATCGCTATATTTCTAATATCTTCTCTCTTTGTTAATTCCATAAAACTTCCTCCAATAATTTGTTTTATTAACCTGCTAGCAAAATCTATAAATCATAGACTTTACATTTTAGCTTATATTATAATTTATCACCTAATTAAACATAATAAATGATATAAATTATTTTATTCCAAAATAAAATTGGATACATTAGTACCCAATTTTCTACATCAGCTTATATTGTAATATCATATTAACAATTTGTCAACAATTATATATTTAAGAAATAACATCTCCATTATGAAATCATATTTCCATTATGATTGGAAGAATCATTGGTTTTCTTTTTGTTTTTTCAAATAAAAATTCTCTAAGTTCTTCTCTCATATTTGATTTTAATGTTGACCAGTCTGTTATTTGTTTAGATTCACATTCATCTAAAACATCTTTAACAATTTGCTTTGCTTCATCCATAAGTTCTTCTGACTCTCTAACATAAACAAAACCTCTTGAAATTATATCTGGTCCTGCAACAACTCTTCCAGATGCTTTTTCTATTGTAACTACAACAGTTAAGATACCATCTTGAGATAAATGTTTTCTGTCTCTTAAAACTATGTGTCCAACATCACCAATGCCAAGACCATCTACAAATACTTGACCAGAATTTACAGTTCCTGATTTTTTAATATAATTTCTTGTTACTTCAATAACATCACCATTTTCAGCAATAACTACATTTCTAGGATTCATTCCTAATTTACATGCAAGTTCAGAATGTTGCTTTAAATGTCTATATTCACCATGTACAGGAACAAAGAATTTTGGTTTAACAAGTGCATGCATTAATTTTAATTCTTCTTGACAAGCATGCCCTGAAACGTGCACTTCTTCCAATGCTGAATATATTACGTCTGCACCTTTTTTAAATAGTTGATTAATAACTCTTGAAACAAATTTTTCATTTCCAGGTACCGGTGTTGCTGAAATAATTACAGTATCACCTTCAACTATGTTAATTTTTCTATGTTCAGATGCAGCCATTCTTGCAAGAGCTGACATTGGTTCTCCTTGACTTCCAGTTGTAACAAGAACAACTTGATCACTAGGGTACCTATTTATTTGATCAATAGATACCAATGTATCTTCTTTAAGGTCTAAATATCCAAGTTCTACAGCAACCTGAACAATATTTTCCATACTTCTTCCAGATACTGCAACTTTTCTTCCATATGTTTCTGCTGCACTTATTATTTGCTGGATTCTATGAACATTAGAAGCAAATGTTGCCACTATAATTCTTCCTTGTGCTTTTTGGAATAACCTTAAGAAGCTATCTCCTACAACTCTTTCTGACATTGTATAACCTTTACGTTCTACATTTGTTGAATCAGCAAGCATTACTAAAACACCTTTTCTTCCAAGCTCTGCAAATCTAGCAAAGTCCGTAAGTTCTCCATCTATTGGTGTATAATCTATTTTAAAATCTCCAGTATGAAGTACAACCCCAAGTGGAGTATGAATAGCTATAGCTACTGAATCAGCTATAGAATGGTTTGTTTTTATAAATTCTACAGAAACAGAATTTAATTTAATAATATCTCTTGGTTTAACCTTAACTAAAGTTGTTGTTGCAAGCAAATTGTGCTCTTTCAACTTTGTTTCAACTATTCCAAGAGTTAACTTTGTACCATATACTGGCACATTTAATTGTTTAAGGACATAAGGTAGCGCTCCAATATGATCCTCATGACCATGAGTTAAAAATATACCTCTTATTTTTTCTTGGTTTTTTAATAAATATGATACATCTGGAATTACAACATCTATTCCATACATATCTTCATCAGGGAATTTAAGCCCGCAATCAATAACAACTATATCTTCTTTATACTCTATAGCTGTTAAATTCTTACCGATTTCATTTAAACCACCAAGAGGTACAATTTTAATCTTAGCTCTCTCTGTTTTCATATTTAACCTCCATATTTAATTTTTTCTATAAAAAAGGATATTCATATACATGTATATTTATATGCCTTATTCATCATCTTTATGGTCATTCATTTTTTTCTGACATTCTTCACATATACCATAAAATTTTACTGAATGATCCAAAATCTTAAATTTATATTGTTTTTTTATTTTTTCTTCTAGTTGCTCTAAAAGATCATCTTCAACTTCTATAACAGCATTGCATATATTACATATTAAATGATGATGCATATGCCTTTCATCACTATGAACAATTTCATATCTACTACAGCCATCATTTAATTGAAGTTTACTTACTAAACCTATTTGTTCAAATAATTGAATAGTTCTATATACTGTAGCAAGACCTATTTCAGGGCATATTTTTTTAACTTCATCATATATTTCTTCTGCAGTTAAATGTTTTCCCTCACTTTGAATTATAGTATCAACAATTGCTCTTCTTTGAGGTGTTAGTTTGTATCCTTTTTTCTTTAAGTCCTCTTTAAGGACATTATAATCTATGCTTACTTCTTTGCTCATTAATTACACCTTCTTTTTAGCATATTATTCTATAATTTCTTCTGACATTAAAAGTTCATAGGTTTCTGAAACTAAAGCAAATTCTTCATCATCTTCTATAGTAGAATATATTTCCTTGCCATCTTCTTCTATATACTTCAAAACGTATGCTTCTTCTGTATCAATACCATAAGGAGTTACTACTACATACTCATTACCAGTGTCTTCTATTTTAAAGAAAGTAATAACTTTCATTTTTTCTTCTTCGCCTTGCTCATTTTCTAAATATATAAAATCTAAATTCTTCATATATTACTCTCCTTTCTTTTAAA
>JAAYQS010000010.1 GCA_012519155.1 Clostridiales bacterium
AGGAATTGGTAGTGGAAATTTTAGCTATCTTGAAGGTTTAGATGAAATGGATGGAAGATTTATAGATAATGCTAATTTCTTTTCAGTTAATGATATTGATAAAATATCAGACGAAGAACTTTATGATAGGTTATTAAATGAATTTCCTAGCTGGATTAGAGAAGCAAGAATAAAGAAAATTATAAGATAATTGGAATTTTGAGGGTTGCTATATAAAGCAACCCTCTTATAAATTAATGTATTATTTTTCAACACATCCATCATATTTTACTGCAAATGATTCATTTTCTTTTTGAGCAATATGTCCTGAAGAATATGGTTTCCCATTTACAGTTATGTATACATTTGAAACTCCAAAGTTATAACCAAGAGAGTTTACAACAGATTGTAAAATACTAGCTTCTATGCTAGCACCATAGCCTAATGTATTTACAAAAGTATCTCCAAAATTAACAGTAATTAAATCTTTATCTTTTTCAAGTTTTGCAGATTTTACAACTACATTGTCAGGAAGTCCTGAATAGCATTGATTATCTAATGCACCTTTGTAAGCATCAATTATTGCATTTGTTAAAGCACCATCTGTTACTTTGATTTTTTTGTTTTGGTAAATTATTTTATCAGATTCTATATCATAATAAAAAATTCTAACATCTTTTTCTGTAACGGATGAATTATTTTCTGATAAATTATCTTCTTTTTTTGAAGCATCATTATTTAAAGTGGTATCTTTTTTTTCATCTTTTGTGTCTTTTGATGAATCATCACTTTTGGCGCTATCCTTTGAAGTAGATTCAGATGATGGTGATGATTGCGTAGATTTTGAAGAACTATTAGAACATGCTATAAAATTTTGACACATTAAGGCTGAAATTATTAAAAATATAACCTTTTTTCTCATAATTATCTCCTCACTTTTATTGTTAAAAAGTAAATTTTATCTGTTTCAAATGTAATTATATCAAAAAATATATTTATATAGAATAATAATATGTTAACAAATAAATAATTATTATTTATTTAGACTTATAGGAGTTGATAAAACACATAAAAATGATATACAATTATTAGTATATAATAAAAAAAGTAGGTAAAAATATAATGAAATTAGGACTTAAGGATATAATTAATGAAGTATTTAAAAATAAATATGAAAGAACCACTTCAAATGAAGAATTAAAACCTCTTTTTTATAGATTTATAGGTGTTAAAGATCAAAATGAATATGATGATTTATTAAAAACGTTACAAAGTAAGTGTCTACAACATAAGGATGTTAGCATAATTTTTGATAATGAACTTCCTTTTAAACCTGAAATGGATCTTATAAATTATATTTATTATGAGCTTGGTAATATGAATATTACATCTATGAAGACTCAAGATATAGTAGTTTTTAAAAATGAAAATATTAATAACAAATTTTTAGAAGCTTTAGATTATGTTATAAATATTGCAAGACAAAAAGAAAATTTCTTTAGTGAAAATGTTCTTAAAAATTTTATTACAAAGCTAATTGTTTGGGCATATACTTATGGAAAAGATATTAATTTTCAGTCAGATTATAATCCAAAATGTATTTATTATGGCAATATAGAAAGGCATGCTGTGTATTTCTTAATAATATTATATTTAATTGGTTTTGATGTATTATATATTAATCCATTAAAAGAAGAATATTTTGAGGATATTGAGCAATCTAAATTAAGTATAAAGGTTCAAAATATGGCAATAGTTAGTCTTGACTCTTTTAAAGAACATGCCAAAAGAGGTAAGGAAATTGAAAATATTGAAACTGTAGCAAAAAAATTAGAAAAAGAAGTTACATCACAGTTTTTTGAAGGCACAGGTATGTATGCACCTTGGCAATTTAGAGATGGATATACAAAAGCTGTACTTTTAGATGGTATACTTGAAGATATTTTAATATATTGGAATGAGCCTGCTAAATTAAGAGATGGTTTTAGGGTAGATAAAAATGTGGTAACGGTTCCTTGCCTTTTTAAGAAAATAAGTGGTGTTTATAATGATTTATTTGAATACCAAAAGCTTATAAAAAAATGTATTGAAACAGAAAATACTCTTGTTTTTAATAACAATAATATTTCTACAGAAATTAAATTTAGTGAAGATATGTATGAACTTATGTTTTGTCAGTTAAGTGATGGAACATTTGATATTGCACAAGTTAAAAAATCAAAATTTTATAAATTCCAAAAGTTTAGTGATGAAGTACAAAATTTACTTTTAAATAAATTTAATGAAACAATAAAATCTAAAGATGTTTTTGCTAATGCTTTTGACAAAAAAGCTTGTCTTGAATTATTATGCCTTGTATTATCTTTAAATGAAGATATAGTAAAGCTTATAGATAATTTTGATTTTACTTCTAATATTCCTAAGATTGTTATTTTCTTAGATGAAGAAAATACATTGTCAGAGCAAATGATTAAACTTCTTGCTTATCTTCATTTAATTGGTTTAGATATTGTAGTATTTAATCCATCAGGTTCTTTAAATTTTAATCTGATTTTAATGAAAGAGGTGTATACTGAGGATAGGTTAGAATCAATGAAGTATGACATTTCATTTAAAAAGGTTATGTCTTTAAAAAAAGGTTTCTTTTCAAAATTATTTGATATGTAAAAATAATTTGTTTTTTAATATAAAGGTATTATGTGTAATTAGGAATTAAAATTCTTAATAAAAATGGAGGATAATATGGATAATCAAAATAACAATTATAATAATATGAATGAAAATAATTATAATGGTATAAATCAATATAATAGTGGAATGAATAATAATATGGGATATGCAGAAGCAAATCCAACTGTTAACATAATGAAGGATACTATGCCTCAAATGGATCAAAACTCAATAATGAATTCAAATAATAATGATATGCAAATGATGAATGATATTGATGAATATAAAATGAAACTTAGAAATGAAAAGGAAGTTCAAAACTTAACAAGCGAAGTAGATATTAATAATACAAATTCTATAATAAATTTCGGACAAAAGGCTAGTGAAAATATTTCAAGAATATCTGATGAACTATTAAATAATATGAAACAAGTTAAATCAGAAGAAGCAAGTGAAATGCTTATGGCTTTAACTAAGATAATGGATAAGTTTGACATTGATGAGTTGAAAAATGTAAAAGAGGAAAGTGGTTTGTCTAAACTATTTAAAAGAGCAGGTAATGCAGTAGCAAAGCTTTTCCAAAAATATGATACACTTGGTTATGAAGTAGATAAAGTTTATGTATTATTAAAAAAATATGAATCAGATATAAGGGAAGCAAATGCAAAATTAAAAAAATTATATGATGGTAACATACAATTCTATAAAATATTAGAAAAGTATATAGTGGCTGGGGAACTTGCTGTAGAAGAAATAGATGGTTATTTAGAAAGTTTCCCAAGTAGAACAGATATAGATGAAAATGAAAAGCAAATGATGCTTCAAAAGCTTCAAATGAGCAAAGAAATGATGCAACAAAGAATTTATGATCTTAGAATAGCTGAAAATGTAGCAATTCAAGCTGCTCCAATGCTTCAAACTATTCAAATGTCAAATTTTAACCTAATGAGAAAGATAAATTCTTCATTTATAGTTACTTTGCCAATATTTAAGCAATGTTTAGCTCAAGCAATAATACTTAAGAGACAAGAAATTCAAGCTAAATCTATAAAGCAACTTGATGATAAAACTAATGAACTCATTATGAGAAATGCAAATAGTACAGCAAGACAATCTGTTGAAATAGCCAAAATGGCATCAGGCAGTTCTATTGCTCTTGAAACACTTGAAAGATCTTATGATACTATAATGAAAGGTATTGAAGATACAAAGCAAATTCAAATTGCTAATGCACAACAAAGAGTAGAAAATACAAAGAGATTAGAAACACTTAAATATGAAATGAAGAAAAATGCTTTTGGAGTTTAAAAATTAAGGAAATTTTAAGAAAGTAAAATATTTACTAATTAAACTCATTATGATAAGATATTGATAATTTATATATATTTAATTTTTTATATTATGTGGGAGGAATGAAAAATGGCAATTAATTTAGGAGGATTTTCTGGGGGAAGTAATTTTCAACCTAATAATGGTAACCAAAATATGAATAATAATCAAAATATGATGGGATCAAATTCAGGTATGATGGGGTCAAATCCAGGTATGATGGGATCAAATTCAGGTATGATGGGGTCAAATCCAGGTATGATGGGGTCAAATAAAAATATGATTAATAATGGCGGAGTAATTAATAATAATGCAAGTCCTCTTAATCTTAGAAAAAATGATATTTTAGATTTAACTAAAAAAGTTCCAGGACTTAAAAAGGTAGTTTTAGGAGCTGGATGGGATGTAGCACAAAATGGTCAGGACTTTGATTTAGATATAGCAGCATTAATGGTAGGTGCAAATAATAAAGTACAACGTATACCAGATGATGTAATATTTTTCAACAATATGAGAGCAGATGGAATTTATCTTGAAGGAGATAATAGAACAGGTGCAGGTGAAGGTGATGATGAAAGAATTGATATTGATTTATCACAAATTAGACCTGATATACAAAAAATAGTATTTTGTGTAACAATATATGATGCACAGGCTAAAAGACAAACTTTTGGTATGGTTGATAATTCATATGTTAGACTTCTTGACGCAGAAAATAACGAAAGAGAAATATGCAGATTTAATTTAAAACAAGATAGTTCAACAGTAACAGCAGTTATTTTTGCTGAATTATTTAAGGAAGGCATGGATTGGAGATTTAAAGCAATAGGAGAAGGAAAAATAGCAGATTTAAATGGAATATTAAGTTTATACATGTAAATTTTATTGAGGTGGAGTACTATGGCAGGAGTTTTAAATTTAAAAAAGAATGACATTTTAGATTTAACAAAAAGAGATCCTTCATTAAACAAATTAAGATTATGTGCAGGATGGGATGTGGCATCAAAGGGTATATTTGGAATATTTAAACAAGATTTTGATCTTGATTTATCAGCAATACTTTTAGATAAAAATAATAAGATATTAAAGAAAAATGGGATAGTTTATTATGGCAATTTAAAAGGAACAGGATTATTTTTACATGGAGATAATTTAACTGGCGAAGGTGATGGAGATGATGAGATGATATCAATCTCATTAAATAATATTCCAAATGATTGTGAAAGAATAATTTTTGCTGTTACCATTTATGATGGAATAGAAAGGAATCAAAGTTTTGGTAAGGTTAAAAATGCATATGTAAGACTTCTTAATGAAGATAAAAATGATGAAGAAATATGCAGATATAATCTTACAGAAGCTGGTGGAGATAATACAGCAATAGTATTTGCAGAACTTAATAAGATTAATGGCCAATGGTCTTTTAAGGCTGTTGGAGATTTATTTAGAGGTAGCTTACAAACTTTAGCTAATAGATTTCGCTAAAGTTTAAAATATATAAGATATAAGTAGGAGTGAAGGGAAATGGGAATAAACATTGGAAAATTTAACGAAAATAGTGGAAATGGAGCTATGCCAAATCAAGGAGGTGCACCTTTAAGTTTAAATCTTAAGAAAAATGATATTCTTGATTTAACAAAGAGAAATCCAGGACTTAAACATGTAATACTTGGAGCAGGATGGGATATTGCAACTTCAGGAGATAGTTTTGATTTAGACATTGCAGCATTTTTATTAGACGCAAATGGAAAGTTTAATACAGTAGACAATGTAATATATTTTAATAATATGCAAGGTCAAGGTATTTTCTTAAATGGAGATAATAGAACTGGTGCAGGTGAAGGTGATGATGAGAGAATAGATATAAATCTAGATCAAATTAATCCAGCTATACAAAAAATAGTTTTTGTAGTATCTATTTTTGAAGCACAAACTAAGAGACAAACATTTGGTATGGTAGATAATTCATACATAAGATTACTTGATGCAGAACAAAATGAAAAAGAAATATGTAGATTTAATTTAAAAGAAGATGGTTCTGCTGCAACATCTGTAATTTTTGCTGAACTTTATAGACAAGGACAAGAATGGCAATTTAGAGCTGTTGGAGAAGGCAAAATAGCAGATTTAAATGGAATTTTAGCCTTATATCAATAATTAAAAATAATGTATAGTAAATAGAAGTCTTACTTAGGACTTCTATTTATGTACTTATTAATAAAATTTACAAACAATTATAGCTCATATTTAGGAGGAAAAAATGAAAGGTTTAAACAAACAAGAAGTAGAAGAAAGCAAAAGAAAGTATGGTCAGAATATTATAGAAGAAGCTGAACCTGAAACATTCTTTGATAAGCTTAAGGATGCATTAGATGATCCTATGCTTAAGCTTTTAATTGCAATTGCAGTAATAATGATAATTCTTACACTTATTACTGGTGGTAGTATACTAGAATCTGTTGGAATTATAGTAGCTGTAGCAATAGTTTCAGTAATTTCTGCAAAAACAGAAATGTCATCAGACCAAGAATATAGAAAGCTAAAGCAGGAAACTAAAAAAGACGTCTGTAAAGTTTATCGTGATGGTCAAATTGAAGAAATAATAATTGATGATATAGTTGTTGGAGATTATGTATTACTTCAATCAGGAGATAAAATACCAGCTGATGGTATTTTAATAGAAGGAAATATTGGAGTAGATAACTCTTCATTAAATGGTGAATCTGAAGAATGTAAAAAATCACCTAAAGAAGATTACTCAATGGATGATGCTGAAAAAGAAGTTGCTTTAACAGGTGATACATTTGTTGATAAAAGTTCTTTATTTAGAGGAGCAGTTACTTTAAGTGGAAAAGGTGTAATGCTTGTTCAAAAAGTTGGTATGAAAACTGTAATGGGTTCTATGGCAAAAGATATGCAAGACGATAATGTTGATAGTCCCCTTAAAGTTAAACTTACTGACTTAGCTGATAAAATATCTAAATTTGGATATATTGGTGCAATAGTTATTTTTATAGCATTAATGATTCATGGTGTTATTGTTCAAGGAGGTATAAGTGATTACCTTGGCATGGGAGCTATTAAAATAGTATCAGATGTACTTGAAAAGGTAATGGTTTCTGTAACAATTGTAGTTATGGCTGTTCCAGAAGGATTACCACTTATGATTGCAATAGTACTTATGCAAAATACTTCAAAAATGCTTCAAAAAAATGTATTAGTTAGAAAGCCTATAGGTATTGAAACTGCAGGTTCATTAAATGTATTATTTAGTGATAAAACTGGTACAATTACAAAAGGTATGCTTGAAGTTGTAGAATTTTTTGATGGTGACATAAAAGATTCATATAAAGACAGTGAAAATATAAATGAACTTGTTAATCTTTGTATTGGTAAAAATACAGCAGCTATGTTTGATGGAGAAGGCAAGGTAATTGGTGGTAATGCAACAGATAAGGCACTTTTATCATTCTTAGGTAAAGAAAAGTCTGAAAAGTATTCTCAAACAGAAGTTTTGAAAGTTCAAGAATTTAATTCTTCTAACAAGTATTCAGCAGCAGAACTTAATGGAAAAACAGTCTATAAAGGAGCTCCAGAAAGATTACTTTCAAAGGCAACTAAGTATATAAATGCTGAAGGTAAAGTAGTAGATATAGATAAAGACAAAATAAATGCTAAGATAGATGCTTTAGCAGAAAAAGCAATGAGAGTTTTAGGATTTGCATATAGTGAAAGTTCTCTTTCTGAAAATGAATTACCAAATGATTTAATAATTGTAGGATTTGTTGGAATAAGAGATGATGTTAGAGAAGAAGCAAAAAGAGCAATAAAAGAAGTTAGAGGTGCAGGAGTTCAAGTTGTTATGATTACTGGTGATAGAAAAGAAACAGCAGTAGCCATAGCCAAAGATTGCGGACTTATAGAAAGTGAAGAGGATATTGCACTTACATCAGATGAACTTAATAAAATGAGTGATGAAGAAGTAAAAAATATTCTTCCTAAGCTAAGAGTTATTGCAAGAGCACTTCCTACCGATAAATCAAGAATGGTAAGATTAACTCAAGAACTTAATCTTGTTTGTGGTATGACAGGTGATGGTGTTAATGATGCACCAGCATTAAAGAGAGCAGATGTTGGTTTTGCTATGGGATCTGGTACTGATGTGGCAAAAGAAGTTGGGGACATAGTTATTTTAGATGATAACTTTAAATCAATTGAAAATGCAATACTTTATGGTAGAACAATTTACAATAACATATTAAAATTTATAAAATTCCAATTAACTATTAATGTTGCTGCTGTTGTAATATGTGCTGTTACTCCATTTTTAGGAATTGATCAACCACTTGGTATAATTCAAATGCTTTGGATTAACCTTGTAATGGATGGGCTTGGAGCTTTAGCCCTTGGTGCAGAACCTGCACTTTCTAAATATATGCAAGAAAAACCAAAGTCTAGAACACAAAGTATTATTTCAAAGAAAATGATGACACAAATTAGTTTAGCAGCTGCTTGGATTATAGCTGTAAGTTTAGTATTTTTATTTGCTCCATTTATGAAGGATTTATTTACTGTAAATGGAGAGTATGTAAACAGGCTTCACTTTACAGGATATTTCTCATTATTTGTATTTTCAGCAGTATTTAATGGATTTAATGTAAGAAATGATAGTTTTAATGTTCTAAAAAATGTAAAAGAAAATCCAGGATTTCTTAAGGTAATGGGAATTATTGCAGTAGTCCAAGTGTTAGTTTCAACTTTTGGTGGAGAATTATTTGAATGTGAAGCTATTGGGATAAAGCAATGGGGTATAGTTTTATTACTTGCATTTACAATAATTCCATTTGATATGATAAGAAAAGCAATTACAAATAAGTTAGTTCAAGAATAATTTAAATAATAGACAAGAGGGAGTTTTCCCTCTTGTTTTATAAAATAAATGTAAATGTTTAAATGGAGGGATGTTTATATGGCATTAACTGATAAGGTAAAAGAAATAAGTGAAGAAATTAAAAAAACTGTTGAAGAAAGTGGAATAAAGGATACTGCAATAAGTGCTGGAATGATAATAACAGATACAGCTAAAAAAGGGAAAGAAACAATTGAAAATAAAATAGAAGAAAATAGACAAAAGCTTCAGGAACAAAGGCAATTTTTAAGTGATGTTCAAAATGAAACATATACTAGAATAGCAGAAAACAGTGTTTTATATGGAAAGTCAATGTTTTTAAATGTTTCGTCTAGTAAGCTACTATCATATTGCAATGACTTTAATAAAAATATATATAATTTTTATAAATCAGAAATTAAGAAACCATTGTATTTTTCACAATCAATACCAGCAAGAACAATTGAAAAAATCAAAAATATATATGAGTTTAAAGATGATACAGAAGAAATATTAATGTGTTATTATGGAGGTAGTAAAGACAATTATGTTCTTACAACTAATTGTTTTTATTTTAACATAAAGCATTATAATGAAACTTTAATTTATACATTATCAATTGATTTAGATAAAATAAGTGAAATAGAAATAGATGATGTTACAAATGATTTAAAAATAAATGATGTACCTCTATTTAAAGTTGATGAAGATAAAAAGTACATATTAAATAAATTTTTTAGTAAACTAAAAGTACAAGAGTTATCTTTTAGTGATGATGAAATATCAAAGGAAATTGAAAAATTAATAGATATTGATGAATTAGAAAAAATAAAAGAATCTATGAGTTTAAGTGAAAAGTTCATATATTTTGCAAGGTCATATAATAAAAATAGTGATAGTATAATTTGCACAAGTAATAAATTAATTATAAAATCTTTAAAAGTAGATGGAATTACAGTTGTAAATAGTATATTATATAAGAATATAGATTATATAGATATAGAAGATTTAAATGATGCCATATCTATACTTAATATATTTAAGCAAGGTTCATTAGAAATTATATATAAAGGATCCAAAATAAAAATAAATAATATAGCATTAGAAGATGCTAAA
>JAAYQS010000011.1 GCA_012519155.1 Clostridiales bacterium
CTACCTCTTTCATTATTGAAATAGTTCTATCTGACTCTTTTAAAAGTTCTTCTATAGAATTCTCAATTTTTTTAGCAGAATTATTTGATTGATCTGCAAGCTTTTGAATTTCTTCAGCAACAACAGCAAATCCTTTTCCTGCTTCACCAGCTCTTGCAGCTTCAATACTTGCATTTAATGATAAAAGATTAGTTTCATCAGCAATGTCAGTTATAAGTTCAATAGCACTTTTAATTTTCTTAACTGCTTCATTAGTTTTTTCTGTTTGCTGTGCAATTCTTGTTACAGAATCTATTGTAATATTATTGTATGTACTTGAATCATTGATTATCTTGTCAGCTTCACTTTCAGCATTGCTTATAATCTCAGTACTATTATCTAAATCGTCTAGATTATCTGTAATAAGTTTTATTAAATCACCAATGTCTATTGATTTTTCAGTAACATTTTGAGTATTTTCTGCTTGAGATACTGCACCAGTTGATATCTCATTCATAGCCTTATTTACTGATTCTGTATTTTCTAAACATTCCTTTGAAACTTGTTGTAAATTAAATGAATGATCAATTAATGATTTTGAAGCTTTTAATGTTTTTCCTATAAGGGATTTAAGACTATCTTTTAACTCTTCTGAAACTTTGGCTATTAATCCTATTTCATCTTTTCTGTCTATATATTTTTTATCAATAGATTTTGATAAATCACCCTTAGAAAGAATCATAAGATATTCGCAAACACCATTTATGGATTTGGCTATAGAATTTGATCTTATATAAATTACCCCTGCTGCTATAATAATAGCTAAAAAGCCAAAAATCGCTTGACGTATTACACCAGAATATGCTATAGAATCAACTTTATCTGTTGGTTTTCCAGCAAAAGATACTCCAATAACTTCTCCTGACTTATCTTTTATAGGCACATAATATCCATAATAATTTGTTCCTTCAATATCTACTTTCTTGCCAAAATATGTATTTCCCTTATTAATAACTTCTTCAATAATTTCATGGCTGGCTTTAGTTCCTACAACTCTATCTCCTTTACTATCTTTCACTGAACTTGCAACTCTTGTATCACCCGCAAAGATAGTAACATCAATATTTGTATGTTCTTTTATAGAATCAACAAATTCATTATCAATTCCTATTGCAAAATTACCTTTTTTCAAATTACCAGCACTATCTTTAACTATATCACCTTCAGTTCCCTTCTCTAAAACATCTAATACACTATAAGCTACACCTTCTAACCCTTCCTTCACTTCGTTATCAAGATTTTTTCTTGAAGTTAAATTAGTAACAGCAGATAATATCATTACTATTAGAAAAATTATAATATTTGTTACCACCACTAAATCAGTTTTCATACTTCTCTTAACTTTTACCATATTACTCCCCCCTAATAATTTATAATTTTGCACATAGCTATTTCATATAATTCATTGTCGTATTCTACCGAAATTTATTTAGCTTTTTCAACAAAATTAACTTTTTATTTACTTAAATTAATTTTTATTTACAATTAAAATCATCCTTTAATATAAAATTAACTTTATTTTTAAATAAAATTTGAGCTATTTTTAACAAATTATATTTATATTATTATTGAATCAAAAATAAATACTAAAGGAGATTTTATTATGAAAAAAACTTTAAATACTCTCTTATCACTCTTTACTATTGCCATATTAATGGTAACAATGTTTTTTAGCTCGAAACCAAGTGCTGATGATACAAAGGCTACAGCAACTCCAACAGATACCATAACAGTTTATTTTGATAACAGTTATACAAATTGGGATGAGGTAAGCATATACTACTATGGTGATGCTTCTAATAAATGGCTTAAATTCAAAAACAAAATATACATATACAATTACTTCAGGAGATAAATCATTTGATGGAAGCTTTACTACAACTACTGCATTAAATGATTCAGGTGATGACACAATAAAATTTGCTTTTCTTGCTGATACTCAAGTATCTAATAGTACAAATGCCAAAGCTTTTGGAGCAACTTGCAATATGATAAATAAAGAAAATGATATTAATCTTGTGTATATAGCTGGTGATATTACAAACAATGCAGATGATGAAAGCCAATATGAAAATCTTTTTAATAACGGAGGTTTATATAAAGACCAAGGTCAAAATATGTTTTCTAATCACCTACTTGCCGTAACTCAAGGAAATCATGATGTTTCAAATTTTACAGGACATATAACTGCACCTTCTGCCTCTTCAGATGTTTCTGATGCTGTTTACTCATTTAATTATGGCGCTGCAAAATTCATAGTACTAAATCTTGAAACTGCCAAAAGTAATGATGAAATAAGAAATGCCCAAAAGGAATATTTAGAAAAAGAAGTTAAAGAAGCAAAAGATAATAACAAGTGGGTTATAGTATCTTTCCACAAATCAATTTATACTGGAGCTTCACATATTGTTGATTCAGATATAAAAGCAGCTAGAGAATACTGGGGACCTATTTTATCAGACCTAAATGTAGATATAGTTTTAGAAGGTCATGACCATGTATATGCAAGAGGGTTTATCACAAAAGAAGGTAACAATGCAAATCTTGCACAAAATAATGATGGTTCTTATTTCAAACATAATGGTTCTCCATTATATATGGTAGGCGGACATGCTGGTGGACTTAAATGGTATAAAAAAATTGATTACAAAGTTTCAGAGGGAGATCCACTAAGTACAAATTACTCTTTCCTTGATATAAATTCAGCAGATGCTAAATATAACCAAGATGGATTGACAAGTTCAGATAAACAAGAACAATTTTACACAATATTTGAAGTATCAAAGGATAAAATTTCCAGTAAAACATATACCTTTAAATACGACACCAATACTGATACCATTATTAAAGAACCTGTAATTTACGACAGTATAACAATTTCCAAGGAACAAATTAGCACAAACACACCTTCAACAACTGATACTCCACAAATAAGTACAAATACACCATCTGATACATTTGATTCACATGATATGAAAGTACTTGTATACGGAAGTATAGCATTAATTTATATAATTGGATTAGCAAAAATAAATTTAAGAAAAAAGCAAAAAGTTACTAAATAATTTTATAGATATAAAAAAGTTTCTCAGATTATAATCTAAGAAACTTTTTTTATTATTTAAAGAATTGTTCTCCAAGTCCATACTTTTCAACAGCATAATCTATATCCTTATCTCCTCTACCACTTAAGCAAACAAGAATAGATCCCTGCTTCATTTCTTTTGCTCTTCTCATAGCATATGCAAGAGCATGAGAACTTTCAATTGCAGGAATTATACCTTCGTATCTTGATAATTTATAAAAAGCTTCCATAGCTTCATCATCAGATGCAGTAGTATAAGTAACTCTTCCTAAATCGTGTAAAAATGCATGTTCAGGTCCTACTGATGGATAATCTAGTCCACTAGCAATTGAGTAAACAGGTGCTGGAGATCCGTCTTTATCTTTAAGCATTATACTTTCAAATCCATGCATAATACCTTTTTCTCCATAAGATAATGATGCAGCATGATCACCTAATTTTGTACCTCTTCCTAGTGGTTCAACTCCTACTATTTCTGTGGCTGGTTCATCAAGAAATGGTATAAACATACCAGCTGCATTACTTCCACCACCAACAGCTGCACATACTACATCTGGCATAAGTCCAGTCATTTCTTTAAATTGATCCTTAGCTTCATATCCTACTACAGATTGAAAATCACGAACCATTAGTGGAAATGGATGTGGTCCTAAAACAGAACCAATACAATAAATAGAATCTTTGTAATTTTTAGCATACGAATCAAAAGCAGAATCTACAGCTTCTTTTAATGTTTTTAATCCATGAGTAACTGGAACTACTTTAGCACCTAGTATTTTCATTCTAGTAACATTAGGAGCTTGCTTCTTTATATCAACCTCTCCCATATGTATTTCACATTCAAGACCGAAGTAAGCTGCTGCTGTTGCAAGTGCTACACCATGTTGACCTGCACCAGTTTCTGCTATAAGCCTTTTTTTACCCATATATTTTGCAAGAAGTCCTTCTCCCATACAATGATTAAGCTTGTGAGCACCAGTATGATTTAAGTCTTCTCTCTTTAAATAAATTTGGC
>JAAYQS010000123.1 GCA_012519155.1 Clostridiales bacterium
ACATATGAACAATTGTTCATATGTTAATATAAGGCGGTGATAAAATGAATAAAAATTTATATAAGAAAAATACTAATGAAACAATTGAAAAATGCAATTGTAATATTATACATGATGATATTGTAAATAGGGTAAAAGACTTATTACCCAAAGAAGAAATTCTTTATGATTTAGCTGAACTTTTTAAAGTTTTTGGAGATTCCACAAGAATTAAAATTATATGTGCACTTTTTGAGTCAGAAATGTGTGTGTGTGATTTATCAGCCCTTTTAGGTATTAGCCAATCTGCTATTTCTCACCAATTAAGAACATTAAAAAATGCTAGACTTGTAAGATATAGAAGAGATGGAAAAGTTATTTATTATTCGTTAGATGATGATCATATTAAGCACATATTTGATGAAGGATTGAACCATATTACTGAATAGAGGAGATGAATTTATGGAAACAAACAAGATAAAATTATCATTAAAAGGTCTTGATTGCCCTAATTGTGCAGCAAAGATAGAAAGAAAAGTTAATGATTTAGAAGAAGTAAAAGAAGCATCATTAAATTTTGCAGTTCAATATATAGCAATAGATATAAAAGACGGCTTTGATTCAGAAAATGTAAAAACAAAGGTAAAAGAAATTGTAAATTCATTAGAACCAGATGTAGTTGTATCAGAATATAAAAATACAAAAATTAAGCATGCTAATCTTAAAGAAGGTCATGCTAAAATTAACAATTTAAAAGAAATAGAACCAAGAAAAATAGAAACTCCAAAAGAGGAAAAAAAGGAAAATATATTTAAAGAAAATATTCCTTTATTTGTAGGTATCGCAATTTACTTATTGGCTGTTATATTTTTTCAAGATAAATCTTATGGAGTAGTATTATTTTTAGTAAGTTATGCTTTAGTTGGATTTGAAGTAATATTAGCTGCATTAAAAAATATATTTAGAGGTGAAATTTTTGATGAAAACTTTCTTATGGCAGTAGCTACTATTGGAGCTTTTTCTATAAAAGAATATCCAGAAGCAGTTGCAGTAATGATATTTTATCAAATAGGTGAAATGTTTCAAGATTACGCTGTTGATAAATCAAGAAAATCAATATCATCTCTTATGGATATAAAAGCTGATTATGCTAATATTTTAGTAAATGATAAAGAAAAAAAAGTATCCCCAGAAGATGTTGATATTGATGATATTATAGTAGTTAGACCAGGCGAAAGAGTTCCTTTAGATGGTATTATAATAGAAGGAGAATCATCTCTTGATACATCAGCATTAACAGGTGAAACTGTTCCAAGAAATGCTGCTACTAATGACGAAGTTTTATCTGGTAGTATAAATATTTCAGGATTGTTAAAAATAAAAGTAACTAAAGCTTATGGAGAATCAACAGTAGCTAGAATATTAGAACTTGTAGAAAATGCAGGAAGTAAGAAAGCTAAAACTGAAAAATTTATAACAAAATTTGCAAAAGTTTATACACCTACTGTAGTAGCACTTGCAGTTTTACTTGCAGTAATTCCAACTATTTTTATAAGTGGTGCAGAATTTAGTGATTGGCTTTACAGAGCATTAGTATTTCTTGTAGTTTCATGCCCATGTGCTCTTGTTATTTCAATTCCTCTTGGTTTATTTGCAGGAATTGGTGGAGCATCTAAAAAAGGAGTTTTAATAAAGGGTGGTAACTTTGTAGAACTTTTAAAAGATGTTGATACAGTTGTATTTGATAAAACTGGAACTTTAACAAAGGGAACATTTAATGTAGTAAAAGTAAAGGCTGTAAATATTTCAGAAGATGAACTTATAAGACTTGCAGCTATGGGAGAAAGTTTTTCTAATCACCCTATTGCAAAATCTATAGTTCAATATTATCATAAGGAAATTGACAAAGACATTATTAAAAATTATAAAGAAATATCAGGTAATGGTATAAGTGTTCAAATTGAAGATAAAAATATACTTTTAGGTAATAGTAAACTTATGAGTAGTAACAACATTAAATTTGAATCTGAAGAAACTATAGGAACAATAGTTTATGTTGCTGTTAATAATGAGTTTAAGGGCTATATAATAATTTCAGATGAAATAAAAGAAACATCTAAAGAAGCAATAAGATCATTAAAACAATTAGGTGTAAAGAGAACAATTATGCTTACTGGTGATAGCAAAAATGTTGCAGAAAAGGTAGCTAAAGATATTGGTATTGATAGTGTATATTCAGAACTTTTACCAGCAGATAAAGTTGAAAAAGTAGAAAAATTATTAAATGAAGAAGAAAAAAATGGTAAGCTTGTATTTGTAGGTGATGGAATAAATGATGCACCAGTACTTGCAAGAGCCGATATTGGAGTTGCTATGGGAGGCATTGGATCTGATGCTGCTATTGAAGCTGCTGATGTTGTTTTAATGCGAGATGATCCTTTAGCTTTAAAAGATGCTATAAAAATAGGCAGAAAAACAACAGGAATACTATGGCAAAATATTGTGTTTGCACTTGTAGTAAAAGTTGGAGTTCTTATATTAAGTACTTTTGGATATGCTAATATGTGGCTTGGAGTTTTTGCCGATGTAGGAGTTACTCTTATTGCAGTACTTAATTCAATGAGAGCCTTAAGAAATAATTAGTAAAAAAAGCGCCTTGGCGCTTTTTTATTAAATAATAATTAAATCAAAGGAATAATATTGAAATTTATGACGGATTATGATACACTTTAGGTATAAAATTTGTAAGATGCTCATAGTAGCAGGAGGTGTCCCATGAGAACTGCACTTTTAGTTGTAGAAATAATTATTGGATTAGTAGTTATAGTATCTGTGTTAATGCAACCAAGTAAATCAGATGCATTAAGTGGTTTGATTCAAGGAAGCAATAACGATTCATTCTATTCAAAAAATAAATCAAGAACTAAAGAAGTTGTGCTTGAAAGATTAACTGTCATTTCAATGATATTATTCGCAGTTGTAGCCATAGCACTAAATTTAGTTAAATAATTATAGAAATTTACAGCTATTCTTTATGTAATAGCTGTTTATTTTTTTAAATAAATTTGATTGAATTTTCTGAAAATTATATTTCCAGAAATTCATATAAATAAAGCTTCAAAGTAAAATTGTTCTTTAAGCTTTATTAGATTCTACATTTTAGTTTATAGTACACTTTTTCTAAATAATTATAGGTGAATTTTAAAATCTATAATTTATTACTTATCATTTTAATATCATATTAATATGATACTAATGTTTATTAAAGGGTAAAGGGGATGGAGACTATGAAATTATTATTAATACCTATGGGTTGTGGAATCTTAGCATTACTTATTACTACTTTTATTGGCTTTGATGTTTTAAAGAAAGATGAAGGAAATGGCAAAATGAAAGAAATATCAAAGCATATTGAAGAAGGGGCAATGGCATTTTTAAAGAAAGAATATTCATATCTTTTGGTATTCATAGTTGCTGTATTTGCCCTTATTGCAATATTCCTTAATATTAAAACAGCTGTTTCATTTATAGTTGGTTCAGCCTTTTCAATTATTGCAGGTTATTGTGGTATGAGAATAGCTGTAAAGGCAAATGTAAGAACAGCACAGGCTGCAAAAAAAGGCATAAAACCTGCTCTTTCTGTAGCTTTTTCTGGTGGTACTGTAATGGGACTTTGTGTTGTGGGACTTGGACTTCTTGGACTTGGAATCTTTTCACTTCTTTTTAATCTAAATGCTGAATATATTACAGGATTTGGACTTGGAGCTTCTTCAATTGCACTATTTGCAAGAGTTGGTGGAGATATATATACAAAGGCAGCAGATGTTGGTGCCGATCTTGTTGGTAAGGTCGAAGCTGGAATACCAGAAGATGACCCTAGAAATCCTGCAGTTATTGCAGATAATGTTGGTGACAATGTTGGTGATGTAGCTGGAATGGGGGCAGATCTTTTTGAATCATATGTAGGATCTATAATCTCAGCTATTACTTTAGGCAGTGTATTATCAGCAGTATCTAGTGAAGAGGGAGCTATTTACCCACTTTTATTATCATCAATAGGAATTGTAGCATCAATTATAGGTATAGTAATTGTGAAATGTTTTTCTGGTGATAATCCTCAAAAAGCATTAAATCTTGGAAGCTTAGTATCTGGAATAATGGTTGTTATTTTTGGTGGTGCATTATGCTATTATATGTTTGGTAGTTTTACATTGTTTATACCAGTAATTGCTGGTCTTGCAGTTGGACTTATTATAGGTAAAATTACAGAAATATATACATCTTCTGATTTTAAATATGTAAAAAATATTGCAAAGGAATCAGAAACTGGACCAGCTACTAATATTATTTCTGGGCTTTCAGTAGGAATGAAATCTACATTAGTACCTGTTGTTTTAATTGCAATTGGAATATTTATAGCCTTTTATAGTGTTGGTGGATTAAATGATGCTAGTATTGGATTATATGGAATTGCTCTTTCCGCTGTAGGTATGCTTTCTACAACAGGTATTACAGTAGCTGTGGATGCCTATGGACCAATTGCAGATAATGCAGGTGGAATTGCAGAAATGAGTGGCTTGGATCCAAAGGTACGTGATATTACAGATAAACTTGATTCAGTTGGTAATACTACAGCTGCAATAGGAAAAGGCTTTGCAATAGGATCTGCTGCATTAACAGCATTAGCTCTTTTTGCATCATATGCCCAGGCAGTAAATTTATCTACTATTGATTTATTAAATCCATTAACATTAATAGGTGTATTAATAGGTGGTATGCTTCCATTTTTATTTGCATCACTTACAATGTCTTCTGTTGGTGAAGCTGCAACAGAAATGGTTCAGGAAGTTAGAAGACAATTTAAAGAAAAGAAAGGAATACTTGAGGGCAAGGAAAAACCAGATTATGCAAGGTGCGTAGAAATATCTACAAGGGCAGCTCTTAGAAAAATGATTCTTCCTGGAATTCTTGCTATTGTAGTACCTATTTTAGTAGGCCTATTCTTAGGAGCTGAAGCTTTAGCAGGAGTTATAGGGGGAGGCGTTGTAACAGGTGTTCTTATGGCAATAATGATGGCAAATGCCGGAGGAGCTTGGGATAATGCTAAAAAATATATTGAAGGGGGAGCTCATGGAGGCAAAGGAAGTCAGCCTCATAAAGCTGCAGTAGTTGGAGACACTGTTGGCGATCCATTTAAGGATACATCAGGACCATCTATGAATATATTAATTAAATTAATGACTATAGTATCACTTGTATTTGCACCTTTAATAGTTAAATTTGGTGGAATACTAATAAACTTAATTATTAAATAAGTATTTATAAAAAAGTTTCAAGGTCTTTATGGCTTTGAGACTTTTTTTAAATTTTTGTTGTATTGAATATTATAGTACAATTAGGAGAAAATTAAGAATAAAAATGTTATATTAATTTAATGTGAATTTTACATAAAAGTTATGTATTTTCTTGTTATTAGTGCAATATTTAACGTGGCTTATGATACAATATAATTATAATATATATTTAAAGGAGGCTGATATTATGGGAATTAAACAAACACTAATTAGTTTTATGAAAGATGAAGCATATAGACCAATGGATATACAGGAACTTGCAGCAATATTTGATATTGATAAAGATGAATTTAAGGCTTTTAAAAAGGCATTAAAAACTATGGAAAAGGAAGGCCTTATAGTTAAAAACAAGAAGGAAAGATATGCAATTCCTTCAAGAATGGGATTATTATCTGGAAAGCTTCAATCACATCCAAAGGGATACGCTTTTTTAATTCCAGACAATGAAAAAGAAAAAGATGTATTTATACCAGCTTCTTTTATTAATGGTGCTATGAATGGTGATAAAGTATTAGTTCAAGTTACAAAAGAAGATAAAGGTTCTAGGAAAAGGGAAGGGGAAGTAATAAAAATAGTAGAAAGGGCAAACAAAAAATTTGTAGGCACCTTTGAAGATAGCAAAAATTTTGGATTTGTTGTGGTAGATGATACAAGAATAAGTCAGGACATATTCATTAATAAAAAGGATTTTAATGGAGCTAAAAATGGTGATGTAGTTACAGTTGAGATTACAAAGTGGCCAGATAAGCGAAGAAGTCCTGAAGGAATAGTTACAGAAATATTAGGCAAAAAAGGTGATAAAGGTCTTGATATATTAACAATTATTAAAAAGTTTGGATTGCCAGAGGAATTTCCAGCTAAAGTTTTAAATTTTGCAGAGGCAATTCCAAATGAGATCGAAGAAAAAGAATATAAAAGAAGAAGAGATTTAAGAGATTTAAAAATGGTTACCATTGATGGAGAAGATGCTAAGGACTTAGATGATGCTGTATCAATTGAAAGACTTCCAAATGGAAGATATAGACTTGGAGTCCATATAGCTGATGTTAGTCATTATGTTCGTGAAAAAAATCCTTTAGATAAGGAAGCTTTAAAAAGAGGTACATCTGTTTATTTAATAGATAGAGTAATACCAATGCTTCCTAAAAAACTATCAAATGGTATATGTTCACTTAATCCAAAGGTAGATAGACTTGCTCTTAGTTGCATTATGACTATAGATAATAATGGAACTGTTTTAGATCATGAAATAATGGAATCTATTATTAAAACAAATGAAAGAATGACTTATACAGATGTTACAAAAATTCTTAAAGATAATGATGAAGAACTTATAAAAAGATATGATTATCTTGTAGATGATTTTAAGGCTATGGAAGAGCTTTGTAATATCCTTTATAAAAAGAGAATAAAAAGAGGTGCTATAGATTTTGAGTTCCAAGAAGCTAATATTATTTTAAATGAACTTGGAAAGCCTATTGAAATTAAGCCTTATGCACGAGAAATTGCTAATAGAATGATTGAAGAATTTATGCTTGTATGTAATGAAACCATAGCAGAAGCAATGTTTTATAAAAAAGTTCCATTTGTTTATAGAATTCATGAAAATCCAGATGCAGAAAAATTACAAAAATTCAAAGAATTTGCTTATAACCTTGGATACGTTATGAAGTTATCAGATGAAGTACATCCAAAAGAACTTCAATCAATAATAGAAAAGGTTAAAGGTAAAAATGAAGAAATTGTTATAAATACACTTCTTTTAAGAAGTATGATGCAAGCAAGATATTCTCCTGAAAATGTAGGGCATTTTGGGTTAGCTGCTGAATATTATTGTCATTTTACATCACCAATTAGAAGATACCCAGACCTTCAAATTCATAGAATTATAAAAGAATATTTAAATGGAAAATTAGATGATGTAAGGGTTAAAAAGCTTACTAATTTAGTAGATTATGCAGCAAAGCAATCATCAGAAACTGAAAGGGTAGCACAGGATGCAGAAAGAGAAGTGGATGATTTAAAGAAAGCAGAATATATGCTTGATAGAATTGGAGAAGAATATACTGGAATAATATCATCAGTTACATCTTTTGGTATGTTTGTAGAACTTCCTAATACAATAGAAGGACTTGTTCATATTACTGCCCTTGATGATGATTATTATATTTATGATGAAAGTCATCTTTGTTTAATAGGAGAAAGAAATAGAAAGGTATATAAGCTTGGTGACAAGGTAAAGGTTCAATGTAGTCGTGTGGATATTCCAAATCGTGAGATATTCTTTGAACTTGTAGAAGATAGTAGTGAAAGGGAAGAAATAAAACCAAGTAATGAACTAAAGGAAAAGATTCCAGAAGTCAAGGAAAGTCTAAAAAAAGACATTGAATAATTAAATAGTAATGTATTATAATTAATTGTAATACATTACTATTACAATTTTAAATATATAAAAACCTAAGTAGGTGATAACAAAGTGGCAAGAAAGAAAAACAGTAATTCCTTAGCTGAAAATAGAAAAGCTAGGCATGATTATTTTATAGAAGAAACAATAGAAGCAGGTTTAGCTTTGGTAGGTACTGAAGTTAAATCTATAAGACTTGGTAAGTGTAATTTAAAAGATAGCTATGCAGATATTGAAAATGGTGAAGTTCTTATAAAGCAAATGCATATTAGTCCTTATGATCAAGGAAATATTTTTAATGTTGATCCATTGAGAAATAGAAAATTACTTCTTCATAAAAGCGAAATATTTAGACTTGTGGGTCTTGTGCAAAGAGATGGTTATGCATTAATACCATTGTCATTATATCTTAAAAATAGCAAAGTTAAGGTGGCTCTTGGTGTATGTAAGGGTAAGAAAAATTATGATAAGAGGGATGCCCTTATAGAAAAAGCTCAAAAGAGAGATATTGACAGACAAATGAAAATGAGAAACAGAAGTTAATATTTAAAAATATCCTATGAATAAGTATAATAAAATTTATTTCATAGGATATTTTTATAATAAAATTGAGGGGAAAATACTAATGGAAAAAGCTTTTAATTATATGGTTGATTATTTGAAAAAAAGTAGCACAAAGAAAAATATTATAAAGATTTCAATTTTTGCACTTTTAATAAGAAGTACGCTTTTAATATTTGAAAGTGGCGATTATACAATGTTTTTGTCAAAATGGTGTGAATACTTAAATTCAAATGGTGGTTTTAAAGCCATTGTAAGTATAGAAGCAGATTATAATGCTGTATATTTGTATTTTTTAGCATTTTTTACCTATTTGCCTATTAAATATTTGTATTCTATAAAAATACTATCAATTATTTTTGATTTTGTAATGGCATTAGGTGCATATCTTATTACTTATGAGTTCTATAAGGATGATGAAAATGTGAAAGTGTATCAAACATTATCCTTTGCAGCTGTACTTTTTATGCCAACAGTTATTTTAAATAGTTCATTTTGGGCTCAATGTGATTCTATTTATGCTGCTTTTGTAGTTTTTTCATTATATTTTATGTTAAAGAAAAAATATAATACAAGCTTTATTTTATATGCAGTAGCTATTACATTTAAATTGCAAGCTATATTTTTATTGCCTGTTTATGGATTATTGTATTTAAAAAATAAGGAATTTTCTATTTTTAAATTTTTGTGGATACCAATAGTTAATTTTCTATTGTATATCCCAGCAATAATACTGGGAAAACCAATATCATCAGTATTTGATGCATATTTTACTCAAGTTAACAATTATGATTATAAAATAGTATTTGGATACCCTAATATATATAATTTTTTCCCATTAGATGCAGTATATCTTATAAAACCAGGAATAATATTTACAATGTGTCTTCTTGCAGTTGTTGCTTTAATTGTTTTATATACTAGAAAAAAAATTAACAATGAGGATATAATAGAATTAAGCATTGGAATAATATTTTTAGTTACATACTTTTTGCCTAAAATGCATGAAAGGTATGCATTTGTTGCAGAAGTGCTAGTTGTTATTTATTTTATTATTTCGAAAAAAAATCAAAATGCAACTATGATAGCAATGTTAGTTGCATTGGCAACATATGGTGCAGGTCTTATGGGGCTTCCTGATTTTGTTGTTACTACTATAGCTTTATTTCAAATTTATCCTGTAGTAATATTTATTAAAAATATTACAAGCAAGAGGGAAAGTTAATAAAATATTAGTAAATAAAAAGCTATTATTCTTATAAAAACAAAGAATAATAGCTTTTGTCAGTATAACTGACGTTTTTACAATCCTGGGTGGAAATGTAAAAATGTATATAAAAAAATTGTTGGGCTATTTAAAAATTTTATTAATTTATAAATTCATACTAACAACTAGTTTACAGTAAATTATTGTTTTTGTCTAGTGCAGATATTAAAATGTTTACATTTTTCTAAGGAAACTTTAAGCTATAGCATTGTTTTCAAAGTATTCTAATGAAGATATAAATAGTTTAACTGCAGACGAAATTTTAAATTATATAAATCTTTATGGAAGTTATACTGGAAAGGATCTTATAAAGGAATTAGGTTTACAAAAGGTTAAGGATAATATTGATTCATTTAAAGGATTAACTAATTTTGAAGATATATTATATGAAGCAGAAGAATATTATGGATATTCTTCAGAAAGTGATACATCTGATGATTCAAATAAAACCTCTAATTCAGATAAACTTCAAGAAAATAATTCTACTGATAAGATGCTTGGTTATGATGAATCTAATAAAAATAATTTTGATAGAAATGATAATTATTCAGAGGACAGTAATAAAAATACAAATGAAAATAATAATAAATTACCATCAAATACTTCAACATCTTCAAATACTGGTGATACATCAAATCTTTTGTTAGCTTTATCAGGAATAATTGGATTATTAGGTATTAAAAAGAGAAGATAAAATATAAAAGACTGCTTAAAGATTATGATATGCATATCAATTTCTTAGAAGCAGTCTCCTTTTATTTATTTATCCATTCTAAAAGTTCTTCATGTTTATAGGCAATATCGGAGCAATCAATTTTATTAATAAAAATTAAATCACCAGGATTGCTTATAGATTTTATTTCATTATACATTTTATCAGCAGTTAATGTGGTTTTTACTACAAAGGAATAAGGAAGAACTTGAGCCCAGGCACCAAAAGATTTTATTTTAGCTTCTATTTTATAGCTAGAATCTTCATCACTATGTTCGTGATTGTGATTAGGATCATCACAAGAGCAACTTCCAGTATCACTGATAAAAGATGTAATATTATATTTATTCATTATATAAATCCTCCAATAATAATAGTATATTTATTATATCATTTTAATTGATAATGTAAATCAATTAAAATGATAAGTTTTTAAAATTCTATTGACAATAATAATATATGAAGTATATAATGAGGTACTAGGAAAGTTCAAAATTAAATAAGTTTTTGTTTTGAAAGATTTCCTTACTCACATGGGGGCGCTTTGGCTTCGACGGGGGTAAGGCGAGTCTGATAAGCGAGCCGAGGTAAGCATGTATCCTCGTTAATAAAGTATGCATTAAATATAAACGCAGAAGATAATTTTGCATTAGCAGCTTAATTTAAGCTACTCATCTGTCCAGGTTGCCTACGGCTTGGGTTGCAGGTGTCAAACAGTGGGAAACGAAGCTGAGCAAAGCTTTGAGCTCAGGGGGTATTTATGAAGCTAGCAAATAAGTTGCCCGTTTGTAGGCATACTTAGGCGTGAACTTTTGTATGCAAACTACGCCCGTAGAAATTCAGATTCAACTGCTTTCGGACAGGGGTTCGATACCCCTCGCCTCCACCAGAAAAAATAGCTATAAATTGCTTTGGCAATTTATAGCTATTTTATTGTAATAAACTTTTCATAAAACCTTTTTTTAGCCTCAAACATCTCCTTGCTATATCTATCATTTCTAGAAGTTGCTGATTTATATTCATTTATTATAAGTTCAGCCCTTATCTTCTTACTTTTAATAAGAAGATAAGGATAAACATCCCTAATTAAATTAATATCATCATCATATTTAAATATAACTATAGCAATTTTATTTTCAAAAGAGGAAATTTATTCTAAGATTTATTAACAAATAATAAAAAAAATCACAATATTTTTAGAATGTTATAAATTTAACAAAGTATTAATAATATTATGTTAAAATGCAAAATATATGAATCAAGATAATCTTGACAGTGACTATAAAATGATATAAAATTTCATTTGAGAAGAGAAATCAAATAGAACTACATCTTTTATGAAATGCATATAATTTATTATAAATTTTTTAAATAAATTTACTCATTACGACCCTTTTTTATTTATTTTATGATAATATGTTTATAGATGTTTTTTTATAAGTAGTATTACAATTTTAAAGAAACATCTAAGCATTTCATAAAACAAATTACAATTTTTTTAATTAGCTAATACTCAATTATTAAAACATAAATTGAAAAATATATGTATAGAAATATACAAGGAGGAATGTACATGTTAGAAAAAGAACAATGGGCAGGCTTCGAAGGAAGACTTTGGAAAGAAGAAATTAATGTCAGAGACTTCATTCAAAACAACTACAAGCCATATGATGGAGATGAAAGTTTCCTTGAAGGGCCAACAGATGCTACAAATAAACTTTGGGGAAGATTACAAGAATTACAAAAAGAAGAAAGAGCTAAAGGTGGAGTTCTTGACATGGAAACAGAAGTTGTTTCTGGACTTACAGCTTATGGCCCTGGTTATATTGATGAATCTTTAAAAGACCTTGAAAAAATCGTTGGTCTTCAAACAGACAAGCCTCTTAAGAGAGCATTTATGCCATATGGTGGTATTAAAATGGCTGAACAATCTTGTGAAAACTATGGATATAAACCAAATCCAGAATTACATAAGATTTTTACTGAATATCATAAGACACACAACCAAGCAGTATTTGATGCTTATACACCAGAAATGAAAAAAGCTAGACACAGTCATATAATTACAGGACTTCCTGATACTTACGGACGTGGACGTATAGTAGGTGACTATAGAAGAGTTGCTCTTTATGGTATTGATTACCTAATAGAAGAAAAGTCTAAGGATTTCGCTAATTGTGGCGATGGAACTATGACAGATGATGTTATTCGTCTAAGAGAAGAAATTACAGAACAACGTAGAGCACTTGAAAACATGAAGAAAATGGCAGCAAGTTATGGTTATGATATTTCACAACCAGCAAAGAATGCTAAAGAAGCAGTTCAATGGTTATACTTTGGATATCTTGCAGCAATAAAAACACAAAATGGTGCTGCTATGTCAATAGGACGTGTATCTACTTTCCTCGATATATATATGCAAAGAGATCTTGATAATGGTGTTATTACTGAACAAGAAGCTCAAGAATTAATAGATCATTTAACAATGAAATGCAGAATGGTTAAGTATGCAAGAATAACTTCTTACAACGAATTATTCTCAGGAGATCCTTCATGGGTTACAATTGGATTAGGTGGTATAGGTGTTGATGGACGTCACATGGTAACAAAGAACGACTATCGTTTTCTTCACACACTAGAAAACATGGGACCTGCTCCAGAACCAAACTTAACTGTATTCTATTCTTCTGCACTTCCAGAAAACTTCAAAAAGTATGCAGCTAAGATTTCAGTAGAAACAAGCTCAATACAATATGAAAATGATGATGTTATGAAGCCAGTATGGGGCGATGATTATTCAATTTGTTGTTGTGTATCTGCAACTCAAACTGGTAAGGAAATGCAATTCTTCGGAGCTAGAGCTAACCTTGCTAAATGCTTACTTTATGCTATAAATGGTGGTATAGATGAAAAATCTGGTGATCAAGTTGGACCAGAATATAAAGGAATAACATCAGAATACCTTGATTATGATGAAGTAATTCAAAAATATGAACAAATGAGTGACTGGTTAGCTGGTCTTTATGTAAATGTATTAAACTTAATTCAATACATGCATGATAAATACTACTATGAAGCAGCTGAAATGGCTCTTATAGATACAGATGTAAGACGTACATTTGCAACAGGTATTGCAGGTTTCTCACATGTTGTAGATTCACTTTCTGCAATTAAGTATGCAAAAGTTAAAACAGTTCGTAATGAAGCTGGTATAGTTGTAGATTATGAAATAGAAGGAGACTTCCCAAGATACGGTAATGATGATGATAGAGCTGATGATATTGCTGTATATGTATTACAATCATTCCTTGACAAGATCAAGAAGAGACATACTTACAGAAATTCAGAACCTACAACATCAATTCTTACTATTACATCAAACGTTGTATATGGTAAGTACACTGGTAATATGCCAGATGGTCGTGATGCTTGGACTCCACTTTCACCAGGTGCTAACCCATCTTATGGTGCTGAAAAGAGTGGATTACTTGCTTCATTAAACTCTGTAGCTAAACTTCCTTATGAATGGGCTTTAGATGGTATTTCAAATACACAAACAATTAACCCAAGTGCATTAGGTCATAATAAGGAAGAACAAGTTGATAAACTTGTACAAGTATTAGATGGTTACTTTGATCAAGGACCACATCATCTTAATGTTAATGTATTTGGTATTGAAAAATTAAAAGATGCCATGGAACATCCAGAAAAAGAAGAATATGCTAACTTTACTATCCGTGTATCAGGTTATGCAGTTAAATCTATAGATTTAACAAGAGAACAACAATTAGATGTTATTTCAAGAACATTCCATGACAGAATGTAATACGGATAAAATTAAAGGAAGAATTCATTCAATAGAGAGCTTTGGATCTGTTGATGGACCAGGAATTCGTTTTGTAGTCTTTGTTAAAGGATGCAAAATGAGATGCCAATTTTGTCACAATCCAGATACCTGGGAAATGAAAGGTGGAGAGATAAAAACAGCAGATGAACTTATCTCTCAAGCTCTTAGATATAAGACTTATTGGAAAAAAGGAGGCGGCATCACTGTAAGCGGTGGTGAGCCTCTTCTTCAATTAGATTTCTTAATAGAATTCTTTACCAAAGCAAAAGCAAAGGGTATCCACACTACACTTGATACTTCGGGAAATCCATTTACAAGAAAGGAACCTTTCTTTAGTAAGTTTAATGAACTTATGAAGGTAACAGATCTTGTAATGCTTGATATAAAACAAATAAATGATAAAGAGCATAAAATACTTACTGGATGTACTAATGTAAATATTCTTGATATGGCAAGATATTTATCAGAAATAAATAAGCCTATGTGGATTCGTCATGTACTTGTTCCTGGTGGCAGTGATAATGATGAACAACTTAAAAAGCTTGATGAATTTATTAAAACTTTAAAAAATGTTGATCGTGTAGAAGTACTTCCTTACCATACACTTGGAACTTTCAAGTGGGAAGAACTTGGCATTGATTATCCTTTAAAAGGTGTGGAACCACCTACTAAGGAAAGAATAGAAAATGCTAATAATCTTCTTCATACAAGTGAATATAAAGGATATTTAACACGATAAATTTAAACATGCTTCTTGTAATATGTATTACAATGAGCATGTTTTTTTATAGTAAATTAAATATTTGTATATAAATAATGAATAAACTATTATATTATGGATAATAATAAATTTAAGTGGTAAGCTATTATATAAATAATAAAAGAAGGGAGATATACTAATGTGTACAGCATTAACATTACAAACTAAAGATGGATATAACTTATTTGGGAGAAATATGGATTTGGCATATTCTTTTAATCAAGCGGTAACTTTAGTGCCTAGAAATTATGAATGTAGAGATAGAGTAACTGGCAATATTAGAAAAAATAAATATGCAATACTTGGTATGGCAAGTATTATAGATGATTATCCCGCTTTTGCTGATGCATTTAATGAAAAAGGATTATCATGTGCAGGTCTTAATTTTCCTGGCTATTTTCATGCAGAAGCAAGTATAGTTCCAGGTAAAAAAAATATAGCACCATATGATTTGATTTTATGGATATTATCAAATTTTAAAGATGTAGATGAAGTTTTTAATGAAATTAACAATATAGAATTAGTTGCAGTTCCAATTAATGAGCAAACACCCCTTCCAACTCTTCATTGGATGGTAGCTGATACAAAGGGTAAATCTATAGTTATAGAAAAAACAAAAGAAGGATTAAAGGCTTATAAAAATCCAATTGGAGTTTTAACTAATTCACCAACATTTGACTGGCATTTAACTAATTTAAATGAGTATATGAAAGTTACACCTATTCAACCAGAACCATTAAAATGGGGAGACAAAGAATTAAAACCATTAGGAGTAGGAATGGGAACAAAAGGTTTACCAGGAGGTTTATCTGGTGTTGATAGATTTGTAAGAATATCATATTTAAAAGCACAATATTCAAAATCAGAGGATTTAATGTCTGGAATAAGTCAATTTTTTCATATGTTAAATAATGTAGCAATGCCTAAGGGTGCAGTTATAAGTGAAGGTTTAGATGATATAACAATATATACTTCTTGTATGTGTCAAGAAAAGGGAATATATTATTATTCTACATATAATAGCGGTATAAATGCTATTGATATGCACAAAGAAAATCTAGATGCTAAAGAAATAAAAAGATTTGATTATATAGATAAACTTAATATAATATATCAAAATTAGAGTTAATATAGCATAAGATTTAAATATTCTTATGCTATATTAAGTTCCTTGTTATCATAAGTTACAATTGAATTAATATCAATATTTTTTTTATAAAGGTTATCATCTGGTGTGCTTATTTTAAGAGTTTCTTTAGTTTTTATATTTTCTAAAATAACATCTACACATACTTTTTGACCTGGTGGAAGTTCTTCGCATCCATAATCTTGTTCTAAAATATCAATTACTTTATATTTATTCATAATATACCTCACTAATTTTATATTATAAGTATACTATAAATTGTTTATTTCACATAAACTTTTTTGTATAATAAAATAAACAGTAAAGTTTAAGGAGATAATACTATGCACATAGATAGAACCAAGGTTAAAAATGCTTTTAATAATTATGTTGATAATTATAATAGTCATGATGGAAAAATAAAATTAAAAATATATCATACATATAAGGTAAGTGAGATTTGTGAGAAAATTGCAAAAAGTTTAAAATTTAATAATGAAGACATAGATTTAGCATATCTTTTAGGTATTCTTCATGACATAGGAAGATTTGAGCAAGTAAGAAGATATGGAACATTTAATGATGCTAAGTCTATAAACCATGCTAAGCTTGGGACTGAAATTTTATTTGATGAAGGTAAAATTAGAGATTTTATTGATGATGAAAGTGAAGATGAATTAATAAAAAGTGCTATTTTGTATCATAATATGTATGAGATACCAAAGACTTCTTCAAAGCGTATAGAATTATTTTCAAAACTTTTAAGAGATGCAGATAAAATAGATATATTTAGGGTTAATGTAAAAGATCCACCTATAGATGTATACGGATCTTCCAAGGATGAAATTATTAATTCTAGGATTACTAATGAAGTACTAGAATCATTTAAAAGATTTGAAACGGTACCTAGAGTATATAAAAAGACTGCTGTAGATAATGTAGTATGCCACATTGCATATGTTTTTGGTATATATTTTAAAGAAAGTATTAAAATTATTATAAATGAAGGATATTTTCAAAAACTTATAGAGTTTAAGTCTAATGATGATATTACTAACAAACAGTTTGATGAAATTCGTAAAGTAATTGATTTATATATTAAAAAAAAGCTCCACAATTAATTTTGTGGAGTTTTTTTTAAAGAATGGTATCAACGCCATTTACTTTTGCTTGTTCATTTTCTTTAACGGGTATAACTATGCATTTTTGACCATTTATTATTTCAGATTTTATTTCAGATACCTTTTGAGGTTTTACATTAAGAATAATATCATAATCTGTTATATTGTTATCTTCAATAGATTGTTCATCTAAATCATTATTTTCGGAATCGTCTTTAAGTTCTTCTTTCCTTTTATCTAATTCAGTTTGAAGTACTTGAACTTTTTTCTTTAATTTTTCTTCTTTCTTTCGTTGTTCATTTTTTTCTAAAGTTTTTTTATCAAGAAGATGTTCTATTACAGGTGGAGCATCTTTAAATTCTTCAGTATAGCATTTTTCTATTTTTGTACTTATTTCTTCTGGTACACCACTATCTGCTAAAACTTCAGAAATAGAATCATTAGTTAATACCATTGGAGTATTGCTTACTGTTGTATCATTATATTCATCAACCATATTATTAAGATTTTCTTGTATCTCCATAAACAGATGTTCTGATTTTTCATCATCTGAACCTACTGCATTTTTAATAATATTTGTAAAGGCTTCTTTTTGTTCTGTTGCAGTTGTTTTATAAGGGCATCCAAGAGCACCCTCCATTAATTCTGGATGAGTATCCTTTGCATTTTTTGTGAAATATAATAATGAATCAATATCAGAACTACGTTCTGTAAATGCAGGAAATAAAAATCCATTAGCAGGAGGTTCAACTATCCAATCTCTTATACGTGCGCCTATTCTGTTGTCATCTTCAAAATACCTAAGACCTGGTTTTGATAATGATACTGGACATATTGCACATAATATATATTCATAAACTTCTTCAGATTCATCTAATTTTAAATTGTCAGTAGTTTTTGTTATTACATCATAGGCATCATGAAAGACAAGTATTAAATAATTACCTTCATAATCGTAATTATCAATAATTGATTTGTATAGCTTTTCTAAAAGAGCATCATCTTTTAAAGCACTCTTTTTTAGCGCCATTAAATCGTATTGAGTTCCACCTGTTTCTTCTTGCTCAGAAGGAAAATTAAGTTCTAAAAGATTATTACCTAATGTTCCTGAAAGAGTCTTTTTGGCAATTTCTAAGTATTTGAAAAATTCATCTTCATCTAAGTTTAAAAAGGTTTCTTTTATATTTAAAATAATATTTTTGTTGGAATTTACATAACATCCACACATTTTGGTGAAAGTACATTCATCCTTTTTGAAACGTCTTTTAAGTTCTAAAACATCTTTCTTTCTCATTTTTTACCTCTTTCTTGTGAGTTTTATTACCTACCATTTTGAATTACATGTTCGTACCAATTTCTTTCATCTTTAGATCCTAAAATAATTCTTTCATTTTCAGTATTTTGTATTTCGAGCATTTTGCCAACTTCTTCATCATTAAGTGACATTGGAATAATATCTTTATGATGAGCTCTTACAAGTCCTAATTTGAAAAATTGTAATTCATATTGTTCACTAATAAGAACAGAAAATGAAATGCCACATAAGTGTTCATTAACATTTGCAAATTCATTTGTACTTTGATTTATAATAAGTTTTTTTCTTCTTTATCAACGCCACTAAGATATAGAATTAAGAATTTAGGCGTAATATTTACTATGCCTTCATAAAATGTTGTCCTTTTTAATGCAAGTTCAAGAGAGTCATAATATTTTTTATAGTCATCAAGACTTATATGATCTTTTTCTATTAATGAACGCAATTTAGGATTATTTAACTGATCATCATTTTGAATTCCTGTAATAGCAACTGCACGAAGTATATTGTTATCTTCAAAAATTTTGATAACAGCACCTACAATATTTTTTTTTGATGATTCACTATAATAATAGCCATAGTATGTACCAATAAATTTTGTATCGAAGCCTTGAATATTTTGACTTCTGCTTGAATCTGTAAGAGATAAGTCTTCTCTTAAAAATTGAAATGTTGTAATTTCAGGAGTAAGATTGCAATTGTAGAAATTTACAATTTTGTTTACTATATTTATACTTGGAACAAATTCT
>JAAYQS010000124.1 GCA_012519155.1 Clostridiales bacterium
ACCCTTTTAAGGGTAGCAAGTAAAAAGTCGCATGTGCCAGATCGTACATACGCCTTTAGGCGTGGCTAGTGGAAAAGGGCTACGCCCGAAAATTCAAAACCTCCGGCTAAGCCGGAGGATAATTATTTTTGATATAATAAATTAAAATTATAATTAAAGAAAAGCTTGAAATATAATAATACTAAAAAATTAAGCATTATGTAACAATGTACATGGTGTTTTTTTATTGAATAAAATATTAATAAACATTTAAAAAAGTTTAGTAAACATTAATAGTTTGTTAATTGAATGGAGTCGAATTGTAGACTATAATGACGAATAGAACAAAAAATATAATAATATCGAGGTGTTTTTATGAAGGGTAGAGGAATTTTAGCTGTTTTATTAGCTAGTATTTTTATGGTTTCAATGGTTGGATGCTCTAATAGTAAGGGAACTAGTGAACAATCTAATACAAATGGAGCAGTATCTTTAAAGGTGTGGGGAGCTGAAGAAGACAGTGAACTATTATCTGAAATAGTAGAAAATTTCAAAAATGAATATAAAGATAAAGCTGATTTTGATATTGTTATAGAACCTGTGAGTGAAGCATCATGTAAAGAGCAAATTTTTTCTGATGTTAATAATGCAGCAGATGTATTTACGTTTGCTGATGATCAAATGTCTGTATTAAGTGCTTCTGGGGTATTAGAACCTGCAATAGATGCAGACAATATTAAAGAAAATAATATAGAAGGTGCAGTTGATGCAGTATCTATAAATGATAAATTATATGCATATCCAATGACTGCTGATAATGGATATTTCTTGTATTATAATAAGCAATTTTTATCTTCTGAAGATGCAAAATCTTTAGATAAAATTTTAAGTGTTGCAGCACAAAATAATAAGAAATTTTCTATGGATTGGAATGGATGGTACCTTTATTCATTTTTTGGAAATACCGGTCTTAAGATGGGCTTAAATGATGATGGAGTAACAAATTATTGTAATTGGAATACGAATGAAGGTGAAGTATCAGGATTAGAGGTGGCAAAATATATTAATAATATGGCAATTAGTTCTAGTTTTATTAATACTGATGATGATGGATTAGTTTCTGGAATGAAAGATGGAAGCATAATAGCAGGTGTAAGTGGTGTGTGGCTTGAATCAAGGGTAAAAGAAGCTTTAGGTGATGATTATGGAGCAACTAAGCTACCAACATATAATTGTGGCGGCAAAGAAGTTCAAATGGCTTCCTTTTCAGGATATAAGCTTATTGGTGTAAATTCTTATTCAAAAAATAAAGATTGGGCTAATAAATTAGCAGAATGGATTACAAATGAGGATAATCAATTGTTACGTTTTGAAGAAAGAGGTCAAGGACCTTCTAATATTAATGTGGCAAATTCAGATGAGGTTAGTAGATCTTTAGCTATTCAAGCACTTTTAAGTCAGTCACAATTTGCATCTTTACAAAGAGTTGGTGTTAATTACTGGGATGCAATAGTTAACTTTCAAAAAGCAGTAAGTACAGGAAGTTTATCAGATAATGAATTACAAAAATTAGTAGATAATATGACAAATGGTATAACAGCATCAATAATAAAACAGTAGGAGGGATATTATGGATAATTTTGAAAAAATCAGAGGAAAAATAGGTAGTAGTATTAAAGTTGCAATTATGTTTCCTATTATTGTTTTAGGAATAGTAGCAATTTTGTCTAATGTATTAGCATTTGTAAATATTCAAAATGTTAATAGAAATGCCACAAATATTTCGGAAAATTATATGAGTAGCATATCTAAGCTTGGGGATATTAAGCAAAAAGCTAAAAATATTCATAAACTTGCTTTGTCACATATTATAGCTACAGATCATAATACTATGATTTCTGTGGCAGAATCTATAAAAGAACAAGACAAACAAATAAATGAAGATTTTAGCCAATATAAAAAGTATATTTCTGCTGATGATGAGGAAAAACTTAATGAACTTATGAATTCATATGAAAAATTTCATTATGCTCTTGCAAATTTATTAGCATATAGTGCAAATAATGATACAGAAGAAGCTTATGCATGTGCAAATAATGATTTAGCTACATATGGTAATGAAATACAAGCAATTATTGGAGAATTAGAAGATTCAACTAATGCAGATACAGATAAAGCAAAACAAAGCTTAAATACTGTACATAGTGTTGCAGTAATTATAAACATTATATGTATATTTATTGCAGTTATAGCATTAATATATGCTTTTATTACAGTTATAAAACGTATTGTAAAACCAGTTACTACTGCAGAAAAAGAATTATCTTCTATAATACAGGATTTGCAGGATGAAAAAGGAGATCTTACTAAGAGGGTATCTGTTACATCTAAAGATGAGGTTGGAAGTTTAGCTAATGGAATTAATATATTTATTTCTAAGCTTCAAGAGATATTAAAGGTTATTGTAAATAATTCAGACAACATGGATAAGATAGTAAATGAAGTTATGAAAAATGTAAATAAACTTAATGGTGGTACATCTGATCTTTCTGCATTATCAGAAGAATTATCTGCAACTATGCAACAGGTATCAGAAAATGCTTCACTAATAAATTCAAATACTGAACAAGTAAAAAGTGAAGTTGATAGTATATCAAAACGTTCTGGTGAAATAAATGATTATTCAGTAGTTATGAAGAAAAATGCAGATAATATAGAGCATAAAGCAAGAGTTAATATGCAAACTATAAGTAAAAAATTAGAAGGAATTCTTGATGTGTTAAATAAATCTATTGAAGATAGTAAAAGTGTACAACAAATAGATAGCCTTACAGAAAATATATTAGATATATCAAGTCAGACAAATCTTTTAGCACTTAATGCTTCAATTGAAGCTGCAAGAGCAGGAGAAGCAGGAAGAGGCTTTGCAGTAGTTGCAGATGAAATTAGTAATCTTGCTGAATCAAGTAAAAAAGCTGCAAATAATATACAAGAAATAAATGAAGTAGTGACAGTAGCTGTGTCTAATTTATCAAAGCATGCAAGTGATTTAGTAAAATATATGAATGATATTATATTGCCTGATTTCGAATCATTTGTTGAAGCTGGTGGTAAATATAAAGAAGATTCATCATATATTCATGGTGTAACGGATGAGTTTACATTAAAAACTAAGGAATTAAAAAAATCTACATCTGAAATAGCTGAATCAATTAAATTAATAGCAATGGCAATATCTGAAGGGGCTGATGGAGTAAATAGTATGGCAGAAAACACTCAAAAATTTGCTATGGATGTAGAGGATATAACAGATCAAATGAATACTAATCAACAAATAGCAAGTGAATTAAAAGAGGAGACAGAAATATTTGATAAATTATAAATAAGTAAAGGTGAGAAATTAAAATATCTCCAGCTGTAATATTATGCTGGAGATATTTTTATGATAAATTTTTGAAAAGGTGATAGAATATTATAGTATGATTAATAGAAAATACGTAAAAGGAGGTTTATGATGGAACTTTTAGGAAATTTAGATGGCAATATATTGTTATGGATTCAAGAGTTTGTTAGAAATCCAATATGCACACCTTTTTTTAAATTTATAACTCACTTAGGAGATGCTGGAGTGCTTTGGATTGCAATATGTATATTGTTACTTATTTCTAGAAATACTAGAAAAATGGGTATTTTGTGCATAGTTGCAATTTTGGCAACTTTTATTGTAAATAATTTAATTTTAAAAAATCTTGTTGCAAGAATAAGACCTTATGAAGTTGTTAATGGACTTAATATTTTGATTGCAAGGCCAAAGGATTTGTCATTTCCATCTGGACATGCTGCCATATCTTTTGCGGTAGCAGCAACAATTTATCAATGCTTACCAAAAAATAAAAAAACATATGGAATTGCATTGTTAGCATTATCATCTTTAATAGCATTATCAAGGCTTTATGTTGGAGTTCATTATCCAACAGATGTTATAACAGGGATATTAACAGGAACATTAATATCAATTTTTGTTGTGAAAATTGGTAAAAAGTATAGTGTACTTGATAATATAAAATTTTTAAATTAATTTTTTGCTTGGAGGGAATAATTTTGGAAAAAAGAGAAAATTTTGAATCTAGACTGGGATTCATACTTGTTTCTGCTGGATGTGCCATAGGTCTTGGAAACGTGTGGAAATTTCCTTATATTTGCGGTGAATATGGAGGAGCAGCATTTATACTAATATACTTAGTATTTCTTGCAATACTGGGGCTTCCTATTATAATATGTGAATTTGCAATTGGAAGAGGAAGTAATAAGAGTATAGTAAAGGCTTTTGATATTCTTCAAAGTGAAGATGGAAAGTGGCACAGATTTAAATGGTTTGCTGTAGCAGGAAATTATCTTCTTATGATGTTTTATACTATGGTATCAGGATGGATGCTTTATTATTCATATAAAGCCTTAAGAGGTAGTTTAAGTGGCTTAGATCCAGATGGAGTAGCATCAGCATTTAATGGAATGTTATCTGAGCCTTATACAATGATATTTTGGACTGTAATAGCTATTATTATATCATTTCTTATATGTGCTTTAGGTCTTCAAAATGGAGTTGAAAAAATTACAAAAGTTATAATGACACTTTTAATAATATTAATGATTGTACTTGCAGTACATTCACTTATGCTTTCAGGAGCATCAGAAGGAGTTAAATTTTATCTTGTGCCTGATTTTAATAGGCTTAAAGAAGCTGGCATTGGAAATGCGGTGTTTGCAGCTATGACTCATGCATTTTTCACATTAGGTGTTGGTGTAGGGTCTATGGAGATATTTGGAAGCTATTTAAAAAAATCAGAAAGGTTAACTGGAGAAGCTATAAATATAGTAATTCTTGATACTGTTGTGGCATTAATTGCAGGGTTAATTATTATTCCAGCATGTTTTGCATATAATGTTAAACCTGATGCAGGACCATCATTATTGTTTATAACTTTACCTAATGTTTTTAATAACATGTCTGGTGGTAATATATGGGGTGCATGCTTTTTTATTTTCATGTCTTTTGCTGCTCTCTCAACTGTTATTGCAGTATTTGAAAATATAATTGCTATGACAATGGAACTTGGCAATTTTAGTCGTAAAAAATCAGTAGCAATTAATATTGTTGCACTTATTATATTATCATTACCTGCAATACTTGGATATAATGTTTTATCAGACATAGCACCACTTGGAGCAGGAAGTACACTTATGGATTTAGAGGATTTTCTTGTTTCTTATAATATTCTTCCACTTGGAAGCTTAATATTTGTGCTATTTTGTGTAAGGAAAAATGGATGGGGTTTTGATAATTTTATAAAAGAAGCTA
This sequence comes from Clostridiales bacterium, assembly GCA_012519155.1. Lineage (GTDB taxonomy): Bacteria > Bacillota > Clostridia > Clostridiales > Clostridiaceae > Clostridium. Next base: position 5,339 of record JAAYQS010000124.1, read on the forward strand.
ATGAAGGTAAAGGAATTTCATTTCCTACATCTGCAAGAAAATATATGAATTATGTGCTTCCAGCAATAATTGTAGTTGTATATTTAAAGGGATATTATGATAAGTTTAAGGATTCTAGCACTGTTACATTAGTAATTTGGATGATAATTTCTGTAATATTATTAATATTAACTTTTAGTTTTATGTTACCTAAAAAGAAAACTAAATAATAAAAAAGTTGCCTTAAAATGATCATATTTAATCATTTTAAGGCAATATTTTTATTGTCTATAGTAAGTAAGAAATTCACTAAGCTTTTGTGTAGCATCTTCTAAAACATCTATACGAGGTAAATAAACAACACGGAAATGATCAGGCTTTTCCCACTTAAATCCTCCACCATGAATAATAAGGATTTTCTTTTCTTTTAATAAATCTAGTGCAAATTTTTCATCATCTAATATGTTGAATTTCTTTGTATCTATTTTAGGAAAAATATAAAAGGCAGCTTTAGGTTTAACAGCACTTATTCCAGGTATATCATTAAGAGCCTTGTATATAAATTCACGTTGTTCATATATTCTTCCTCCAGGGATAATATAATTATTTACACTTTGATGTCCGCCTAATGCAGTTTGAACTATAGATTGAGCTGGTACATTTGAGCAAAGTCTCATATTAGATAACATATTTATTCCTTCAATATAATCCTTTGCTAAATTTTTGTTTCCGCTAAGTATCATCCAACCAATTCTAAAACCAGCAATCATATGAGATTTTGACAATCCACTAAATGTTACACAGAATAAATCTGGTGCTAAGGATGCTATAGAAACATGTTCTTCCTCATCCATAACAAGGCGATCATATATTTCATCTGAGAAAATAATAAGTTGATTTTCTCTTGCAATATTTACAATTTCCTGTAAAACTTCTTTTGGATATAATGCGCCAGTAGGGTTGTTTGGATTAATAATAACAATTGCTTTTGTTTTATCAGTTATTTTCTTTTTTATATCATTCATATCTGGATACCATTCAGCTTGTTCATCACAAATATAGTGAACTGCTTTTCCTCCTGCTAGTGTTACGCAAGCAGTCCAAAGAGGATAATCTGGAGCTGGAACTAATACTTCATCACTATTATCAAGTAATGCAGACATACTAAGATTGATAAGTTCACTAACTCCATTTCCTGTATAAATATCATCTATAGAAACATTAGGAATATTTTTAAGTTGAGCATATTGCATAATTGCTTTTCTAGCTGAAAAAAGACCTTTAGAATCAGAATATCCTTCACACTCTGTTAATTGACTTTGCATATCATGTACAACCTCATCTGGAGTACGAAAGCCAAAAGGCGCAGGATTCCCAATGTTCAATTTTAGTACATGCGTACCGCTTTTTTCCATTCTTGCAGCTTCATCTACAACAGGACCTCTTACATCATATAAAACATTATCTAATTTTGATGATTTATTAAATTTACGCATATTTAAACTCCCTTCAACCATAGCATTTTCCTTTGCGCTTGAAATATCACATATATCAGACTTTGAATTTTTACCATATAGCCATTGTTCACTAACATTTAATGTATTTGCTAAAAAGCTTCCAATGTTTTCTCTAGGAATAGCTTTGCCACTTACATATTGACTAATTTGGCTTTTACCAAGCTTTACTCCCTGTTTATTTGCTACTTTTAGTAAATCAACTTGTTTCATTCCTTTTTTGTTCATAGCTTCTTTAAGTCTATTTGAAAATACTGAATCAGCCATAAGGAAAACCTCCTATTTAGTAATTATTTTAACTTCAATTTTAAAAAAGTTCATTTTTAATAATATAAGAATAACACTTAATAAGAAAAAGTTCAATATAATCATAATGCAATTTTAAAAATATAACAAAAGTTCATTTTAGTAAAAATAAAAAATGAACTTCTAAAAATAAATCAAAAACAATCAAAAAAACGAAAGAAAATGATTATTTATGCTTGACTTTGAAAGAAAAAAGATATATTATAATGACAAGGAGATGATGTAAATGTTATCAAAAGAAAGGTTCAATAAAATTTTAAATATTTTAAATGTAAAGAAAGCAGTTACTGTAGTTGAACTTGTAGAAGCTTTAAATACATCAGAGTCAACCATTAGAAGAGATTTGAAAACTCTCGATGAAATGGGAAAATTAAATAGAGTATTTGGTGGTGCTACAGCACTAGAATTAGACAATGAATTAATAGTTGAAGAGAAGGATGTAAAATCAAAATATCAATTAAATAAAAAAGAAAAGATTAAAATTGCTTCATATGGGGCAAAGCTAATAAAGGATAAAGATTTTATTTATATTGATGCAGGTACATCTACTGAATATATGATAAATTACATAACAGAAAAGGGAGCAATCTTTGTAACTAATGGAATAGAACATGCTAAAAAACTTTCTGCTAGAGGGTTTAAGGTTTTTATTTTAGGAGGTGAACTTAAATCATCTACTGAAGCATTAGTTGGAACTGAGGCAGTTATGAATTTAAATAAGTTTAATTTTACAAAAGGCTTTTTTGGAACTAATGGAATTAGTGAAAAAGCAGGCTTTACAACACCAGATGTTAATGAATCAATTGTAAAAGAAGCTGCAATAGGTAAATGCAGAAATGTTTATATACTTGCAGATAAAAGCAAGTTTGGAAAAGTATTTTCTGTAACATTTGCATCATTAAATGCAGGAACTATTATTACAACAAAACTTAGTAATTCTAAATTAAAAAACAATTTAAATGTAGTGGAGGTGGAAAAAGATGATTTATACAGTAACATTTAATCCATCATTAGACTATGTGATGGATATAGAAAACTTTAAACAAGGATCTGTTAATAGATCAGAAAAAGAACAGATTTTTGTTGGAGGTAAAGGAATTAATGTTTCCATGGTACTTAAAAACTTAGGAAATGATAGTAATGCTCTTGGGTTTATAGCAGGTTTTACAGGAAAACAAATAGAAGATCAATTAAAAGAAATAGGTTGCCAAAGTGATTTTATAAAGTTAGACAAAGGACTTTCAAGGATAAATGTAAAGCTTAGAGGAACTATTGAAAGTGAAATTAATGGTGCAGGACCTGAAATTTCAAATGAAGACATAGAAAAACTTTATAAAAAAATTAATGAAATTAAAGAAGGAGATATACTCGTGCTTGCTGGAAGTATTCCAAGTTCACTTCCAAGTAATATATATGAAAATATTTTAGAAATGCTTCAAGAAAAAAATATAAAAGTAGTAGTTGATGCAACTAAAGATCTTTTATTAAATGTACTTAAATATAATCCATTTTTAATAAAACCCAATAATCATGAATTAGCTGAAATGTTTAAAGTAGAAATAAATACAAATGAAGATATTATTAAATATGCTAAAAAGCTTCAAGATTTGGGTGCTAGAAATGTATTAATTTCAATGGCTGGTGATGGAGCTATATTAGTTGGTGAAAATGGTCAAATAATTCAAAGTAAGGCACCTAAAGGAATTGTTAAAAATTCAGTAGGAGCTGGGGACTCAATGGTAGCTGGATTTATACATGGATATATTGAAAATAGTCAAGAATTGACAAAAGCATTTAAAATGGCTGTAGCTACAGGAAGTGCTAGTGCATTTTCAGATAAGCTTGCAACTAAAGAGGAAGCTTATAATTTATACAAAACATTATAATAATAAGGGGATTTTATAAAAAAACTAAAGGTAAAGAGGAGTGATTTTTATGCGTATTATTGATTTATTAAAAAAAAGATTCAATTGCACTTAACGTAAAGGTTTCCAATAAACAGGAAGCAGTAGACACATTAGTAGACTTAATGGATAAGTCTGGTAATCTAAAAAATAAGGAAATATACAAAAAAGCAGTCCTTGATAGAGAGGAATTAAGCTCAACTGGAATTGGTGATGGAATTGCAATACCACATGGAAAAACTGAAGCTGTTACTAGAGCTGGACTTAGTTCAATGGTAGTTAAAGATGGTGTTGATTATGATTCATTAGATGGTGAACCTGCTAAGTTATTTTTTATGATAGCAGCACCAAAGGAAGCTGATAATCTTCATTTAGAGGTTCTTGCAAGACTTTCTACTATGTTAATGGATGGAGATTTTAAAGGACAACTTATTAATGCAAAATCAGTTGATGAATATTTAAAACTAATTAATGATAAGGAAAAAGAAAAATTTCAAGAGGAAGAAAATAAAGAAAAACCACAGGAAGGTTATAGAATTTTAGCTGTAACAGCTTGCCCAACAGGAATTGCACATACATATATGGCTCAAGAAAGTTTAGAAAAAAAGGCTAAGGAAATGGGCATTACAATAAAGGTTGAAACAAATGGCTCTGGTGGAGCTAAAAATGTTTTAACAAAGCAGGAAATTAAAGAGGCAGAATGTATTATTGTAGCAGCAGATAAGCAAGTTGAAATGGATAGATTTGATGGAAAAAAGGTTATTCAAACTAAAGTTTCAAATGGTATAAACAAAGCAGAGGAATTAATTACAAAAGCCATAAATGGTGATGCACATGTTTATCATTCTGGAAATAATTCGAAGGAAGCAGATAATGAAGATGAGGAAAAAGAAGGAATAGGAAGAACTATTTATAAACACCTAATGAATGGTGTATCACATATGTTACCATTTGTAATTGGTGGAGGAATATTAATAGCATTAGCATTTCTTTTAGATGACTATTCAATTGATCCATCAAATTTTGGAATGAATACTCCAGTTGCAGCATTCTTTAAAACAACTGGTGGTACAGCCTTTGGATTTATGTTGCCTATACTTGCTGGATTTATTGCAATGAGTATAGCAGATAGACCAGCTCTTGCAGTAGGATTTGTAGGTGGTGCAATTGCAATTAGTGGTGGCTCAGGCTTTTTAGGAGCACTTATTGCAGGTTTTGCAGCAGGATATTTAGTTCTTGGATTAAAGAAATTATTTGATAAATTACCAAATGCTTTAGATGGTTTAAAACCAGTGCTTTTATATCCATTCTTTGGAATACTTTTAATTGGTTTATGCATGACTTATATTATAAATCCACCAGTTGCAGCTATAAATGATTGGATGACTAATGGACTAAATGCTATGAGTGGTACTAGTAAAATACTTCTTGGAATAATACTTGGTGGTATGATGTCAGTTGATATGGGTGGCCCTGTAAATAAAGCAGCATATGTTTTTGGTACAGCTTCCATTGCTTCAGGAAATTATGACATAATGGCAGCAGTAATGGCTGGTGGTATGGTTCCACCACTTGCAATAGCACTTTGCACAACTTTCTTCAAAAACAGATTTACAGAAAGTGAAAGAAAATCAGGTATTACTAACTATGTAATGGGCTTATCATTTATAACAGAAGGTGCAATTCCATTTGCATCATCAGATCCTATAAGAGTTATTCCAGCATGTGTTGCAGGTTCAGCAGTTGCAGGAGCATTATCAATGGCATTTGATTGTACACTTAGAGCTCCTCATGGAGGTATATTTGTAGTAGCAGTTGTTGGTAATCCATTATACTATTTATTATCAATAGCATTAGGTTCAATAGTTGGTATGTTTATCCTTGCATTGCTTAAAAAACCAATAAAATCAGCAAAATAATAACATTTTTAATTAAATATAAAAAAATAAAGCAAATAGTACTTGACTATAAAAGACAAATTAATTAACTTATTTATATAGCATTAATACCACAAATATAGTGGTATTAATGCTAATATTCGAGTATAAATATATTAACATTTTCGAGGAGGAATAGGATTATGAACAAAAAGGGTATAGCGGCTTCAAGAGGATATGCTATAGGAAAAGTGTTTTTAAAAGAGAATGAAGAGATTATTATTACAGACAGCACAGTAGAAGATGTTGAAAGTGAAAAGAAATTACTTGAAGATTCATTAGCTGCTTCAAAAAGTCAGCTTGAAAAAGTTAAAGAAAAAGCAATGAAGGAAATGGGCCAAGAAAAAGCAGCAGTTTTTGAAGCTCATATAACATTATTAGATGATCCTGAATTTACTGGAGCAATGGCTCTTGAAATAGAAAATAACAAAGTGAATGCTCTTAAGGCAGTAGAAAATGTTACAAACACATTTGTCGCTATATTTGATTCAATGGAAGATGCATATATGAAGGAAAGAGCTGCAGATATAAAAGATGTATCTAAAAGAATTATTTTAAACCTTGCAGGTAAGGGTGGAGATGAAATGGAAATTTCTGATAGCAACACTGTAGTAGTTGCTCATGATTTAACACCATCAGATACAGCTGGACTTGACAGAAGTAAGGTTATAGGTTTTATAACTGATATAGGAGGAAGAACATCACATGCAGCAATAATGGCAAGAACACTTGAAATTCCTGCAGTACTTGGTCTTTCAGATATAACATCATCAGTAAAAAATGGTGATACTGTTATAGTAGATGGAATAACAGGAGATGTTTTCATAAATCCTTCAGAGGATATAATAAAAGAATATAAGCAAAAAGAAGAAAACTTTAATAAAGAAAAAGAAGAATTAAAGAAGCTTATAGAAGTTAAAACTACTACAAAATCTGGCAAGAGAATAGAAGTATGTGGTAATATAGGAAAACCAGAAGATGTAGATGGAGTAATAGCAAATGGTGGAGATGGAGTAGGTTTATTCAGAACAGAATTCTTATATATGGATAGAGAAAATGCTCCAACAGAAGAGGAACAATTTGAAAGTTATAAGCATGTGCTAGAAAAAATGAATGGCAAGCAAGTTGTAATAAGAACTTTAGACATTGGAGGAGATAAAAAGCTTCCATATATGCCATTACCAGAAGAAATGAATCCATTTTTAGGATATAGAGCAATAAGATTATGTTTAGATAAGAAGGATTTATTTAAAGTACAGCTTAGAGCATTACTTAGAGCATCAGTATATGGTAACCTTTGTGTAATGTTTCCAATGATATCAGGACTTCAAGAATTCTTAGATGCAAAGAAAGTAGTAGAAGAATGTAAAGAAGAACTTAAATCAGAAGGAATTAAGTATTCAGAAGAAATAAAATGGGGTATAATGGTAGAGATACCTGCTGCTGCAGTAATGGCTGATGAACTTGCAAAGCATGTTGATTTCTTCTCAATAGGAACAAATGATTTAATTCAATATACACTTGCTGCAGATAGAATGAGTGAAAAGGTATCATATCTTTATAATCCAATGCATCCAGCAGTTTTAAGACTTATAAAAATGACAATAGATGGAGCGCATAAGCATGGCAAATGGGTAGGAATGTGTGGAGAAATGGCAGGAGATGAAGCTGCAATTCCAACATTAGTAGAATATGGATTAGATGAATTTTCAATGAGTGCTACATCAATACTTAATGCTAAGAAGGTTATAATAGAACAAGAATAATAAGTTAAGGACTGCTTTTTAGCAGTCCTTATTTAAAAACAGGAGAAAAATATGGAAATGAATGGGGATTTTTTTGGTACAGAAAGAATAAGTAAAATTTTATTTAAAATTGCACACCTGTTATGTTTGCTCAATCTGTAGGTTATGCATTAAAAAGTTCAATGCTCACAATTATACGTACAGTAGTTCTTTTTGTTCCGTTAGGTTATATTTTTTCTAAACAAAGACTTAACTATTTTTGGCTTACATTTCCAACAATAGAAGTTATAACATCTTTAGTAGGTATTATTTTTTATAGGCAATTTATTAAGAAAGAGGTAAAAGTTGACGCTGTTAAAGTGGAGTAATATAATCAAATTATGTTTGTGAAATGTCATTAATTTTAATTTAATGACAATGAAAGGAAATGGTGATTATGAAAAAAGTAATTTTAACAGGTGATCGTCCAACAGGAAAACTTCATGTAGGACATTATGTTGGTTCACTTAAAGAACGTGTCAAATTGCAAAATTCAAATATATATGATGAAATTTATATTATGATTGCTGATACACAGGCACTTACTGATAATGCAGAGAATCCAGAAAAAGTAAGAAAAAATATAATTCAAGTTGCACTTGATTATTTGGCTTGTGGAATTGATCCTAATAAATCAACTATATTTATTCAATCAATGATTCCAGAACTTACAGAATTAACAGTTTATTATATGAATCTTGTAACTGTTTCAAGAGTTCAAAGAAACCCTACAGTAAAAGCTGAAATTAAACAAAAGAATTTTGAAGCAAGTATTCCAGTTGGATTTTTCTGTTATCCTATAAGTCAGGCAGCAGATATTACAGCTTTTAAGGCAACAACTGTACCCGTTGGAGAAGATCAAATGCCAATGATTGAACAATGTAAAGAAATAGTTCATAAGTTTAATTCATTATATGGTGAAACATTAACAGAACCTAGTATTATTTTGCCAGATAATGCTGCTTGCTTAAGATTACCAGGAATAGATGGTAAAGCTAAAATGAGTAAGTCTATTGGAAATTGTATATATCTTTCTGATGAGCCTGAAGAAATAAAGAAAAAGATTATGTCAATGTTTACTGATCCAAATCATATAAGAGTTCAAGATCCAGGCAATGTTGAAAATAATCCTGTTTTTACTTACCTTGATGCTTTTTGTCGTGACGAACATTTTCAAGAATTTTTACCAGAGTATAATAATTTAGCTGAATTAAAGGAACACTATACAAAAGGTGGTCTTGGTGATATTAAGGTAAAGAAATTTTTAAATAGCATAATACAAGAAGAACTTGCGCCTATAAGACAAAGACGTAATGAATGGGAAAAGCGCATTCCAGAAGTGTATGAAATTTTAAGAGCAGGTAGTGAAATTGCAAAGAAAAAAGCTGAAGAAACATTAACAGATGTACGTCGTGCTATGAAAATTAATTATTTCGAAGAAATGAATTTTAAATAGAAAATATAATATATAGGTAGATTTGCTTTTAGGCAAATCTATCTATATTTTTTATATTGTTAAAAAATTCATTACTAAGAATCATTGTTCCTACATAAGAAACAGTGCCTGTCATAAAAACATTCATATCTTTTTCAATTTGAATTTTAAGACTGCCTCCAGGCATATGAACTGTAATGTCATTATCTACAAGACCTAGTTTATAAACTGCACCTGCAGCTGCGCAGCTACTACTTAATGATAATTTATCTTCTGATATTAATATAAATGACTTAGCTGCAAGGTTTTATTTAAATAGATCTTATCTTATGCATCTATTTAAAAAAGAAACAGGATATACCATAATACAATACATTACAGAAAAGAGACTTTTTAAAGCTAGGTCTCTTATATTAAAAGGATACTCTTTAACTGATGCTTGTTTTTATTCTGGTTTTAAAAATTATTCTACATTTTTTAGAAGTTTCAATATTTAATTTAGTATTATGTGTATACTCATATAATAAAACTAAGGAATTAAACTCTTCTTTGAAAACTATAACAAATTTGAAGGAAGATGAGCAAAAACAAAAGTTACCATTAGAAGTGAGTAATATAGATATAGGCGATGAAACAAAAATTAAAATTGCAACAAAATTATTTCAAGAATACATACATATAAATGAAACTAATTGGAAATATAATCAGGAAAGAGATATAAAAGATAGCAATAAACTTACATTTGAAGATTTTAAAATAAAAAATGTGTCAGTAGTATCTACAGATAAAAATAAATTTACAGTAGATATTATTTATGATATAAAAAAATCAGTAGGTTCTTGCAGTAATATTTGGAATGCTGGTACAGGAATAGATGGAAATGATAATTGGATTTTAGATAAAAGTAATTTAGTAGACATAATAAAATATCAAGATAAATATTACATTGAATCAGTATATAATTAAATATAAAGGTATTTATTAATGTGAATATATGGGGGATTAGGTGAGTGAAATTTAAAGAAAAGTTATTACAGAAGATAAAAAAATCAAAATAATTAAAGGGAATTATAGCATTAATATTGGTATTAATTATTGGAGTACCCTTATTATATGCATCAAATATATTAAACGTACAGCAAAAAGTTAATGAAGAAATAGGTAATAAAATAAAGCAAGAAGAAGAAGCTAAATTAGCAGCTGAAGCACAGGCAAAACTTGAATCAGAACAACAGCAGGCTCAACAAAGTCAAAAGAATACATCTGTAGAGTCTGATTCATTAGCAAATGCTAGTGGATTAACTAGTAATACATCTCAAGATTGGAATTCAGCAGAACATTTAATATCTTATCAAAGCCAATATGCATATGGTATAGTTGTAAATTATAATACTTCATGTACTCCAGGTTTAGGATCAGCAATATTTTTTCATTGTTCTACAGGAAATGGTACTTATGGCTGCATAAGTGTTTTAGTATCTATAATGCAAAGTATTAAAAGTAATTGTTTAATAGTAATTGCCATAGGTGATAATATATATAATTATTAGTATATCTAAAGACATTGTAATTAAAAATATTTATGATAATTAAATAAAATATATACTTTTTGGTATGACAAAGTCTATAACTTTTAATATTAAGGTTATAGTTTTTTTGTAATAAAAATATACTTTACTGTTAAATTTTGAATAATGTGTTAACTATTTATTTACAAGGATAAACATGACAGAAAATGTCTAAGTAAATTAGTATACTAATAATATAACAAAGGAGGTGGTTACAATAGATGATAAAACAGGAAAAATAAAAAGAATACTGGGAATATATACAAGACTTAAAAATGGTAATGTGATTAATAAAATTGAAGAAGCAAATAAATATGGTGTAAATGAACGTAGTATCCAAAGAGATATTGATGATATTAGAAATTATCTTGAATTAGAAACTGATGAGCAAGCATTGTTAACTAGTGTTATTTATGATAGAAAGTGTGGTGGATATCGCTTAGAAGAAAGTTCTAGTTCAAAATTAACAAATAGTCAGATACTTGCAATATGTAAGATTTTGTTGGATAGTAGAGCATTTACAAAAGAAGAAATGCAGGATATGCTTGCAAAATTAATTGATTGTTGTGTTCCAAGAGAAAATAAGGATTTAATAAGAAATTTAATAAAAAATGAAGAATTTCATTATTGTGAGCCACATCATGGAAGAATCTTCATTGATAAATTATGGACCTTAGGTCAGGCAATTCAAACATGTAAATATATAGAGATTGATTATCTTAGAGCCAAAGATAAAACAATTGTTAAAAGAAAATTGAAGCCTGTAGCTATTATGTTTTCTGAATATTATTTTTATTTAACAGCATTTATTGAAGATAAAAAAGTAAGACAACATTTTGAAACATTAGATTCAAATATTCTGGTAATGATATAGATTCTATACTTGATAGATTGCCTACAGCAAGGATTTTATCTGAAGAAGATGGCAAGTTCATAGTAAGTGCTGAGGTTTTTGGTAAGGGAATAGATATGTGGATAAGGAGCCAGGGAGATTTGGTTGAGATGATGGATTAGTATAAGGGATTATTTGTTTTGAGCAAAAAAAATAATAAAAAATAAATTTAGAATAATTGTTGTTGCCAATATTATTACAGAAATTAGAGGCTGTGAAATTTTACCTGTAAATTAATTTTCATGATAATAATTTGAGTTATTTGTCTTAAAATAAAGAACTATTATACTTTTGCTTACGAATATAAAAATGTATGTCAATAACACCTTCGAAAAAGAGGGTGTTATTATTTAATAATTTTATTATTTGCTTTAGCTACAACCTACAGTGAAATTGGAAAGAATATTAAAGATATATATGAATTAGCTGGTGATAAATATACTTATAGTGGATGTATTTATGGTGCTTTCTAATTTTACTATTTCTAGTTTTAGAGCATCAAAAATTAATTTAGCAAAAGCAATAAGGAGATAGTTGATTTTTTATTGAATAAACAAGGAAAAACAATAATTATTGTAACTCATGATATTAATGTAGCTCAAAAATGTAATAAAGTATATAAGATAGTGGATGGCAAAATTATACAGAAAACAGCTAATTAAATTTTTCGCTCATTTTCTTACAAACCTATGTTTAAAATGTTTGAAAAAAGTATTATAATGTTAAATGTAGTAAAATAGTGTTTTTTACTGTAACTATTAAAAGTAGTATAAGCATAGGAGATATTATGAGGGAAAATATTAAATTAGATTACGATAATTCTTTATATGAAAATTTAGCCTATGAAAATAATGGGGCTTATGACTATAATAAGGTTAATAGACGTAAGGCAAAAGTAAAGGCTGCATATAAAAGAAAAAAATATAAAAGGAAAATGATTATAAGAAAATGCATGTGGGTAGCTGTAATAATTGTTGTAACTACCTCTTCACTGCATTTTTATAATAGATTGGCAAAAGATGGAAAGGCGGAAATTATAAATAGCAATGTAGAAAAAGTTGCAAATTTAGAAAATGCAGATATTGCAGCTATTCAGCATACAATTTCAAAGAACAAGCAGAAACAAAATGATGAAGAAAAGTTACAGCTTGGAAGAGAAATATTAGATTCTTCAAGCAGTGATTATAAAACTTATTTCAATGATTCAGTTTTTTGGGGAGATTCTCTTTCAGAAGCACTTGTTGGATATGATTTTATAAGTGATAATGAGACTGTAGCAGTAAAAGGAAAAAATGTTATGCTTGCAAAGGATGATATTAATACTATAATTGCAAAAAATCCTACAAATTTATATTTGTTATTTGGAATGAATGATTTAGAATGTTTTGGTGACGTAAAAGATTTTAAAGTGGCTTATGAAGAACTTCTTAAAATTGTATCTTCTAAGCTTGAAAATACAAATATATATGTAATGTCTACCATGTATGTAAATGGTAAGGCATCTTCAAGAACACCTGCATTAAGCAGAGACAGAGTTTCTAAGGCTAATGGATACATAAAAGAAATATGCAGGGCAAATGATTATACATATGTTGATATTACAGATATTTATGATAATAATCCTTCCCTTTACGAGCAAGATGGTATACATGCTGTAGCTAAGTTTTATCCTATATGGTTAAATAGGCTTATATCACTTGATTTAGGAGAAGATGAAAGTGAATAAGAGTTTAAGATTATTGTCAGTTGCTATTTTATTTTTCATATCTTTAAATATTTATAGTTGTAGTAATGATATACAAAATGTAGATTTAAATGAAGCTGTAAAAAGTATTATGGAAAATGATAGTGATGAAATATTTAAGGATGGGGCAAGCAAGGAATTTAAAAGATATTATGGGCTTAATATAAATGATTATGATCAGGTTATTCTTAAGCTTCCTAATTCTAATATGGATGTAAATGAAATATTGATTGTTAAGGTAAAAAATGAAAGTGATATTGATCTTCTTGAAGAATCAATTGATGCAAGAGTAGAAAATCAGGGAAATATTTTTAAAGATTATGCACCTGAACAGTATTCTATTGTTCAAGATTATGAATTATACATAAAAGATAACATTGTATTTTTTGTAATATCTAAAAATGCAGAAAGCATTAAAAAGAATTTTAAGGATATTTTAAAACAACATTAAGGGGAGTTATTATTTATGATATTCAGTAGCATATTATTTATGTATGTTTTTTTGCCTATAACAATTTTAATTTATTTTTTTAGTCCTAAAAAAATACGAAATTTTATTCTTTTAGCTGCAAGTTTGTTTTTTTATGCTTGGGGCGAAGTAAAATACGTTTTTTTAATGATATTTACAACAGTAATGGATTATATTCTTGCAATATTAATTGATAAATATAAAGAAAAGAAAAAGAAACGATTTATTTTGATACTTGCCATTGTGGCCAACTTATCAATACTTGGATATTTTAAATATTCAGGATTTTTTCTAGATACCTTAAATAGTATATTTGGTTTAAATATATCTTATAAGAAATTGGCATTGCCTATAGGTATTTCATTTTATACATTTCAAACATTATCTTATGTGGTAGATGTATATTTAAAAAAGGTGAAAGTACAAAAAAATATTATAACCTTTGGATGTTATGTAACAATGTTCCCACAGCTTATAGCAGGACCAATAGTTAAATATCATGATGTGGAAAAGGAAATAATTAAAAGGAAAGAGTCCTTAAGTAAATTTGGTTATGGTGTAGAAAAGTTTATTTTTGGACTTGGGAAAAAGGTACTTTTAGCAAATAACATTGGAATTGTATGGGACACTATAAGTTCTCAAAGTTATGAAAACAGCAGTGTTCTTTTATTATGGCTTGGGATAATATCATATACATTTCAAATTTATTTTGATTTTAGTGGTTATTCGGATATGGCAATAGGCCTTGGATATATGTTTGGATTTAAATTTCCTAAGAATTTCAATTATCCATACATTTCAAGGAGTATAACAGAGTTTTGGAGAAGATGGCACATTTCATTAAGCACATGGTTTAAGGAATATGTATATATACCCCTTGGAGGTAACAGAAATGGTATAGCTAAACAATGTAGAAATATATTAATTGTATGGACACTTACAGGTTTATGGCATGGAGCAAGTTTTAATTTTATGGCTTGGGGATTTTATTATGGTATTCTTTTGCTAATAGAAAAATTTGTATTAAAAGATATTTTAGCAAAACTGCCCAATATAGTAAAAAGAATGTATACAATGTTCTGTGTTATTATTGGATGGGTATTTTTTGCTTCAGTAGATTTTAGTAAAGCATTTTTATACATAAAAGGAATGTTTGGGTTACTTGGAAATCCATTTATTGATAGTAGTTTTAAGTATTATTTCTCTTCGAATTTAATTGTATTAATATTATGTATTATTGCATCTACACCTATATTTGCAAGGATTATGAAAAATATAAAAAAGAAGCAAAATACATTATCCTATACAGTTATTATGGCATTACAAATTATTATAATGATAATTTCTACAGCTTATTTATTAAATGATAGCTATAACCCATTTCTTTATTTTAGATTTTAGGTGGTAAATTATGAAGAAAACAAATTATTATAAGATTAATGGACTTATTTTTCTAGTTATTTTATTTTCATTTTTTACTATAAATATGTTTAAAAGTGATTCAGATAAATCAGAACTTGAAAATAGGACATTAAAAAAGAAACCTAAATTTGATATAGATAATATAGTAAGTGGTAGATATCAAAGTAAATTAGAAAGCTATATTAATGATCAATTTTTTATTAGGGATAATTTCATTAAATTAAAATCATCAAGTGATTCTGTAACATTAAAGAAAGAAAATAATGGTATATATTTTGGAAAGGATGATTTCCTTTTTGAAAAGATTAGTGAACTAAATGAAGAAAGAGTAAATAATAATATTGATTCTATTAAAAAATTTATGGAACAATATAATGATATGAACTTTTATTTTGAATTAGTTCCTACATCAGCTACAATTTATAAAGATAAATTACCTGATAATGCACCAATAGTAGATGAACAACTATCAGAAAAGGAAATAAAAGATAAGATGCCTGAAAAACTTAAATTTATATCTCCTTACGATTCTTTAGTGAAAAATAGTGAACAATATATATATTATAAAACAGACCATCACTGGACAACTTTAGGGGCATATTTAGGTTATACAGATTTTTGTAGTGAAGCTTCTATTGAACCCTATACATTGGACAATTATGATTGTTTAGAGGTTACAGATTCTTTTTATGGAACGCTTTTTTCAAAAAGCTTACATAGTGTAAAGGAACCTGATAAAATAAACATTTACTTGCCTAAAGGTGAAGATGAAAGGCAAAATATTGTAGAATATGTAGATGAAAAAGAGGTTACAGGAACATTTTATGATACATCTTATTTAAGTAAAACTGATAAATACAGTGTATTTTTTAAGAGCAATCATCCTCTTATAAAAATAAGTACAGTTGCAGAATGTAATAAAAGTATTGTTATATTTAAAGATTCTTATGCAAATAGTTTTGTGCCATTTTTAACTCAAAATTATTCTAAAATTTACATGGTTGATCCAAGATATTATTGTGACAACATTAATGATGTAATGAAGGAAGCAGGTAAAGAAGCTGATGTATTATTTTTGTATAATTATAATACATTTGCAACTGATAATAATTTATGTGAGGTATTAAGTAATTATAATTAAATATGGGAG
>JAAYQS010000125.1 GCA_012519155.1 Clostridiales bacterium
AAAGATGGAAAAACTATAAAAACAGTTGAAGCACCAGAAGATGGTAAACTTGATTTATCAGATATTAAGGCTCCTGAAGTTGAAGGAAAAGAATTTACAGGTTGGAAAGTTGTCTCAGCAGAAACTGTTAATGTTTTATCTGGAATAAAGAAAGGTGTAATAGTAAAAGCTGATTATGCAGAACGTATAACTCTTAATGTAGTTGATTCAGTAACTGGTGAAGCTAAAAATATAAAAGCAGAAAAAGGTAGTGAAATTACTCTTGGAAATCCAGAGGACAGAAAAGATAAAGGATTATCATTTAAGTGCTGGAGAGATAAATCTGGTAAAGAATATAAAGTAGGAGATGTTATATCTAACATTCAAAATGATATTACTATAAATCCTGTTTATGTTTACAATTTTGATATAACAGATACAGAAGGAGATAAAATAGCATCTGAAGAAGTTGAAGAAGGAAAAACTTTAACATTACCTACAGTACCAACTATGAAAAATGGAAAAGAATTTAGAGGTTGGTATGTTGAGGGAGTAAAAAAATCTTATGATGAAAAAACTAAGACATATTCAATAAGTAATATTACAAAAGATCTTAAGGTTATTGCTCAATATGGCGATACTGTTACAATTACTGCAATTGATCCTGTAGATAATACTAGCAAATCTTATGATGTTAATGTAAATGGAACAGTTAAATTAACTGCTAAGGATAGAACAAAAGAAGGTCTTACATTTAAAGGATGGAGAAATTCAAGTAATGAAATAGTATCTGAGAATGCAGAATATACAGTTGATGGAAATATGCCAGAAACATTAACAGCAGTATATACAGCTAAAATAACATTTAAGTATTGTAATGCTTCAAAGGATGTTGAAACTGAATATGGAAAAGACATAAAGGCACCAACAGTAGATAATATTAATGATGCTTATAAGAATTCTGGTAAGCAATTTATAAAATGGGATAAGGAATTTAGTAAGGCAACTAAGAATGATACAATTACAGCCATAAATGGTGAAAATGTTAAGATTAACTTTAAGCAAGCTGATGGTAAAACAGCACTTACAGTAGATAATCCTTGGACTGAATTTGTAGAAGATGATTCAAAGAATGAAAAAGGTGAATATGTTGATAAGAATGGAAATTCTACAAAGAAAGTTGATGGATATACAATAGGTAGAGGCGGAAGTATAACTCTTCCAACAGCTCCTGAAATTGCAGGAAAAACATTTGTATGCTATAAAGATCAAAAAGGAAATAAATATACTGGAAAAACAATAGATAATATTCAAGAAAATTTAACTTTAACTGCAGTATATGGTGATACTGTTCAAGTTATATTCAAAGATGGTAATGCAAATAAGGGACAAACTGTAGGTACAGGTGCAGTAGTTAAGGCAATAGCTCCAGATACAAAAGAAGGAACTAAGTTTAAATGCTGGAGAGATGCAAATGGTAATGAATATAAAGAAGGAGATGACATTAATGTTACAGGAGCATTAGAATTAAAGGCTATTTATACAGCAGATGTAACATTTATGGCAGATGGTAAACAAGTAGGAGATAAAGTTACAGTAGAAGTTGGTAGCAAAGTTAATGCGCCAGAAGCACCAGTTAAAGAAAGATGCGATTTTGTAGGCTGGGATTTATCATTAGAAAACATTACTAAGGATACAGTAATAACTGCAAATTATAAATTAAAACAATTTACAGTAACAATAGATGGAGTAGCACAAACAGTAGAATATGGTAAGGATGCACAACTTCCAACACCAGCAGAAAAAAAGGATATACTTTCAAAGGATGGGATGGACAAACTACAGGAATTAAGGCTGATGGCGAAGTACATGCTATCTATGAAAAGAATCATGACACTCCAGGAACTGTCACTCCAGCTCCAACAGCTGATGCAGCTCAAACTGGTTCACTTGCAGCAATGATATTAATGGCATTTGCATCATTAACAGCATTCTTCAAGAGAGGAAAGAAATCAAGAAGATAATTTA
>JAAYQS010000126.1 GCA_012519155.1 Clostridiales bacterium
ATTTTTAAGTCATTTTACTTTTTTGCATTAGCTTTTAATGTGATTTTTATTCAAATAAATATAAGGTATACTTTTGTGAAAATTATAATAACACTTTTTGTATATTTTTTGTTTTATTATATATATGGATATGGATTGTTAAATTCAAAAAGCAAAAAAGAATATGCAGTATTAATGCTTTTAATAAATTCATATTCTTTATTAGTATTTACATCAGTTCAATTTGTAAATATACTAAGAAATAGTAATGCTATTTCAAAAGCCTTGATTTTTATTGGGTATATAATAATGTATTGTATTTTTATGAAGGAAATTCTTAGCTATGCTTTTAATAGCATTATTTATAGAAAAGGCTGTTGTTTATATATTTATTATTTAACAGGAATTATTTATATATTATTTTTAGGTTCATGTATGGTAGAAATATTTTATAAAAATTCTTATATAGGAGTAATATCTTATTTTGATTTGCTTTATTACACAATTGTGACTTTTACAACTGTAGGCTTTGGAGATATTGTACCATCTTTTTATCAAGGAAAAATAATGTCCATAGTAATTTCAATTACGAGCATAATTACTATTTCTTTTAGCTTTAATAGAATTTTTGTAAAAAAAGGCAACTAAATTATAGCTGCCTTTTCGCAAAGGATATTAAATCCTTTTTATTATTTTGAAGCTTTTCTTCTATAACATTTTGAAGTAACAAATTAAGCATTATGCCAATATCTTTGCCTTTAAGTCCTAAATCTTTAATATCATTACCTGTTAATTTTAAATCTTTTATGGACAAGCACAAATTTTCATTTAAAATATCCATAAAAATATCTTGACAAAGGTCTATAATTTTAAGAGATTCTTCTTTTTTAAAATCAGATTTTGCAAGAGTATCAGCTTTTTTTACTTTTAAAAGATCTAAAAACAAATTAGTATCCCCATTTAATTTTAACAAGATTTTTTTAATAGATTTAGTAGTAGGATTTAACTGAATATCATGAAGCCTAATAAGAAGGAGAATATCTTCTATATCTTTTTTGGATAAATTTTTACTTGTAGAAATTTTAAGCCTTTTGAAAATTTCTTTTGTTATGGTATAAGATACATCAGCATGACCATAAAAGTGTCCAATATTCTTTTCATCTTCAAAAAAGCATTGAGGTTTCCCAATATCATGAAATAACATAACAAGTTTTATTTTTAAATTAGGAGAATTTTTAACTGATTCAACTATGTGAGTAAAAACATCATATTTATGATAAGGATTATGCTGATTAAAATCAAAAGTTTTTTTAAGTTCTGGAATAAAGAATGCAAATACAGATTTATATTCTTGCAAAATCTCACAAGCATTATTTCCACCCATTAATTTTACAAATTCACAAGTTATACGTTCAATGGATATATTTTTTAATAAATTTATATTGTCTAAAATAGCTTTTTTAGTATTTCTTTCAATAGAAAAGCCTAAAGTAGATGCAAAACGCAAACATCTCATTATTCTAAGACCATCTTCGTGAAATCTTTTTTCTGGTTCTCCAACAGTTTTTATTACTTTTTCTTTTATATCAGAAATTCCATGAAATGGATCAATTAACCCTTGAGCATCATTATAAAATATAGCATTTTGTGTAAAATCTCTTCTACTTAAATCATTTATTAAATTTCTTGTAAAAGTTACACTGTCAGGATGTCTTCCATCGCTATAATTTCCATCAATTCTATAAGTAGTTATTTCTATTGGTTCATTGTCAATTATTACAACAACAGTACCATGTTTGATTCCAATATCTAGTGTTTTATATTCTTTAAAAACATCAACTATTTCATTAGGCATAGCACTTGTTGTAATGTCAAAATCTTTTGCTTCTAATCCCATTATGTAATCTCTTACACAGCCTCCTACAAAACCTGCTTCAAAACCTTTATTTTGAAGCATTTTAATTGCAAGAAGGCCACTTTTATTATTTTTTATATTACTCATAAACTGCTTCACCTCAAAAGTTTAAGTTACTATCTTTATTATATAACAATGTTACCATAATAGCATTGTTATATGAAAACTTTATAAGAATAATATAAAAACTTTTAAAAAATTATCATAATAAATGGAATTAAATAGTAAAATAGTAATGCATAAAATATAATTTGAGGTGAATATATTATGGGGAATGAGAGTAAGGAAGGGAGCAAAATAAAATTTGTAAAAATTGCGGGAGCTTGCATTATGGGTATTACTATAAGCTTTATTGCAATTTTACTATTTTTTATAATAGTAACCAACAAGTATTCTAATACTGCTTATAAAGGTATAAAAATAAGTGATATAGATGTAAGCTTTAAAAATAAAGAAGAAATTATGCAAATAATAAATGATACTATAATTTCAGAGGAAAATGATGATAAACTAGAAATATCTGTTGATAATAATAATTATATATATAATTATTCAGAATTAAATGGTAATTACAATATAGAAAAGGCTGCAGAGGAAGCTGTTAATTATGGAAAGAATTTTGGTATTTTTAAGAAGTTTTTATCTATTAAGAAAAGTAACAATGTATTAATTAATGTATCATATAATTGTCCTGAAGAAAGCATAGAAAAAATAATTAGTAAAATTAAAAATGAAAATGATATTCCTCCATGTAATGCATCTATAACTATAAAAGACAATAATTTTGAAATTAAGGAAGGGGTAAATGGAAGATCAACAGATGAAAATGATTTGAAAGAAAAAATTGTAAGCAATTTATGTTATAATGTAAATGAAAAAATTAATGTTAAATTTAATGAAGTATCTCCTGAAATTACTTCAAAGGAATTAAGAAAAATTACTGGAATAATGGGAAGTTTTGAAACAGATTATTCTAGTTCAAGCTATGCAAGAAGTAGTAATATTAAACTTGTAACAAATATAATAAATGGTACCTTGTTAATGCCTGGAGATGAATTTAGTTATGGAGAATATGCAAAAAAAGGTATAGGCAAATATGAATATGCTCCTGGTTATGTTGATGGACAAGTTGTTAATGTTGAAGGAGGAGGTATATGTCAACCATGTACTACTCTTTATAGAGCAGTAATGAAGTCAAATATAAAATCAGTGGAAAGACATCCTCATATGTATACTGTTTTTTATACAAGGCCAGGTCTTGATGCTACTTTAGGAGATTGGGGTACACTTGATTACAAATTTAAGAATATATACGATTTTCCTATTTATATTCAGGGAATTGCAAAAGATGGTATTGTAAGATTTAATATTTATGGTGATCCAGCAGCTCTTAAGGGTTATACTTATGATATGGAAAGTAATGTTTATGGTCTTACAGCCGAATCTTATTTAGTTACATTTGATAGTGAAGGAAATGAAGTAAAAAGAGAGTTTATATCGGAAGATACTTATAGAAGTCATTAAAAGGAGGAACTTATGAAGATTTTAAAAAGAAAAGATGGTCATATACATTCGCCATTTTGCCCACATGGTACAGATGATTCTTTAGATATGTATGTAAATGAGGCAATAAAAAATAATATGGATGAAATGTCTTTTACAGATCATATGCCATATCCATGTGTATTTGCTGATAAAGATTTTTTAGATGAGTGCTGTATGAGCAAAGAAGTAACAAAAAAGTATATTGAAAGTGTGTTAAGAATAAAAGAAAAATATAAAGATAAAATAAAAATTAATTTAGGTTTTGAAGTAGATTATGTAGATGGATTAGAAGAGGAAACAAAAAAATTATTAGATGAATATGGCAATGTAATAGAGGATTCAATTTTATCTGTTCATTTTGTAAAATATAATAATAAATATTATGCTATTGATTATGAAAAAGATTTTACTGAATTATTAGAATCTCTTAAGTCATTAGATAAAGTATATGATTTATATTTTGAAACACTTTTAAGAGCTGTAAAAAGTGACCTTGGCGTATACAAACCTAAAAGAATAGGTCATCCAACTTTAGTTAGAATATTTAATCTATTATATCCACATGAATATAAAAATTATGCTTTAATAGAGGAAGTAGTAAAAGAAATAAAAAATAGGGGCTATGAAATAGATGTAAATACAGCAGGTCTTAGAAAGCCATACTGTAAAGAAATATACCCATCAGGAATATTTAAAGAAATGGTAGAAAAGTACAATGTAACATGCATATATGGTTCTGATTCTCATAAAGCTGAAGATGTTTGTAAGGATTTTAAGTTTTAGGGATAGAATAGTTAGGCTACACTTTAGCTGTGAAATTAAGAATTAATAATTAAGAGGCTTTTTCACTTCGTTTAAAGCCAGCACCAAAGGTGCAATTAAGAATTATTGTAGCTAGGCTCAAAGCATTAGCATAATTAAGTCCTATATAAGATTGAGGTAGGCTTTGAAATATGGAGCTTGTCCATCCATACAATATAAAATTAAGATTTTTGCAAGGTAAGGAGCAAAAATGTCCTGAATTCTTAATTCTTAATTATTAATCCTTAATCCTTAATTATTAATCAATCAAAGTTAAAAATGATAAAGAATAAAAAGCTTAATGAAGTAAATAATTGAGGCACCATTTCACATTTAAAGTTGTTAACAAACAGAAAACATTTACTAAAACATTTGATTAGTTTTAAATAACTTGGTATACTTTAATTGTAATGTATAAGTTTACAAACAATTAATATATAAGGTATTTGTTATAAATGTGGGGGGATAAATAATGTTAAACAATGTTAAAAAAAATAATTTAAAGGATCTTGAAGCTGATAATTTAGTTGAAGATGTAATTAAATATAAAATCAAAAAGTATGGTCAATGTGGATTAAAGCTTATTTTCACAACAATTACTGGTGAATTTTATAAGGATGAATCAATTCAAAAATTTGATGGTTCACTTCTTGATACATGCCAAAGTCTTTTAAGATCTCATGCTGGTCAAACAATAGCTGTAGATGGTATTTACAATAGCGAAAACGATTCATACAAAGCTAAACCATATTTAATTTTCAAAAATGGAATAGGGGCTGCTAATTTAGAATATATTGAATCACTTGACTTTAAAAATCCATTATTAGAACCAGATGTAAAGTTATGTATTATAAATAGTGTTATAAATTCTGCTAATTCACATATATTATTAGAACCATCTGTATTTCCATATTTAATAGATGCAGTTAAAAACATAAATTCTTTAAGTTATAAAGTTGATTTGAAAAATACATTAACACTATTGGAATATATAGCAAATAATGTTAAGTATTATGTGAAATCTAAAAAGGATTCTTATATGGGAACTACATCAAATGATTCTAAAATTGCACCAGAAAAAGCATTAGAACTTTTAAATGATGTTATTAATAAATTTGAAAGAATTGATAACAATGATTTAATAATGGCAGTTTATAGAATTGCAAAATGCATAAAATCATTAAATGAATCAGGTCCAGTTTTAGCATATGAAAGTATACAATAAAAGATAGTAATAAAGGGCTGTCACACTAAAAAATAGTGCGATGCCTTTTTTTATACCCAAAGTTCAGAAAGAACCTAACATACTGATACTACACCTCTTTTTAATTACATACCTAAATTAAAAGTTTTTTGTATTTCACAACCACTTTTAGCTTTAATTTTATTTTTTAATATCTTTAAATCCTCAAGAGATTCTACATCATAGCAATAACAACCATCTTCAGTATGAATTCTTATGCTATAAGAATATCTTGTTCCAGTTAATACAACCTTTTTTATATCCTTATAATTGATTAATACACATGCATTTCTATTAATACCAATCAATCCAAGCTTTGACACATTTAATGTCTTTGATTTAATAATTGGATTATCATAGGAGTCTTGTATAATTTTTTTATCATTTTCATTTAAAGATTCAATCATATTTATAAATTCTTTGTCTTCATTTCTATTAGAAAAATAGTATATACATATAATAGC
Source organism: Clostridiales bacterium (assembly GCA_012519155.1). Taxonomy (GTDB): domain Bacteria; phylum Bacillota; class Clostridia; order Clostridiales; family Clostridiaceae; genus Clostridium. The sequence continues at coordinate 5,948 of JAAYQS010000126.1, forward strand.
TAATATTATTGCATTTACTAATATGTATATGATAAAATTTGAAGTATCTCCAAATAATGATTTCTTATTTTTAATTACAAAAACAAAATTTAATATAACTATAGCTATGCTAAATACAGATGTAATCATGTTTATTATATTTTTCCTAGTTTTCATTAATTTTTTTATTTCTTCCATTTAGCCGCTCCTCATATATACTACCACCATTTCCTTTTTATCTTTACTTTTTTAATTTTTCAATTTCTTTATTTATAATATCCTTATTTAAATCTGACAAAAATGATTCTTTTTTACTTAAAGCAGTATTTAAATATTTAAGTGCATCTTCTTTATAATTTTCACCATAAGAAGAACCTTTCTTTAAAATAGTTAAAGCAAAAAAGTAATAAGGTTCTGGAAAATTAGGAAGGGTTTCTTTATTGAAAATATTCTTATATATTTCATAGGCTTTATCATAATTATTTAAATAATAGTAGCTTTCAGCTAAATTATCTGCAATTATATTAGAATGGTTATATTCATATGCTTTAGTATTATATTTTAAAGCCTCATCATAATCTTTATTTAATATTAATAAATATCCAAGAGTTTCATAAGTGGCTGTATTTTCAAACTCTTTATCTAATGATTTTAAATTTTTAATAGCCAAATCTAAATGACCAGTTCTCCAAAAATAAAGACTTTCTGTCTGTTTGTATGATATTTTATAATTATCATTTTCTAATTTATTGTAATTTATTTTATCTAAAAATATTTTTGCATATTTTAAATCACCACAATTTATGGCAGCATAAGCCCCTTGAAGTTTAACAGCATTTTCTAATTTTTTAGATTCTGCTAGTTTTTTATATATTTTTAATGCTTCTTCTAAATTTCCTTGACTATAAAATATATTTGCTTTTATAATATTTATTTTGTTAAATATCCCCATGTAATCATCTCCCGTATAATTTAATTATTATTTTAAGGCAAAACATTATAAATTTCAAACTTTGTTGTATAATATATTTAACATAAAATTGGGAGGTTATATTTTTGAGAATAATTCATACATCTGATTGGCATCTTGGAAAAAATCTAGAGGGAATTTCCAGAATAAATGAGCAAAAGCAATTTTTAAAGGACTTTTGCAGTATAGTTGAAGAAAATAATATTGATATAGTAATAATAGCAGGAGATATTTATGATAATAGTAATCCAAAGGCAATAGCCGAAAAAATGTTTTATGATACATTAAAGACTCTTTCAAATAATGGAAATAGAATTATTATATTAATATCAGGAAATCATGATAGTCCTGACAGACTTGTTGCAGCTTCAAATTTAGCTAAGGATTTAGGAATTATTATGGTTGGAACTCCTAAATCTATAGTAAAAGAAGGAAAATATGGTTGTGCTGAAGTTTTTGACAGCACTGAAGGTTTTTTTAGGCTTAAAATGAAAAATGAAGTTGTGTCAGTAATAGCACTTCCTTATCCTAGTGAAAAGAATTTAAATGAAGCGTTATATGGTGATATGGATGAGGATCAGGAAAATATTAAATCATATAATGATAGAATTAAACTATATTTTAATAAATTAGAATCAAAATATAGAGATGATACAATAAATATTGCTATATCACATTTATTTACTTTAGGAAGCATTGAAGGAGGTTCTGAAAGAGGTATAGAACTTGGAGGAAGTTATATTGTAAATGGAGAATGTCTTCCTAAAAAAGCTCAATATATTGCTTTAGGCCACATACATAAAGCTCAAATTGTTCAAGGAACTAATAAGAGAGCTAGATATTCAGGATCACCTCTTCAATATAATAAAAAAGAAATTAATTATGAAAAGGGATGTTATTTAATTGACATAAAACCCTTAGAAGAACCTAAAATAAGTACAATTAAATTTAAAACATATAAGCCTATAGAAATTTGGAAATGTAGAAGCATTAAAGAAGCTATAGATATGTGTGAGAAAAATAAAAATAAAGAATCTTATGTATATATAGAAATAGAAACAGATGTTTTTATTTCTGAAGAAGATATAAAAATAATGAAGAACCTTAAAGGTGATATAGTACAAATTACTCCTATATTAAAAATAGAAGAAGAATTTAGTGATAATATTGTTGGAGATGTAGCTGAAAAATCCTTTCAAGAACTTTTTTGTGATTTTTACAAAAAAACTACAGGAATGGAGGCAACTGAAGAACTTACAGAAACAATTTTAGATATAATTAAGGAGGAAGAGTAATGAAGCCCATAAGGTTAAAAATAAAAGGACTTAACAGCTTTATTGAAGAGCAGGTTGTTGATTTTAACAAATTAACTTCAAAAGGTATGTTTGGAATATTTGGGCCAACAGGAAGTGGTAAATCTACTATACTTGATGGTATTACATTAGCTTTATATGGTGAAATATCCCGTAAAAGCAGTGATTTTATTAATATAAATTGTAACAAGTGCAATATATCTTATGAGTTTCAAATATCAGGAAAAGAAACTCACATATATAAAGTTGTAAGGGAATATAAACGAGATAAAAAAACAAACAAAATATTATCTACAAAATGTAGACTTTCAGATATTACAAAGGATGAAATAGTTCTTTGCGACAAGGTAAGAGAGGTAAATGAAAAGTGTAGAGAAATTATTGGCCTTTCTATAAATGATTTTACAAGAACCGTTGTTTTACCTCAGGGAAAGTTTAGTGAATTTTTAAAGCTTGAAGGTAAAAGCAGAAGAGAAATGCTTGAGAGACTTTTTAATTTAGAAGAATATGGTGACAAATTATCTACAAAATTATATAAAAGAATATCTAATGTTAAAAATGAAAAAAATATATTAGAAGGTCAGATGAAGGGGTATGAGGAATATACAACTGAAAGGCTTAATATTTGTAGTGAAAACCTTAAAAATCTTACAAAGGAGTATGATTTTTTAAATAAGGAATATGAAAATTTAAAGATTAAGGAAAATGAAATAAATTTATTATGGAATAACATAAAAGAATTAAATAAATATGAAAATAGCTTA
>JAAYQS010000127.1 GCA_012519155.1 Clostridiales bacterium
AATAATCCTACAATTACATATGTAGCATAATCTGGTAAGTAGTCTACTAATGTTCTATTTTCTTTGAAAAATCCATCATCAAATTTAAATGTAACTATTAAATTATTTAATGCTGGAATAATATCTGTTGTTTCACCTTTTAATGTTTTTCCTGCAAAACAAGTAATACATAAATTATCATCATCTAATGTAGTTGAATATATGTTCATTTTTCTAACATCAAAAAATGAAGGAAATGTAATTGAAAATTTAACTTTTTTAATATCTTCTGTCCATGATTTTCCTGTTAAGTCAAAGTAAAACATATCCTTACTATCATCATAGTCATACCCCATATTATATTCATATGATATTTTAAAAGTTTCAGTTGCATCAGATTTTTCATTGTTAAAATAAACATAAAGATTATTACCTTTTTTAACTGTTTTATAAATAACATATTTTCCTGATGTATTTTCTACCTTTACATTTATTACACTTTTTTTATTCCATCATAAATTAAAGGAATAACTTTGCATAATTGTTCGTTATCATAATGCTCTACTGTTATCTTTTCAGTTACAGAATATATATTACTATCAGATACATTTATTGATGTATCTAAAAGTGCTATATCATAATCATGATCTTCCTTATCATATAAACCAATTTTTGCAAAGCAAGTATTCCCTAATCCTACTGTAAAACTTAAAAAAATCAATGTACAAATAAACAATTTTGTGATTTTTTTCATTTTTTATCCCCTCTATTCCCCCAAATTATATATTCATAATACCACAAAAATTTATCTTTAACTATAATTAATAATAAAATATAAATTACACATATATTTAATGTAAAAAATATAATATATTAAGAAAAATTTTTAAGGATTGTTTAAAATGCCATATATCGATACTAAAGTTACAATATCCTTGCCTGATAATAAAAAGGAAGAATTAAAAAAAGAACTTGGTAAAATAGTGAATAATATTCCAGGAAAATCAGAAAAATTTCTTATGATTGGATTTCAAGATAATTATACTTTATATTTTAAAGGAAAAAAATTAGATTATGGTGCATTTATTGAAGTAAAATTATTAGGAAGAGTTGATGAGGACTCATTAAAAGAAGTTACAAAAAAAATATGTACTCTTTATTCAAAAAAATTGAACATACCTCAAAATTCTATTTATGTTAAATTTGAAGAGGTAGATACTTGGGGTTGGAATGGCAAAATTTTTTAAAGGAGGTTTATAAGCCTCCTTTAAAATTATAAATATGGCATAACATCTTGAGTAAAGGCTCTTAAAACTTCAGCAACACTCCAAGCTTGACTATAACAGCCTCTTCCTGTTGATGGAAAATCTCCATCAAATATTTCTGCAATTCCATTTATGCAGCCATCATTTAAATGGTCTTCAAATAATTCTAGCATTTCTTTTGCTTGGAAAATAGATTTTTTAGAATATTCATTAACCTTTACAAAAGCTGTAATAAAAGGTCCAATTAAATAAGCCCAAGTAGTGCCCATATGATAAGCTTTATCTCTATCTATTAATTTGCCTATATATTTATTTTTATAATTTTCATCTAAAAATGATAAGGATCTTAATCCATAAGTAGAATATAAGTGTTTATATACTGTTTCTACAACCTTTTTTTCCTTATCTTTAGGTAAAATTGAAAATGGCAGTGATACTGCAAATATTTGATTTGGTCTTATTTTAGGATCATTTTCATCTACTACATCATAAAGATATTGTCCTTCTTCATACCAAAATTTCTTGTTAAAACTTTCTTTTACTTTTTCTTTTAAGTCAATTAATTCATTAATTAATTGTGATTTTTCATTTTTAAAAAGTTTTTCTGTTAATTCTATTAATATACATAAAGCATTATACCAAAGTGCATTAATTTCAACTGGCTTTCCATGTCTTGGAGTTACCACAAGATCACCTACCCTTACATCCATCCATGTAACCTGATCTAAGCCATCTCCTGCTTCAATAAGACCATCTACATCCATTTTAATAGAAAAATCAGTGCCTTTTTTATAATTTTCATATATATCTAAAAGCTTATTGTATATTTTATTTTTGATAAAATCATAATCCTTGTTAGTGCCTGTATATTTCAAATATTTATATACAGCCTGAAAATACCACAAAGAAGCATCTACAGTATTATACATAGGTTCAGTATTTATATCTGGGAAAACATTAGGCACAAGTCCATTTTTTATATATTTTGCAAAGGATTCTAAGATTTCTCTTGCATCATTAAATCTTTTTGTTGTAAGACATAAACCTTCAAAAGCAATCATAGTATCTCTTCCCCAATCTGTAAACCAAGGAAAACCTGCAAGTATTGTTTTTAATTTTGTACTATTTCTATTTACTATAAAATGATCTGCTGCCTTTATGAGATTATTAACGAAATTATTGTTATATCCTGCATTGTCTACTATAGAATTAATTCTATTTTTATATTCTTTTACAATTTCAAATCCCGTTTTACTATCAATTTCATCTATAGAACATTTTACATAGAATTTTTTATGCTCATTTGCTTTTATTTTTATTTGAACTTCATAGGGAGTATAATGATTATCAAGTCCAAGAGTTCCTGTTCTATTATCAATCATATAAAATTCATCTTCATCAATTAGATAATTTGGAGTAGCCATAGATACAGGTATTAAACTTCTATCATAGTATTCCCCTTCTGATGTATAAAAATTAATAGATATATCCTTATTTTCATTTGGTATAAGCTTTAGGTAATTGTTCTTTATTGATGTTGTAAATTTAATTTGGGATTTGTCTTTTAAATCTTCAGGTCTTTTATAATTAAATAATGGTATAATACTAAAATTAATGTCACTTGAACCATTTTGTATTTCATAGCAAACAGTAGCTGTATTTTTACCATATTCAACACATATAGTTTTTTTAATATTTACATCTTCAACTCTATAGATATAAGTTGGAACCTCATCAAAAACAAAACGTTCTAAAAATTCATGACCATTTTTGCTATAATTTACATACATTTGAGAAGCTAAATCATATTTTCTACTTCCTATAATAACTTCCTCATTAGTTCTTGTAAAAACTAAAGTTCTCATAACTGGAGGATTAAGAGAAGCTACTAAGTATCCATGAAAAGAAGTTGCCCCTCCTCCTATAGCAGTACTGCTAGAATAACCACCTATTCCATTTCCAATCATCCATGAAAGTTCATTTCCTTCCTGTATAGTTTTAAATCTTCCTCTTCCAAGTGTATATGTTGATTTCATATAAATTTCCCCTTTTATATTTTTTGCTTTTATCTACAGAATAAAGCAAGTAATTCCTCTTCAGATAATGTAGTTAAATTTATAGACTCATCTAAAGAATCTTTTCCTGTAATTTTGTTTATCATATTCTTTTTTTCATCTTGAAGGCTGAGAATTTTTTCTTCTATTGTTCCTTCAGATACCATTTTTATAACTTCTACTATATTTTTTTGTCCTATTCTATGAGCTCTATCTGTTGCCTGATCTTCAACTGCTGGATTCCACCAAGGATCAAAATGAATTACAATATCAGCACTTGTTAAGTTAAGTCCTGTTCCACCAGCTTTTAGTGATATTAAAAAGACACTTGTATCATTTGAGTTAAAATCTTCTACAAGCTTTATTCTTGTTTTAGATTGTGTACTTCCATCTAAGTAACTAAAAGATATATTATATTTTTTTAGCATTTCTGCAATAAGCTTTAATATGGATGTAAATTGTGAAAATAAAAGTATTTTATGTCCCTCATCTATACTTTGATTAAGTATATCAAGTAAAGCATTAAATTTGCCGCTTCCTCCTTTGTAATTATCCATTACAACTGAAGGATGAAGACATATTTGCCTTAGCTTTGTAATATAGGATAGTATTTCTATCTTAGATGATTTAAATTCATTGTCTTTTACTTTTTTTTCAATTATATCTTTTACATGGTTAACATATGTTTCATAAACTTCCATTTGCCTTTTTTCCATTGGTACAATAAATTTATTTTCTATTTTATCAGGCAGTTCTTTTAAAACGTCTTTTTTATACCTTCTTAAAATAAAAGGTTTTATAAGCATATTTAAATTATCAGTTAATACTTTATCTTCATCTAATTTTCTATAATATTTTGCTCTAAATCTTTTTTCATCATATGAGTATCCAGGCATAATAAAATCAAAAATTGACCAAAGTTCCATAAGAGAATTTTCAAGTGGTGTACCTGTTAGTGCAAATTTTCTATTTGCTTTGATATTTTTACAAGCTTTTGCATTTTGAGATAATGGATTTTTTATATTTTGTGCTTCATCTAATATGCAATAGGTAAAGGTTATTTCATTGTAAAGTTCTATATCTCTTTTTAATATATTATATGTGGTTATAAAAACATCATATTTTTTTATATTATTAAGATTATTCCTTCTTTCTGCTTTTGGACCTATTAATGCACATATTTTTATAGCATTTGTAAACTTTTTGAATTCATTAAGCCAATTATAAATAAGAGATGTTGGAGCAACTATTAGTGTTTTTGCAGTAGGATTTGATGCAATAAATGAAATAGTTTGAATTGTTTTTCCAAGACCCATTTCATCCCCTAATATACCTCCAAAGCCTAAAGTATCTAATGTTTTTAAATAATTGTATCCAAATACCTGATAAGGTCTTAAGGTAGCCTTTAAATTCTTTGGAAGTTCAAAGGAAGTATTCTTAAATTCTTTTATAGAATCTCTTAAGGTCTTTAAATCTTCCGAACCTTTTAAATAAGTAATATCCTCTTCCTCAAGGTAATCTGCTGCATAATAGCCTTTATTTTTATTAAATAAAATACTATTATTTTTAATCTCATCCTTGTCATTAAGTGTATCTAAAAGCTTTAAAAACTTCTTCATTTCAATTTCTTCTAGATCTAAAAATTCTCCTGATTTTAACCTATAATACTTTTTACTATCTCTAAAAGCCTGAAGAATTTTATAAGTTTCTTCATAGGGAATATCTTCAATTTCAAATTTCATTTCAAAATAATCGTATTTCCCTTTTTTTATTTGACCATTAAAACTTCCTTTGGTTATTTTTTTTATTCCAGTAAATCTGTCAGAATAATATACTTCACCTATATCCTGAAGTTCTTTTACATTATACTTAAAAAAGTCGAAGATATAACTTTCATCTTTAAAAAACATAAAAATATTATTAATAGGTTCAAAACCAAGTTTTCTTATTTTTTCAACTACCATATTTTCTTTTTCTAAGTCTCTATAAATGACCTTTTCCGTAAAATCTTCTAAATAATTAAACTCATATTTATCATAGGAAACTTTTAAAGTAAGAACTATGTTATTTTCATTTTTTGATATATTTTTATCAAAATAAAACTTAAATTTTACAGGTGCAGATACTACCTTTTCAGTTATAGCTTTTGACATTACAACATCAGATGTTGCCCTTTGCATGTTAGGAATTAAATCTTTTAATATTCTTTCTTCTTCATTTTCAGAAAAGAAAATAGTATTACCATGGCTAAATGCTTCAATATATGGCCAGGTAGCTTCTATTTGTGATTCTGGTGGTAAATAAATAGAGGTGTTATATAAATACACTTCATCACTATTACCTAATTTTTCGGGCATACCTCGCTCAGCTTCAAGTTTAAACATATTTCCTATTTTTTTAAATTTAATGGAAATGGAATTTTTGATTCTAATATTTCTGTTTCTATAACTCTTGAATAAAAATTAGCTCCTAAATATACTTTTAAAGGTTTTATGGTCATAAAAAATTCTTTAATAAGTGCCTTAGGTATAATAATATGCTTACCAGATACTAACCTTTCGTTTGTTTTTTTAAAGGAACTATTTAAATCTATATCCTTAAGCATATTTATAAATCTAATTAATTTTTTTGTACTAAATTAAGATTGTGAGTTTTTGAACAAAATTCAAAATCTTTGCCATACTTTATAGGAATATTATTTGATAAAGCTATTAAAAAACCATTAATATCTTTAATAGAATATACTTTTTTATTATTTTCTCCTATTTTAAATTCTGCACAAATTTTATTAGACCAGGAAATTTTATTAATTATAACTTGCATAAATACAGGCTTTTTGCTTTTTGTACTTTGAAGAAGAAAATCTAAAATAGAACCTTCTGTACTTCTTACGATTTTTGATAAATTTTCATCTCTTAACCCTAAGGATAGTCTTAATTCATCATCATTGTCTATTTTATTTAAAAATTCATAAAAAGATGCCACAAGATGCTTACAACAATAATTCTTTTTAGATTCATGTTTTTGAAAATCAATACAACTACAATGAGTAAACAAAATATTTTTAGTATTTTTGTCTATGTCTATTTTGCAAGAATATTCATTAAATAAATTTTCAGAAATTACAGAAGATAAAATAACAATTCTATCTTCTGATTCTTTTGAAACATTAAATTCACTTATTAAATCATTTTTTAAAACTCTATTGCCCTTTTCTTCATTATTACCTTTTGCAGTTTTTCTAAAACCTTCTAAAAAAGCCTGCTTAATCATAGTTAATCACCAGCTTATTTTATTATTTCACCTATTAAGGAAAATGGTTGAGCACGAAGTATTTTTACATTAACAAGTTTACCAACTAAATCAATTTCACCAGCAAAATTTACAAGTCGTCCGTTTCTAGTTCTTCCTGTAAGTTTAGAAATATCGTGTTTACTTGGTCCTTCAACTAATACTTCTACAGTTTTTCCTTCATAGAATTTATTTCCTTTAATTACATTGTCATTAACAGCCTCTACAAGTCTATTAAATCTTTCATGTTTAACATCATCTGGAATTTGATTTTCCATTTTGTCTGCTGGAGTATTATTTCTTCTTGAATATATAAATGTAAAGGCAGAATCATATTTAACTTCCTTCACAAGATTTAATGTACATTCAAAATCTTCTTCAGTTTCCCCTGGGAATCCTACAATAATATCTGTAGTTATTGAACATTCTGGTATTTCTTTTCTAATTAATGATACAATTTCTTTATACCTTTCAATTGAATAATGTCTATTCATTAATTTTAGTAATCTGTCACTACCACTTTGTACTGGCAAATGAATTTGCTCACATACCTTATTACATTCTTTTACTGTATAAATTACCTCTTCATTTATATCTTTTGGATGATTAGACATAAATCTTATTCTTTCAAGACCTTCTATTTTGTTAATTCTTCTTAATAAACCAGCAAAGTTTATGTCTTCTTCTAAGCCCTTACCATATGAATTAACATTTTGTCCAAGAAGTGTTACTTCTTTATAACCTTTAGAAACTAAATCTTTAACTTCCTTTTCAATATCTTCTGGTTTTCTACTTCTTTCTCTACCCCTTACATAAGGTACAACACAATATGAACAGAAATTATCGCAACCATACATTATTGTTACAAAGGCTTTAATAGAGCTTTCCCTATCTACAGGAATACCTTCAATTATATCAGTTTCTTTATCAAATATTTCTTTTATTTGAACACCTTCTGTTTTTACTTTGTTTAAGTATTCAGGAAATTTATAAGAATTGTGTGTTCCAAAAATAATATCTACATAAGGATATTTTTTAAGAATTTTATCTGCCATACCTTTTTGTTGCATCATGCAGCCACATATTGCAATTACTAAATCAGGATTTTTCTTTTTCATTGCTTTTAATATACCTAAGTTTCCAAATACTTTATTTTCTGCATTTTCTCTAACACAACATGTATTAAATATTATAATTGATGCTTCTTCTTTATTTTCAGTTTTTGAATATCCTGCTCTTTTTAACATTCCTGATAATTTTTCAGAGTCCTCTTCATTCATTTGACAACCCCATGTTTCTATATAAAAATATTTATTTTCTTTATTCATTAATTTTTCTTTCCTTTCATTTGTAAATCTAAATCATTATATCATAAAAAAGACTGGCAATAAACCAGTCTCTTTTTTAAAAATATTTTTATGCTACATCTACTACCATTTTCTTTTATAGTTTTCAAATTTAGCATTAAAGTATACTTCATTTATTAAAAAAATCTCATAATAAAAGGTTCCAAGTTTAGTAAAGGCATGAATATGAGCTAAAGTTTCTAATCTCTCCAATTTTTTTCTCTCACACTCTTCCATTTTAGATACCTCCTATAAACCAAGTAATTTAGTCCAAGTCATAATACCTACAATACCATCATCATTTATATTCCATTTTCTTTGCATCCATTTAACTGCATTTTCTGTATCATTCCCAAAAATTCCATCAGGATTTGCACCACACCTTAATTGAATCCAAGTAGTAATATTTCCTCTGGCCCCTTTTTTAACCACAGGGCAGGCACTTAAAGTTAAAGGACCAGGTATCCCGTCTTCAACAAGTTTATTGCCATTTTTATCTTTAAATCCTTGCACATTTAATTCCCTTTGAAGTGTTAGACATTCATTTTCATTACTATAAGAAATAGGTGAAACAGGTGATGAATTATTTATAAATACACCTAAATTGAAATCATTTATATCACAAATTCCATTTACACCATTTACCCTTGCTGATTCTGAATATTGATGACCAATTCTTACATTAAAAAAGTTATTTGGCAGATTCCATGGCGAGTCATTATAATTAGCTTCCCATAATTTGTAATCCTTGAATTTACTGCTAATATAATTCTTTATAAAAGAAGTATAAGAATAAATGCCAATTTCCATATTACTTAAGGATATGAATTTATTAATAAACCTATACATATAGTCATTTAAATTAGTGAAATTCCTTTCAACATCTAACATAGGAACTAAATCATTTTTGTAATTTTTTATTTCATTAAAGAAATTTTCTGCCTGGGTTTCTGGGCTAGATGTGGCAACAAGGAAATGGTAAAATCCTACATATAATCCACTTTGCTTAGCCAAATTGTAAAATGTGTTTTTATATTTATCAACAAAAGTTGTTCCTTCAGTTGCTTTAACATATACACATTCAATTCCACTTGATTTTACATTACTAAAATTAATTGAGCCATTGTTATTACTTACATCTATTCCTTTCATTAATATCAATCCTTTCATAATATAATATTAAAGAGCAAGGCTTTTTGCCCTACTCTTTATAAAATTTTTTTATGTATAATTTACTCGGATTTTCTTGAAACTAGACCAAATATGCAACCACAAGCTCCACCAAGTATATGTGAAAGCTGAGATATGTTATCAGTATTTAATATTCCTGATATAACTTGGCCTCCTATGTATATTAATGCAACTAAAATCAATGTAAGTGGTATTGCACCTTCAGATGTTTGAGTTATGGACGCTAATAGTATTAACATAAATACTATTCCACTAGCTCCAATAATGCCAGTATTAAAAAAAGCTAAATTAAATAATGATGTTATTAAAGTTGTAAAAAGGATCATTATTAATAATTTTTGACTACCATATTTCTCTTCAACCATAGGGCCTATAGCAAGAATAAGCATTATGTTTCCTGTAAAGTGTTCCCATGATGTATGACCTAATACATAAGCAAATAGTCTTATAAAAAATCTAAAATCATGCATGGAACTACGGTATACTGAAAAATACATCTTATTAGCATAACCATTAGTATAAGTATTTATACATAGCACTAAAAAAGCAAGAATAACAAAAGTAAGTATAACCGGTGAATTATATTTAATTTTTTTTAACAAAGCAATTAACCCCTTTCCCCAAAATACATATATAATTATACCATTATAAAGCCAATTATAACAACTTATAGAAAATAATTTATTAATTTTTATCTTTTATAGATACATATGGATTATCCTTAAAATAAAATCTATACAAATAATCCCTTGCTTCCATAGCATAATCAATGCCTATTCTTTTGCTTGAAACTATTAATCCTTCTTTTTCTTCATTTCTTTCTATCATATCTTTAGTATTCTTACAATTATCTAGTATATATATATCATTTTCACCTAGTAACTTATCATTTTGTTCTTTTGTTATATTTAGGGCCATACATAATTTAGAAGGACCTGAAGTCAAATTTAATATTTCCTTTTTTGTAAGACTATTAAAAAGTTTATTATATCTAAATTGCGCCATAGAGTCTAATGAAAATAAAGGTTCTATAGCTCTTATTAAAACACCCTGAGGTTCACCTTTTTTTACTGTAATAATATTTAAGCAAACATATTTTCCATAAATAGAATAAATATATGTATTTCCTGCATCACCATACATTGGCATAACCCTTGGAGTTTTTTTCCCACCATAAACATGGGCAGCTTTATCATTAATTCCTGTATATGCTTCTACTTCTACAATTTTTCCTCCAACTATTTTATCCTTTACTTTATGAACTAAATATTTTCCAAGTAATTCTTTAGCAACTGTAATAGTATCTCTTTCATAAAAGTTTTTATTTAATATTTGTAATTCCATATTAAACCCCTTTAAATAAATTTTATAAACATATTTTAACCAATTATATAACAAAGT
>JAAYQS010000128.1 GCA_012519155.1 Clostridiales bacterium
CTGCATCTATGCCGGCTTGGAGTAAAGGCTTAATTGGTGCTGTAGCTAATGCAGGCTTTATGGGTGGTTATCCTGATGGAAGCTTTAAGCCATCAAATAATATTACCCGTGCAGAAGCAGTTGTAACTTTAAACAATGCATTAGAAGGAGCAACAGTAGAAGAGGATACTGAAGAAGTAACAGCTGTTGTTTATGATGCAGCAGGTACATATGGACCTAAAGATGATGTAGAAGTTATTGAAGAGGATGTTGTGGTTACTGCATCCGGAGTTACTTTAACCAATATGACAATTAAGGGAGACTTAACCCTATCAGAAGAAATAGGAGAAGGTGAAGTTACTTTAAGTAATGTTAAGGTTGAAGGAACAACTTATGTTTATGGTGGAGGAGAAAATAGTATTATAATTAAAGACTCCGCTTTAGGCAAAGTGACAGTAGATAAGGATAATAACAAAGTAAGATTGTTAGTTACCGGTGCTTCTACAGTAGGAGAAGTAACAGCAAAATCAGGGGTTAAATTAGAAGAAAGAAATTTATCAAAGGATGGATTTACAACAGTAGTTGTTAAGGCTTCTAAAGATAACAAAATAATCTTAGTAGGTGCTTTTGACACAGTAGAAGTACTTTCGGCTGATGTAATAGTTGATGTACCTACAGGTACAGTAGTAGATGAAATGGTATTGGAATCAGCAGCTAAGGTAACAGGAAAAGGTACTATTAAAGAAGCAACAGTTAATGCCGACGGAGTTAAATTTGATAAAGAACCTGTAAAATTAACAGTTGCCGATGATGTTGAAGAACCTACTATAGTAGAAAAATCAAACAACGGTGGCGGCGGCGGAAGCTCTAGTGGCGGAAGCAGCACAACAACTATAAGAATCACAGAAAATACAGGTTCAGCAGCAGAAAGAAAGACATTATCTGGTAATGTAATAGTTGATGCTCCAAATGTAACTTTAACTAATTTGGTTATTACAGGGAACTTAACTATTTCAGAAAATGTAGGAGAAGGAAACGTAGATGTTAATGATGTAAAGGTTAATGGAAAAACAATCATTGCCGGTGGTGGAGAAAACAGTATCCACTTTACAAATTTTGTTACAGCAAGTATTACAGTTGATAAGAAAACTGGCGGAGTTAGAGTAGTTGTAGCTGGTGATTCCGAAGTTAATGTATTTGAGGTGCAAAGCCCTGTCTTAGTTGATACTACAGGATTATCACCAGACGTTAATCCTCCAGGAGTAGTACTAAGTAGTGCTATGCCAGAAGGTGCAACTGTAACTTTAGGCGGAAGCTTTAGTACAGTTACCACATCTTCAAGAGATGTTAGAATTAGCTTAAGTGCTGGTACTTCTATTGAAGAGTTAGTATTAAATGCGGTTGCTCAAGTTTTAGGAACAAGTAATGTTACTATTCAAAGAGCTACAGTATCTAATGGTGCTAGTGGTTCAAGATTAGACACTAGACCAACTGAAATAGTAGTAGAAAACAATGTTTCTATTGAATTAGAAGGTATAGAGTATGAACCGGGAGAATTAGCAAGTACTCTTACATTAGAAAGTATTGTTCCTACAATGAATAGTATTGCGCTTAACTTTGAAAACGGTGCAAGATTGGCTAATGGAAGCTTATCTATTGATGATTTTGAAGTAGAAGCAAAAATAGACGGAACGGATTATGTATTACAGAATTTAGCATTTGATAACAGAACGGATAGATTTATATTTGCATCAATTCCATATGATTATGTAGGGAAAACCTTTGAAGTAACTGTAACTTCAAATACAGATAAAGTTGTTGGAGAAGAAACAGCTAGTATGACTGTTGCACAAGGGTTTGGAGGACAAATTAAGAATATATTTGGATTTGGTGTGCCAAATATGACATTGAAATTCAAAATATCCGAGACTTCTACTAACGTATTAGCAGAAGCTACAACTGATCGCTTTGGATTTTATTCAGTTAACCTAGCACCGGGACAATATTATGCAGAACTTAATCATACGGATTACATCAAAACCTATATACAAGTAGCTAGTGATTCTAATGGCTATATTATGAATGGACCGGATATTGCTACACTATCTGCACAATCTGGAGAAGTAAAGATTGAGCTTACTTGGGGAAAAGAGCCAAGAGATGTAGATTCACATTTATTAGGGCCTGCAGCACCTGGGGATGCTTTAAATAATTTCCATGTTTATTATGGTGATAAGACTTATGGTTATGGAATAAATGGAACATATGCAGATCTTGATTTAGATGATCTAAATAGTTATGGACCGGAGACTGTTACTATTCGTAGATTAGTAGACGGAAAGTATAGATACTTTGTTCATAACTTTACAGGAAACCCAGATTTAGGATCATCAGAAGCAAAAGTAAAGATATATCAAGGACAGGGAGATACAACTACTGTTTTAAGAGAGTTTGTACTTCCATTAGGTGCAGGAAATCAACGTTATTGGGCAGTTTTTGATATGTATGTGGAAGATGGCGAGGTAACAGAAATTGTACCTATAGAAAAGATGAGCGTAAATCAGCCAACTTTAGATAGTACTGACTTTGTTCCATATGGTTCTGCAGACCAATATCTTTTACAGTTAGAAGCTGCAAAATATGAAGCTGCAGTAACAATTCCTAATACTGTTGAGGTAGATGAAGCTGTAGAGGCTATGCTTAAAAAGTTACAGTCAGGTAAAACTGCAGACACTAGTATTACTGTAAATACTATGATTTCTGAGACCTCTACTTACTTTAAGAATGAAGATGGAACTATAAGATTAAAGAGTCAAAATACAACAGAAGCAGATGTTACAGAGGATGTAACTCTTCGCTTTGCAAAAGGTACTGATATAGAAGATAAGACAGTAACTGTAACTATTAAACCACAAGAACAACCTGTACAAAAATATGATGTAACATTTAATGTAAAAGATGCACAAGGCAACGCATTAAATGGAGCAGAAGTAACAGTAGCAGGTCATTTATATGGAACTACAGATGCAGCTGGACAACTAAAATTCAAAGTAGTACCTGGAAATCATGCATATACAGTTAAACTAGATGGATATCAAGATGTAACAGGAACAGTGAACATTACAAATAACAATGAAACAGTAAATGTAATAATGATAGCAAAACAACAACCTGTAACATCTGATGGTGTTACTGCATATGTATATTCAGCAGTATATAATGATGCTACAAATGTTGTTACATTCGATATTAATACAAATACCATTAAAAACGATGTATTCGAACCATTAAATCCTAAAAATTATTTTGTAATTGTATTTGACGATTATGCAAATCTAAATGCTCTTAAAGCAGATATTGCATCTGTAAAATATGGTACAGATGGTAACATGGCAAATGTAACTGATTATGTATATGGAACAGTAGATGGCAAAGTATACGTAGCAGTACAATTAGGTACAAACTTTACAATTAATGAACCATATAAAGTTGAAGTAGACTTTAATGAGTCAGGTAAAGCTAATAAGGTTATAAATTTAAAAACACAACAATAATTAAAAGAGAGCCAGTCTTTTCGATTGGCTCTCTTTTAGAATTATAACTTGAGAGGAGGAAATAGTATAGTGAGAGCAAAACTAAATGAGAATCAATATGTAGGCATTATCGGAATTATTTTTATTATTATTCTTTTAATTATACTTTTTAAGCCTAGTAATAATGAGTCTGGGATATCAATATCTGATAACGAACAGCAGTATACCAAAGCAATAGACTTAATCGAGCAGCAAGAATATGAAAAGGCGGAAGAGATTTTGCAAAAATTAATTCTTAATAATCCAACAATAGGAAAGTATGATTTGGCATTAGGTACATTATATCGAAAACAAAATAAATGGGATAAAGCAAAAGAATATTATATGCAATCAATTGAAAAAAGCCCTGATCTAAAAGAAGGATATAATAATCTAACGGGGATACAGATGATGGAAAATGATTTAGAAGGTGCCTTTAAGACAGTTGAAGAAGGCTTATCAAGGCATCCGGAAAATAAAGACCTTATATTTAAAAAAG
>JAAYQS010000129.1 GCA_012519155.1 Clostridiales bacterium
CTCCTGTAATATCTGATTTTTAAATTCTTCTGAATAAGTTTTTCCTTTCATAAATTACCTCCAATAATTACTATATTTAGTATAACTTATACCAATATCCTTTGTCCAAATAATTATAGGGGCTTAAGAGAAAATAAGAATACTAGTGAAATAACTTGGAATGATGTATTAAAAGACCCTTCTTTATTAAAAATGTATCAACAACAAAATAAATAATGAGGTGATTATTTAATGGAAGAAATAATTGAAGCATATTTAAAAGGTAAAGATGTTAGTAATATTAAACCCAATGACAATTATGAAAAAACATTATTAAATTTAATCGCTACTGTAAAAGCAGCTGGTTAATAAATAAATTAGGAGTCATTTAATGGCTTTTATTTTTATGATAAAAAAGTGAGGAAAAACGCCGAACTCTATAATATATTATATAGAGCTCGTCACATTTCCGCAACTTTTAATATGTCTTTTTACTAAACGGTTGAAACTTATTAGACATTAAAGAAATAAGAATAATGCCTACTATAAAATATAAGAAAAGAGGAATGTAAAAATGTCAGTAAATACATTTAAAAAAGAATTATGGGAAGAAGCAATTATAGAATCATTCAAGGGGGTTTCTGTAGCAGAATTAATTACAAGAAAACCATCTAGTGTAGAAGGAAGTAAAGCACATTTTAACACTGCTTCTTTAACTACTGGATTACAAGATTATGATGGTACAGTAACATTTGAAGGTGCAAATACAACTGGTATTGATTTAGTTTATGATAAGAAGAAATATTTTGCATTTTCTGTTGACGATTGTGATAAAGTACAATTAGCAGGAGATATAATGTTACCTTTAGCTAAAGATCAAGCTTATGCAATCAAGAAAGATATAGATTCAGCTGTATTAACAGAAGCAGCTACAGGAGTTAAATCTGCAAATAGTGTTGGTTCTGCATCTAGTAAGAAAAATATAGCTACTTCATCAGAAGCATATGATTATATAGTAGATTTAGGAACTAAATTAGACAATAATGATGTACCAGCAGAAGGCAGATATGTAGTAGCATTACCAGAATTTATAAATTTATTAGCTAAAGACAAGAGAGTTATAGATAATGCTACAGTATTACCAAATGGTATAGTACAAGGAATGAATGTGAACGGTGTTCAGTATTCTTTCTTTGGATAAAATGTAAAAACTGAAAGCTTGATATAATGGGGCCTTAGAGGGTGTGTGATAGAGATAAATACATAATATAGGCACTTTAGTTTGCTAAAGCTTTTTAAAAAACGTCATTTTTTACGTAGGTGGGGTAAATGAAAAATGATATATTTACACGTAACAGGAAATGTATGTAAATTATACTTTGGTAAAAGGAGTATTTGTATTTAAATATGATTACGTTTATAAGGAGTTAAATAATATTTAATTAAGGTTAATATATTATTAATGTGATATACATAAATCAGCAATAAAATTAAAGTATAAAATACAAGCAAATTTATAGTGTGCATAAGAAATGGGAGGGAGATTTATGTCATTAGAAGAGTTACAGAAAAAACGAGCCCAATTAAAAACAAATTCTAATATAACATTAAATAATATGAAAAAGATTGCTGATGAATCATATAGAGTAGCAGAAGTGGCAAGTAATTCTAAAAAAATTATTGATGATTTAGATAAAGAATTTGAAATTCAAACAGGTTTAAAAGGTAATGATATAAAATTTCTT
Source organism: Clostridiales bacterium (assembly GCA_012519155.1). Taxonomy (GTDB): domain Bacteria; phylum Bacillota; class Clostridia; order Clostridiales; family Clostridiaceae; genus Clostridium. The sequence continues at coordinate 1,725 of JAAYQS010000129.1, forward strand.
TTTGTTGCAGTAGGCCTTCAACTTGCACGCATTGTTATTTTAAATGAAATTACTAAAACAGAAACAGCTGGTGCAGGAAATAGAAATGAAAAGGCACTTCACAAATTTCAAGAAAGATTATTAGGTAAATTAAATACAAGTGCATCTACTAAAGACCGACCATATTATGCATCTATGGAACATATTATTACAAAAACGGGAGTTCCTTATGATGCTACTGCACCTTTAACAGATAAATCGTTACAGAAACTGTTTGAAAAAGATAGAATGTGGGACTTTGATTTATCTGATATGTTACCAGATGAAAAATTAGCACTATTTAAAGGTGCAAATCATAGATTTGTAACATTGGGACATGATCCAATATTGGGTTTGGTGTTTGGAACTGGTAATATTATGACTAACACAATTTCCTGTGTTAAAACACCAATGATAGCTAATTTTATTAGAATTCCCGTTATAACCACTAATCATGTTGTGTTTACAGCTGAATATAAAGATCCCCGTATTGCTACCTATGGATCGACAGTAATGATGTTACAACAGATGATAGAGCGAACTAAGGAACAACCAAGTGCATTTGTGGCATCATTAATAAAACAAATAATTCATATAGGAACGGATTTATATACTTCTTGTGGAATTCAAATACCTGGGGCTAATCTTATATTGTCTAATACGGAAGTTGAGAAACTTACAAGTTATATAAGTTCAGGAGATATAATTAAAATAGGAACATCAGCAAAATTAGCAGAATTAATAAATTTACTTATTAGTACACTACATTCTTTAATGTATGATAGAGGAATGTCAATTTCTAGAGAATTATATAGTGTAAAAACACGTAAGATAATTATGTACTCAAATGCTATTGCTACTGGAAGTAATGTTTTATGGGTTGGTGGCAATATGTATGCAGGAAATGAGGGGGAAGTAAAGCAACTTGATATTGGAGGTCTGATTGTGATCATTAAAAGACTAATTAATGATACGGAATATATAAGACAAATAAAAGAAGAATTTGTGTTCGGTGGATTTAAAAAAATAATTTCTGGAAGTGAATTAGAATTGGAGGAGTTATTATGAGAGTTGGAAAAGTAGTAAAATATATATTGTTACCACATACTTTGGCCTTAGATATGACTGTTGATACTTGTAAAGCGGTATTTGATGAGGAATGTAGTGATGATAAAAAGGAAAGATTAAAAAAAGTATATTTGAAATACAATCCAATAGCTAATGCAGTATATAAAATTGGACAAAATGATGGGAAGAAGGAAGGGTATACAGAGGCTTCTAAGGAATATGAAAAGAAACTATTAGATCAGGCTGAAAAATTTATAAATCAACAAAAAATATATGAAGAACAAAATGAAGAATATGATAGTTTACTAGATGAATATGAAAAAATAATAGAGGAGTTAATTAACAAGAAAAATAAAACAGATGAAGAAAATGAATATCTAAAA
>JAAYQS010000130.1 GCA_012519155.1 Clostridiales bacterium
ATGTTATAATTTTAAAATATTATAACTAATAAATTCTAATTACAATAAATTAAACAACTAAAATGGATTGCAATTAAATAATAAAAAAAGTAACCTTCCTTTAGGAAGATTACTCTCACAATTGTTTATTGATTATAAAGTGTATAAGTGATACACTTTAATAAAATAAAAAAGTCCTCAAGGATTTAAAAATATTGCCGTATTTTTAAATTCTTATATAGGTATAGCGACTACCTAAATAAGCGAGAACTTATCTTTATATCATATTATCATATTAAGATAATTTTTCAAGCCTGTTTTAGTGTATTTATATACCTAGACAGGTTTTTTATGTATATAAACTAATATAAAAAGTAAAGGAGGGATCTTAGTGAGTGAAGAATTTAAGGATTTGCTTAAAGTTGAAGGTATAAATTTTAAAGGATTTGGAATAATTCCTAAATTAATTATGTTTGATAGAAACTTATCCTTAGAAGCTAAAGCTATATATGCTTTTTTCGCCTCATATGCCGGAAATGGGACGAGTTCTTTCCCAGGTAGAGATTATATCCTTAAACAATTAAAAATGTCTAAGGACGCCTATTATAGGCACTACAATCAATTAATTAATGAAGGATATATAAGAGTTGAGCGAAATAAAACAGAAGAAGGAGTTTTTGCTAATAATATTTATACTTTAGTATCAAATCCTCCTAATATTGAAAATGTAATAGATAAATTTAATATTACTAATGAAAGAATAAGATTTACTGGTATTAAGTCCCTAGGTTATGGAATGATACCTAAAGCCATAATGATAGATGAACGATTAAGTGTAAAGGCAAAAGGTATATATGCTTACTTTGCTTCTTACACAGGAAGTGGAAATTCATCTTTTCCTAAAAGAAGTAATATTTTATTTCATTTAAATATATCGGAAACAACTTACTATACTCATTATAATCAATTAATTGAATTTAATTATATAACTACAAAACAAAGATCAATAAATGGAAAATTATCTGTAAATGATTATTTTTTAGTTGATAATCCAGATGAGTTAGCTGTAGAAAATAAAGATAATAAATTAGAAAAGATTAGTGAAATAACGTACCCTAAAAAACAGGACATGGGTAAGTGTGTTGGAAATAGTGGCTTTATCCCGTACCCTAAAAAACAGGACATGGAAATTCAGTACATGGAAAAACAGGACATGAAAAAACCGTACATGGAAAAACAGGACACTAATAGTAACAGTATTAATAAAAACAATATTAATAATAACAGTGTTAATATAAACATTCCTTCATTCGAAAAAAAAGAAGGAATGAAAGAGTTAGAAAAAACTATTGAAGAAATAGAGAAGGACTTAAAGGAAAATAAGGGTATTCCATATTATTATGCTAAAGATAAAACTCTTATGGAAAAAACTATCAAACATTTAACACAATATGATTACTTTAAAGATACTTATAAAAATCAATCTAAACAGGAAATTTATAATATGTCTATTAGTTGTCTAGTTGATATGGTGACTAGTGTGGATTATACATATTATAAAGGTAGTAAATTAAGTTATGCAAAAGTCTTAGATCTACTTAACAATGTTATAGACCCAGAAGATATATTTTCATTAACTTATTTTATGGAGTCTTTTGTAGAAAAATATATTGAGATTTCAGAAGGATATGAAATTGTATCTTATGAAAATCATATGAAATCTTGTATGATTCAATACTTTAGAGATTATAAGATTGAATTTGCAGTAAATTTAAATAGAATAATAAGGGATATTTAAATTATCTCTTATTATTAATGAAAAATTAGTTAATTATAATTTTAAAATTAAGTAATTATATAATTATATAATCAATAAATCAAGGCATGAAATAATTAAATCAATAAGGAATTTGGGTTATTGCATAATTGTAGAGTTATGTGAATCATTATCAAGGAGGTATTTGTTTTGAAGGAAGATAACTTAATTTTTGTTTTTCTTGTTATTTGGTGTATTTTGGTACTTATCTATTTTACAATATGGAAAAATAACTGGTTCATTCTTATTTCAACTAATGCAATTCTACTTCTAAAGATATATTTAGATTACAAACATAATAAAAAATAAAGCTTTTGAGACACAGTTTTTATAAACTATGTAACTATAAAACAAAAAACATCTATAATTATAAAATTATATAACTTTAATTACAATAAATTAAATAATCAAGAAATTACTTAATGTTAATGATATAATTATACATAACCAATAAATCTTATTTTTTTACAATGCAATAATTAAATAATTAAACAAATAAGTAATCAATAAACTAACAAATTAAACAAGGAGGGGAAAGATATGAGTAAGACCATAGCAATATGTAACCAGAAGGGAGGAGTTGCGAAGACTACTTCAACTTATAATATAGCCACTTTAAGTGCTATGAAGGGTTATAAAACCTTAATGATTGATTTAGATAGTCAAGCCAGTTTAACAATATCCACAGGAGCAGAACCATTAGATTTTGAGGATAATATAGCAACATTATTTGATGATATGATTAATAAAAAGAGTAAGAGTTTAGATGTAAACAGTGCTATTTATCCAGTAGAGGGAATAGAAAACCTTTATTTAATCCCATCTATAATAGACTTAGCTTCAAAGGAAACACTTTTAAATACTGTAACAGCTAAAGAATCAACTTTAAAAAGGATATTAGAAAAGGCAATAGATGATTTTGATTATATCTTTATAGACTGTTCACCATCATTAGGTAATTTAACTATAAATGCTCTATCAACATCAGATTATTTAGTTATTCCAACAGAAGCAGATTATTTATCCTATAGGGGGTTAGGTGATTTATTATCAGTAGTAGAAGATATTAAAGAATTAATAAATGACAAATTAAAGGTTATGGGTATTGTAGTAACTAAATATGAGTCCAGGGTTAAGGATTCAAATGAAGTGTTAGAACAATTAAAGAAAAAATATGATATTTTAGGGATTATAAAAAAATCTGTAACTGTAAAAGATGGAATATATGCAGGTTTGCCCTTAGTAGTAAATCCCAAAAATGATATAGCTTATGAAATAAAAAATGAATATGAAAAAATATTTAATTATATAGAAAAATATGAAGATTAGGAGTGATAAATATGAGTAAATTTGAAGAAAGAGAAAATAGAAGAAAGAGTGTAGTTAAAGATATAGTTGATGTGCAAGGGGAAGAGAAACAAGAGAAAAGAGATATAATAGCTAGAACATTTTATATAGGAACTGAACATGTAAAAGCATTAGCATTTGAAAAGGCTGAAACAGGAAAGGATCTTTCTGAAATTGTAAGAGAAGCTTTAGATGACTATTTTGGAGAGAAAATAAATAATTATAAGTAAGTTTTATATTAGGGAGGATAAAATGGATAAACTAAAGGTAATTACTCCAGAAGATAAGGAAAAGATATTAAAACAAATAGAAGAATTAGAATAGCAAATAAAAGAAGATAAAAACGACAAAGATAGACAGATACACAAAGAAGCATTAAAGGATTTAAAGAATAAGTTAATCAAATCTAATTAAGGGGTGTATCTATGGAATATAAAAAATTAGAGGATCAATATAAAATAAATGGATTAACTGAAAATAAACTTAATGTATATGGATTAGATGTACTTGAAGTTGAAGGGTATGATACCTTAACAGATGAAAATAAGAATTTATATAAAAAGTTTATTCTTAATTTTTTCAATGGTTGGGGTCTTGAAGCTAGAAGTACAATAAAACCTATTAGCTTTAATGAAGTTGAAGAATTGGAGCACATAGGACAAGAAAGTTCAGATGATGGATATGTAACTACCTTACTTCATGAAATATATGTAATAAGAAATAATGGATCAAAGGAACTTTTTAAGGTATGGGAAAACAAAGAAGATAAATTAGAAATAAAAGATACTATTAAAAATAGATATCTTCGTTTTGAATATGAGATTTATGGAAAGAAGGAATGGCTTCACATTTTAAACGAAAATGAATGGTATTAGTTTTACTATATAAATTATCTTTATAGAGAAGTAAAAATCTATTAAATAGGGAGTGGTATAGGTGAAATATAATGAGGATTTAAATAAGACAGAATATATTTTAGACGAAAGAAATTCTGTAAATGCCATAACTCTTATTAAGGACATAATAGATGAAGACTTAAATATTGAATTTGAAAGTGATGATGATCTTATAAAGTTTATGGATTCTCCTGAAAAGTTTACTAATGATAAAGATATAATTTCTAAAATTAAGGATCTAAAAGAATTACTAGATATAATGGGAAGTATTTATCATGTATAAGCGAGATGAAGGTAGGTTTATTGAATTATTTAGTAAATTAACAGGGGTTTCTAAAACTAAGCTTACAAATTATTTAAAGGAATATAGTATAAATTCTATATTTGAACATCCATCATCATTAACTACAAATCAAAGAGAGTTAGATAAGATTAAATCAATAATTGAAATGAATAATTTATATAGTAATCTGTATCAACATAAACACGTGTATAAGATAACAAGTCCTCAGATAATTGGAGATTATTTCAAGAATAGGTTTAATAATATTATGGATAGGGAATACTTAGCAGTTGCCTTCTTAGATACTAAAAATCAAATAATAGAAGCTAAAACAATATTTACTGGTACATTAAATGCTTCTCTTGTACATCCAAGGGATATTATGAAGGAAGCATTATTATTAGATAGTAAAAATATAATAATAACCCATAACCATCCATCAGGAGATCCAACACCTTCTGTGGAAGATAGAAATATTACAGCGAGACTTGTAGATGCAGGAAAGGCTTTAGATATAAATTTATTAGACCATATTATAACAGGCAGAAATAGATACTATTCATTTAAAGAGAAAGGTGAACCTTCATTAAATGGATATAGTGGACAAGTTAAAGATATGTCTTTGAGAGAGAGAATAGAAAAGGCTAAAGAAAAAGCTAAAGATGTAAATAAGGATATAAAGTTAGATAATAAAGTGGAAATAGAAAGATAAATTAATTAATTTTAAAACCAAGTAATTATATAATTTATTAACTTTGAAGTTATATAATTAATAGAGTAAATTTCATAATTTTAAAACGTTGATTTTACTAATTTCTACAATAACAAAAAAAGGATTTCACCCCATTAATATCGAATATGTTAAGTGACACCAAAACAAAAAACGATGGGGGTGAAATCACTTAACATGTATATTCGAC
>JAAYQS010000131.1 GCA_012519155.1 Clostridiales bacterium
AAAGCAAAAAACCCTTCAAATCCAATTAGCGGGACAATGTATTTAGAAAGATATAGCTCTGGAGGATGGATAAGTGTAACCTCATGGAGCATTAACGGAACCGGTAGTGCATTTTTATCGAAAAGTTATAGGGGAACATCGGGTGTTAAATATCGAACTAGAGTTGTGGTGACTGTGGATGGTGAAACTGCTGTGGCTATTTCCGGAAGCTGTGTAATTTGAAAATCAAGAGATGGATTTCCGTCTAGCGTTGGGAAAACCATGTTGTCAGTCGGGGTTGGGCATACATGCCATTAAGAATGGTTACAGGGCCGTATTTGCTACAATGAACGTTCTTTTGATTATCTTAAGATTCAAGAGACTGTAAACAGCGCTAAGATACGTGTGAAGCGCATGATTGGTGCAGACCTGGTTATTATTATAATATTACAACATAGTTATTGGAGTGAATCAAAATAGGAGGTAAATATTATGATAAGATCTAAAAAAACAATTACTAAAATGATTTTTGTATTTATAATTTTAGTAGGTATGGTTATGACAGTAAATGCATACAATACAAAGTTTTCATTTGACTTAACATCAGGTATGATGAGTCCTTGGGCTTATTCATCATTCGCATACAAATATACAGATGACGAAAGTCCGGTTGTAGAATGCACCTACACTGATGGATGCACAAATAAGTTTAAATATAGTGTATTTAATTCAAATAATGAACACAGGGTAACACCTTTAACTAAAACAGGAACATTTGGAATAACTCAATTTCAAAGGGATATAACCCAAAAAAACTATAGTTACAAATTAGGAGCAACAAGAGAAGCAGGTTCTTGGTATGAATCAGCTAATACACAAGGGCAGTGGAATATTGATTCATATTAGAATGTAAATATTACATGAAAATGTAGTAAAATATTATTAGTTAACTAAATAAAATAATTATTCACTCCAATAACTTAGTTTAATTATTTTAACGGGGGATAAGTGTGAGGAATGAATTGAAACGAGCTTTATTTAAAAAATCAAATATATTTTTAATTATTGGAATTATAATTTTGATGTTTATTAATTCATATTATGCTGGGTGGAAAACAGCATTAACAGCTGCTAAAGCTACTGATATAGCAAATATGGAAGATGTTATATTTTATCAAAAGTATTTTGGAAATGTATATCGTGTATGGAGCCAATCTTATTATGCAATACAGACACTTTCACCTTTAGTGCTTGTTACGCCATATATGCTAACATATACAATGGAAAAATTTAATAAATATAGGTATTTAACGATTAGTAGGCAAGGAAAAATGAAATATATTTTATCTAAAATTTTTACTATAGCATTATCAGGGACAATTGTTTTAGGAAGTGCGGAATGTTTATTTGGAATTATATCTTATATGTTTACACAACATGATACAAGCTTAGAATTTATTAGCGGGATTGTTAGTTTTAAAACAAATTACTTTTATGAGGAACCATTAAAATATTTTATTTTTATTTATATATCCCATATTATTTTTTATTTTAGTTTTTTGTTTTTTGCGACAGGAATAACTGCATTTTTTAAGAATAAAATTGCTATTACTATTATTCCTTTTTTAGCAATGACAATACTTGATATGATTCTCCCTCTATCAATGAAACCTAATGTGCTTATGAAACCACATATTTCAGCAAACTTTAGTATGGGAAGTTTTTTTATGATGATGACCTTATATATTATTTTAGGAGTTATATTGGTGTATATTTCAGAAAAGATTTATTTAAAAAGAGGGAATTAAATGAATGTTTTTAACTTAATGAAAAGAAAGATAAAATTGATTTATACTTCAAAATTAACGTATATTATTATAAGTATACAAATTTTGTTTCTAATATTCTATACAATTACGGGCAATATTGGTAATCTTGGTATGTATATGAAAATATTTGAAATTGATATATTTTTATGGGTGCTATGTATTCCGTTTTTGATAATAATACACATGAGAAGTATTTTTACAATTTATTATAATTATATTTCAAGAATAGAAAACAAAAAAAACATGATAATAAGTGATTATTGGGTTCTATTTTTTTCTTCGATAATATATTTGTTATTTATTTTTATTTTACCAGTGTTATTTATAAAAGTTTTTAATGCTAATTTTACCAATTCATTATTTGAAAGTGAGTTGGGGGTGAAGTATATATTTTCAATTGTAAGATATGTACTATTAACAGTATTTGTACAGTGCATTGTATATACATTATTTTTTTTATCAGCTAAAATACAAAAATATAGTAATAGTTTGCCTATAATTCCAATTGTTTTATTTATTATAATGACTTTACCACTTGAGTACTTTATGTTGAAAAACAGATATATACCAGTGTTAGATTTTACTGCTGGAAGATGTTACACTTTTATTTTAGAAAATGTCGTAAAATGGGAAGCAATTATACTGCATAATTTGCATTTAATTGTTTATTTAATTATATATTTTTGGTTATTGATCAATTTCATATCGAGTAAAATGGAGTTTATAGAAAATGAAAATAACAACAATTAGTCATATGATTTTAAAAGAATATAAAAAACATTTTTTGTTTAGCATTAGT
>JAAYQS010000132.1 GCA_012519155.1 Clostridiales bacterium
TAAGCTAGTATATGAAGCATTTATGAATTCTACAATTAATTTAAAGAAGGTAAAGATTTTTCATACAGATAGGGGCAATGAATTTAAAAATAAAATTATTGATGAACTTCTTGATACTTTTGAAATAAAAAGATCTCTAAGTAAAAAGGGTTGTCCTTATGACAATGCCGTTGCAGAAGCTGTATATAAAATAATAAAAACAGAATTTGCATTTGATAGAATTTTTAACAATTTAGAGGAACTTAAATTAGAACTTAGAAGTTATGTATTGTGGTACAATAACAAACGCATTCACAGTTCATTAAATTATATGACGCCAGTTGAGTATAGACTTGCAAATATGACCGAATAAAAATTGTATTAAAAAATGTTGACAATCCAAGAGAGAAACTAAATTTATAGCTTCTCCCTTTTAACATAAATCTATATATCCAATTCACTTAGTAACTTCTTTAATGATTTTAACTCATCTAAGCTTAATGTTATTCCTTTTCCCATCTTCTTATGATCAGGCGCCCAATCTCTCAAATCATATTTAGCTTCTTTTCCATTCCAGCTTATTAAATTAAGTTCTTTACTCCATCCCTTAGGTGATTCAGATATAGAACCTAATTCCTTCTCTATCTCATATTTAATATCTGCCATTAATATTCTCTCCCTTACCCTTTATAAACATTATCCTCAACAAATCCTTCAAAAGAACTTGCTTGTACTGCTGTAACCTCTGTATTTAATGCGCTAAAATGCTTTTTAGCACATCTTATCTTTGCTTTTTCTGCATCTTTAAGTAGTGCAATTTGATCTGTTCCCTTTGTTTCAACTACAAAGTAAAGTTTTTCTTCTCCATCTTTTTCGATAAGTATTGCCCAGTCTGGATTATATTTACCTATTGGAGTATCAATTTTAAAGTCACTAGGAAGCTTTGCATATACTTTTACACTTTCATTTTCTTCTAATTTCTCAGCAAAGCTTTTTTCTACATTTGAATCATACTTAATATAGTTATATATTGATCTACTGCTTGGAATTATATCCTCTGTTAAATAGCCATAAAGCTCTTCATCCTTAAATACTTCCTGCACAGCATATTCTTCATCACCAATTTTTTCATACTTAATTCCATCAACAATAAAAGTACTAAGTGTTCTTTTTATTATAATGGCAGCTTCCTGTATAAACTTGCTTGGATTCATTTTAAAATGTTCTAGCTGACCACTTTTAACTAAGATATTGGCTATAGTTCTTCTTGTTAGATTAGTTTCATTCTGCAAGTAAGTAAGTATATCAGGTAATGCTGCTTTTTCTTTTATAGCAACTAAGTTCTTATCTTTTTCTTTTGCAGTTACGCCTTCTTCTGCTATTTTTGTCTGAGCCTTAATAACTTCAATTTTAACACTGCTGACTTTTAAGTCTTCCTGCAATGCTTTAACACATGCGTGTATAAGTTCTTCACTATCAAAGTCAACAGAATAAGTTGTTTTATACTTTATTCTATTCCATAAATCAATAAACTCAGGACTTATGAATCTTTCCTTATTTAAATGAATTTCCTGCTTTTTATTTCCATCCTTGATATTAGTAAGATTTCCTGCAAATCTTGTAAGTTTCTTTACTATCATTGGCTGTGCTTTACTAAACTCTTCAGGTAATTTTAATGTATCATGCTTTAGTTCTAATTTTAATTTTTCTTGAATTTTGCCTTTAGAATCAATTAATTTTTCTTCTTTTAAATAATTCCATATCTTCTCTGAATCACTTGATCCTACTTGTGTCTTAACGCCTTCACTTATTTCATAAGTTATATTAGAGAATATAAACTTATCTATCACACCGAACTTAATTCCTTCTTCCTCTTCCATTTCATGTTGAAGTTTAGTTACAAAATCCTCATAAGATTCATTAACCATAACAGTCAAAGTATTCACATCATGACCATATACTCTTTCACCGTTCTGATTTACAGCAAGTCTTAAACCTCTTCCGATTTCCTGTCTCTTTTTAATTTCAGATTTTGTTTCATTTAATGTACAAATTTGAAATACATTAGGATTATCCCATCCTTCTCTTAATGCAGAGTGAGAAAAAATAAATCTTAGTTTCGTATCGAAACTTAACAACTTTTCTTTATCTTTCATTATTAAGGAATAAGCATCTTCATCTGCTTGAGACTTTCCTTCGTCCCCTCTTGTTTCCTTATATATAGCATTTCCTTTAGCATCTTTCTTCTTATCCATAGCAAAATATCCACCATGAACTTCTTCTGCTATAGTATCAAGGTCTACATCATGGAATAATGTATTATACTTAGGTTTTCTCATAAGCTTTCTATATTCTTCCTCAAACATAATAGCATATTTGCCTTTTATAGGATTACCTTCTTCATCATAATCTCTATAATTAGCAACTTTATCTATAAAGAATAAGCTTAATACTTTTATGCCTTCCTTAGTAAGCTTTAATTCTTTATTTAAATGTTCCTCTATAGTTTTTCTTATCTGTACCCTCTTAAGTGCATCTTGATCAATATCACCGTAAGTTTCACCTTTTTCAATTAATATATCATTGCTTGTAAATGTAATATATTCTTTGCCTTTTTCACAATTAATCTCGTCAATAATAAATCCTTCATATAATTGTCTGCCAGTTAACTGCTCTAAATCAGTTCCTTTTTTAACTGTTTTAGATACTCTTTTAACCTTTCCTTTATCTAAAACATCTATTTCAACTTTAGCTGATATTCCTGATTTAGTACTGCTTGCATTAACAAGCTTTACATATGGATTATTATTACTATCCTTAGGCATTACTGATATAACTTCTATTTGTTTTACTAATTCTTTTTCATAGGCATCAACTGAATCAAGTTTATATACCATATTAATCTTTTCTTTATGAGTTGCAGAATATCTAAGTATTGCAAGTGGATTAAGTGATGCTATAGCTTCTTTTGACTTAGGTGTATTATCTACACTTTGAGGTTCATCTATTATTACTATAGGATTAGTCTGCTGAATAAACTCTATTGGCTTATGCCCGCTTAATTTATCATTGGCTCTATGAATTATATTAGCACTAGTTTCTTTCTCTGGATCAGTAAAACTTTTCCTAAAAGCATCTATGTTAATGACCATTATTTCTATATTTGAACTTGTAGCATAACTTCTTACTTGATCTAACTTTTGAGAATCATATATAAAATAATCATATATAGTATTCTCATATAATCTCTTAAAATGTTCTTCTGTAATCTGTAATGATTTATATACACCTTCTTTAATGGCTAATGAAGGTACAACAATTATAAATTTAGTAAATCCATATTTCTTATTAAGCTCAAAAATAGTTCTTAAATACACATAAGTCTTACCAGTACCAGTTTCCATTTCTACTGATAAATTTAAAGGTTTCTCAGTAAAATTAGTTTTAGGAAGAGCATTCTCCATCTGAATTTTATTAATATTCTCTTGTATTTCTTCTGTTGTTATATCAAGTCTATTTCCTATACCAAGTTCATTTTCAAATAGCCCTACCTGTGCTCCCTGCACTGTTACTGTAAAATTATCTTGTGCTGCTTCCTGTCCTTCAAAAACATTAACTATTGAATCAATGGCTTCCTTTTGATATTCTAACTTATCACTAAATTGTATTTTCATAATTCAGCCTCCTATATGCTCTTAACATCTTCTATATTAAATCTCTTTAATATTTGAACAGCATTTGTTTTTACTGAATCACTACTAAATCCATTATCCATAAAGACAACTCTACAAGTATCAGGATTTAATTCTTCTTTAAGTTTTCCTATTTCCTCAACCACCTCTAAAGATATATTATCATCTAAGCAGGCAATTATAGCACCAAATCCTATATCAAATACTTTCTTTCCATTAATATCATGTTCTTCAATTGGCATATTTAAGTCTATACCATATTTAAGAAGTACTTCATAAAGAATGTCCTCTTCAGTTCTACCTTCTTTTATATTATCAATACTAGACAATAAATTATGCTCTAAGTCTTGATCATAAGAAGAATCCCATCTATTGATATTAGAAGAATCTAGTTTAAATACTTTAAAGCCTATATCTAAATCTTCAATTCCTTCTTTATCTTTATTTTCTTTTGTTAATTTTTCTCCAACTTTTATTATTCTATCTTTGCCTATTTCACATATATTTCTATACCCATTCTTAAATGCCTCACTTTTTTCATTAATTTTTTCCGGTAACTGAACCATAATAAATTTTCTTTTAAATCTATCGCTTAAGTTACTTTCAAGAATTGCTTGAGCTGTACTTCCTGATCCAGAAAAAAAATCTAAAATTATATCACACTCACCTGACATTTCGATTAATCTTTTAATAAAATCTACAGGTTTAGGATGATCAAACGGAGTAAATCCAAAAATTTTTCTTATCATTCTTGTACCTTCCTCTGTTCTCATTTCAGTTTCTGACCAAATAGATTTTACCTTCGTAGTACTTCTTCTATTTTTTTCACTTATTGTCCATCCCCCATCATTTTTAGGTTTAGCGACAATTTGACTCTTATCTATATCTCCTAACACTATATTTTCATTAGCCTTATTTCTTCCCCATCTCCAAACACTTTCTTTACCAATACTATTGTAAGGTTTAATCTCTATATTATATCCATTTCCCTTTTCTAAACTCACACCACAACATCCATACTTATCCTTAACTTTAGTATTTATATAAAACGGATAAAACAAATTCGGCCTATTTCCAGAATGAAATTTTGGATTTCTATTTCTTAAATCTCTTATTTCATATCCTCCCTTAGAATCATACATTTTAAAATCTACTTCTTTGGAAATCTCTTGTAATTCAGTCGAATCACTTTTACTATATACCAATAAATATTCATGAGTTATTGCAATTTGCTTATAATCTCTTCCTCCCGGATTAACTACTGGCATTATCCTACCCAAAAAGTTTTCTTCTCCATATATTTCGTCTAACATCCTCTTCAAATTATCTACTTCATTATCATCTATAGAAATAAAAATCACTCCATCATCTCGAAGCAGATTTCTAGCCAGCTTTAATCTAGGATACATCATATTAAGCCAATTAGAATGATATCTTCCATTTGCTTCCGTATTAGTTGTAGTCTTATTACCTTCTGCATCCTTTTGTCCTGTAATCTCAAGATAGTTCTCAATATTATCTTTAAAATCATCCTTATATACAAAGTCATTACCAGTATTATAAGGTGGATCTATCTTCTTACCGTCTTTGATACAATTTTAAAAA
>JAAYQS010000133.1 GCA_012519155.1 Clostridiales bacterium
AAATGTACATAATTTCTGGGGAAAGGGGCATTTATGCCCTTTTTTAATATACTTATAATAAATATTCATAAAATTAATTGAAAAAAGAGCTGCAAAAAAATGATTTCTCATTTTTTCACAGCTCCTTTTATTATTTACCAGCTATAGATATTTCATTAATTCTTATTGATGGAGAACCTATACTACTCAATGGGAACTTCAAATCACTTCCAACTTCTTTTATATCTTTTAGCAACTGAAAAAAGTTTCCTGATGCTGTAATTTGTTCTACAGGAAATAACTTTTTACCACCTTTAATATAAAAGCCCTTAGCTGCAAGAGAAAAATCACCTGTAATATAATTAGCTCCTGAATGAAGTCCTGCAAATTCAGTTAAAAGAATACCTTCTGACATTTCATTCATAAGATCATCTAATGACTTTTTACCATTTTGTATATAAAAATTAGTTGGAGATACGCTAACAGGTGATGCATAAGAAGACTTGAAGCCATTACCAGTTGACTTCACACCAGCTTTATTAGCAGTCTTTAAATTATGAAGTAATGTTACCAATCTTCCTTCTTTTATTATATCCTTTTTATAAGTTTTTACACCTTCATCATCAAATGGTGTTGATGAAAGTCCTCTTTCCAAAAGAGGATTATCTATTATTGTTACTGCATCTGATGCTATTTTTTCTCCCTCCTTATCTTTTAAAAGAGACAATCCCTTTTGTGCCGCATCTGCATCAAAAATACTAATAAATGCTCCTATTAATGAAACCATTGCTTCATTATAAATTATTGCATTATATTTAGCTGATTTTATAGATTTACCACCTATTCTTGATAATGCTTCATCTACTCCCATTTTTGCAACTTTCATAGGATCTACTTCTTTTAAGCTCTCTGCAACAATATATCCAGTACCATCATATTTTTCATTATTATCCTCAATTACAGGACACACATAAGCAGATAGAATATTACTCTTATTAGTAAGTTTAAGCCCAAGAGTATTAAAAATACCATAATTAGATTGACCATATGATAAACTGCATCCTGCGACATTAACTACTTTATTAGAATATTCTTTTGAATTTTTCTCCATATCTTTTGTTATTTGTATAAGCTTTTCTGTATCAAGATTTTCAAGTTCCTTTGAATATGTTTTTACATTTTCATATTCACTATCTCCCTTATATATAAATTGTTTATCTGTACTTTCTATTGATTTTGCTCCTTCAATAGCATTATTAATGAGCATATCTATAGCATCATCATCTAAAATTTCAGTGTAAGAATAGCCCATTTTATCATTATATAAACCTCTAAAAGAAAGCCCAAATGTTTTATTTAAATTATATTTATCTACTTCCTGTTCATATACAGTAATACTTAAACTTTCTCTATCAGCAAAATACACTTCACAATCAGTAAATCCAGCTTCCTTAGCCTTTTTAAATAACTTTTCTTTAAATTCATTAAATTCCATATATACTCACCTCTATCTTCCACCTACTGTAATTTCTTTTACTCTTATCATTGGCTGACCAACATTTACAGGTATACTTCCAGATGATGAACCACACATTCCTTGAGCCTGCTTTACATCCTTTGAAACCATATCAATATCCATTAACACATCTTTACCTTTACCAATTAAGCTAGCTCCTCTTACAGGTTCTTGAATCACTCCATTTTTAACTATATATCCTTCTGCTACAGCAAAATTAAATTCACCTGTAACTGGATTTACTGAACCTCCTCCAAGTTTTTTAGCATATAATCCATCGCTAATAGATTTTATTATATCGGCCCTCTCATCACTTCCAGCTTGAATATATGTATTAGTCATTCTAGATGTAGGTGCGAACTTATAGCTTTGTCTTCTACCACTTCCTGTAGGCTTCATTTTCATTCTTCTACCATTTAATTTATCTATCATATAAGATTTTAAAATCCCATTTTCAATTAACACATTTTTTTGAGATTTGTTTCCTTCATCATCTATATTAATAGAACCCCATGAATTTTTAATTGTTCCATCATCAATAGCTGTAACTTTACTTGATGCTATTTTTTGTCCGAGTTTTTCTGAAAATACAGAATTTCCTTTAGCAACGGATGTAGCTTCTAATGAATGTCCACATGCTTCGTGAAAAATTACTCCTCCAAAGCCATTATCTATTGCTACCATCATCTTACCAGCAGGACAATTTCTTGCATTAAGCATTGTAACTGCTGTTCTAGCTGCTTCTCTGCCATAATAAATAGGATCTACTGTTTCAAACAATTCAAATCCTTTTAATGCTCCTGGTCCCTCAAATCCTGTTTGATTTTCTACACCGTTAGATGCTATAGCATTTATACCTAGCCTTGTTCTTATTCTTCTGTCTTCTGTATATAATCCTTCAGAATTTGCTATAAGTATTTTTTGATCCTTATCAACATAAGAAACACTTACATCTGAAATTTCATTTGAATAAGATTTAGCACTATTATAAGCATCTCTCATTACTAGAATTTTTTTATCATATAAAACTGTGTTTGGATATATTGAAATATTATGAATATTATGGGCTTTAGTACTAGGATTTAAAATTACAGTTTTATTTTCTTTAAGTTCTCCCAAAGATAAAGCAGCCTTTGTTGCTGTATCTAGTAAGGAATTTAATGAATTATTATTTGTATAAGCATATACACATTTAAGTCCACTAAAAATTCTTATACCTATACCATATGTCCTTCCTCCTAAAGCATTTTCAACTTTATTTTTTAGTATACTAATTGAATTGCTTATTACATCTTCTTCAAATATTTCTGCAAAATCTCCTCCAGTTTCTAAACACTTCTGAAGTACAAGCTTTGCATTTTCTCTAGAAATCATATCTATTTACCTCCTCATATTAATTCTAATAATATGTTAATATATAATAATATTATATATTAAGAATTACAAATTATATAA
>JAAYQS010000134.1 GCA_012519155.1 Clostridiales bacterium
AAATGTACATAATTTCTGGGGAAAGGGGCATTTATGCCCTTTTTTAATATACTTATAATAAATATTCATAAAATTAATTGAAAAAAGAGCTGCAAAAAAATGATTTCTCATTTTTTCACAGCTCCTTCTTTTAAAATATAAGTTTTTTTCTGTTTCTAATCTAATGTAATTAAATAATTTTCTAAATTTTTCTTTTGGCTTTGAAATATAAGAGGTTCTACTCTATATCCTTCTATTCCATTAATATAATTTATATATATTTTCAAATCTAGTGCTGCTATATTAGTTAAGAATGATACTATATCACCTTTCACTCTGCTTTCATAAACTTCATCAAGTTCAATATAAAACTCTGTTATACCATTTTCATTAAAATATTTTAATATTTCATTATGTATAAGGCCTTCAATATATGATAATTTTAATAATCTACCTTGCCCATGACATAAAGGACATCTTTCTTCCATATATTCGTATATACTTTTGCCTCTTCTTTTTCTAGATATTTGTACTAAATTAAGTTCTGTAAATGGAAAAATCTTTATATTTCCAGCATCCTCCTTTAAACTTTCTTTAAGTTCTCTCATAACATGATTTCTATTAGATTTTTCTCTTTGATCAATAAAATCTATTACAATTATTCCACTTAAATTACGAAGAAGTATTTGCCTTCCTATTTCCCTTGCAGCTTCTATATTAGTTTCTAAAATTGTCTTTTCAAAAGTTCTCTCCTTAACATTATGACCTGTATTTACATCTATTACATACATAGCTTCTGTTTTATCAATTACAATTGAACCACCACAAGGTAAATTTACTTTATTATGCCTAAGTTTTATAAGCTCTGATTCTATATTATAACTTTCGAATATTCCCCTTGTATCATTAAAAAGATTTACTTTTACATTTTCATTATTTTTATCTTTTAAATAATTACATGTAAAATTATAATCATCCTCATTATCAAGTACTATTCTTGTTTTTGATAATCCAACCTTATCTCTTAATATTTTTGTAAGGGCTAAATTTTCACCATAAATCTTGCCAAGTTTTGTAGAATGCATAATTTTTCTATTTATTTCTTCATATTCATTTATTAGAATATCTTTTTCACGCTTAAGTTCATCTATACTTACAGAATCAGCATCAGTTCTTATAATGAGTTTTTCATTTTTTATATCACCAAGTTCTGCAAGAATTATTTCTTTTTTTACTTCATCCTTAAATCTTTTAGAAAATTCTATTCCCGAACCATATTTTTCAATAACCATATACTTAGATGGAAGACTTATATTAGTTGTAAGTTTTGGTCCTTTTTCACCTATAGGCTCTTTTATAACTTCAACTGCAATATCCATTCCTTTTTTTATACCTTTTGATTTTAAATCATTACTATAATAAAGATATCCATCCTTATCTAATCCTAAATCTACAAATACAGAATTAGTTGCAGATACTATATTTTTAATTTTTCCTTTATAAATTTCACCAATTACAGGACCATTTTTTTCTTCTTGATCAATACATTCTTGAAGCTTACCATTTTCCTTAATAGCTATTCTTATGGTGTTTTCTCGTCTTTCAACAAAAATTTCTTTCATAAAACTATTTCCCCTTAAATATTAGTACTAATTTTATATATTGGCTCTAACTTGCCATTTTTATTATAATACATTTCTTCTCTTTTTATATCTACAAAATAATCTGAAGCTTTTGTTGTATTATTTTTTATGTAATCAGTAAAAAATTCTGCAGATAAATGCTCTCTGCTTCCTGATTGAAGTAAAACATTTAATATAAGAAAATTGTCCTTTATCCAATATTTAAAGTCATAAACTAAAGCTTTAATATCTATTTCTTTTTCAGTTTTTTTGCTTTTTTTCAAGGCCTTCCACATTTCTTTATTAAGTAAATTCCTTATTTCATTTTCTAGATTAGATGTATCATCATATTTTATCTTTATAGTATATCTGCATGCATCAATAAGAGCCATAGCCTGTGGCACTTTCTTTTGATTTACAACATTAACTATTTTTTTTGCACTTATAAATTTTATTCCTGATGCAGTACATGCATTTAATCTATCAATAATTTCTTTTTCGTCTACTTCTTCTACAAATACTAAGTCCATATATTCTCCAGCTGAATACATACCAACAGCTAAAGGTTGTGCTATAGACATAGCCATATGAGGATTAAATCCCTTTGAATATTTTACAGGAAGTTTAGCTCTTCTAACTATTTTTTGAGCAGTTCTCATTAAATCAAGATGAGCAATAAACTTAATGTTACTTTCTTTTGTATATTTTATTAAATAGCGAATATTTTTTTCTTCTTGCTCTTTTATTACTTTATTATTTAACTGCTCCATAAAAACATTCTCCTTCCTTAAAGTTTACATTTATTCCACAACCAGTACAACCCTTTCTACAATTTTGTGTAGTTATGGCTTTTTTAGCTTTTTCATTTTCATTTTTTAAGTAAGATTTATTTACTCCAATATCTATAAAATCCCATGGAAGTATTTCATCATAACTTCTTTCTCTATATGCATAAAACTTGCCATCTATATTACACTCTTCCATAGCCTCTTTCCATGCATCAAAATTAAAGTATTGTGACCATCCATCAAACTTACAGCCTTTTTCAAAGGCCTTAACAAGCACTTCACAAATTCTTCTATCTCCTCTTGCAAAAACAGCTTCCATAAATGAAGTTGTTTGAGAATGATAATTATATGTTATGCTTCTTGACTTTATTGACCTTTTTACAGCATCAATTTTATCTGAAACGTCATCAATAGGTGTCATTTTTGCCCATTGGAATGGTGTAAATGGCTTAGGTACTAAAATAGATGTACTTACTGTTATTTTTAATCCTTTTCTTCTTACATTTTTAGGAACAGCAAAATATTCATCAGCTATTTTTTGTGCTAATTCACCAATAGCTTCACAATCTTCAATATTTTCATATGGAAGTCCTATTATAAAATAAAGCTTAATTGTAGCCCATCCAGCTTCAAATGCTGATTTAGCAGCTTCAAGTATTCTTTCTTCTGTTAACCCCTTATTAATTACATCTCTCATTCTTTGAGAACCTGCCTCTGGTGCAAATGTAAGACCGGTCTTTTTAACCTTTTGGATTTCTTTTATTAAATCTACAGAAAAAGCATCTACTCTTATAGAAGGAAGAGCTACTGCAACTTTATTATCGCTATGTTCAGTCATTAAATCATGTATTAAATTTTGAATATCTGAATAATCACATGTACTTAATGAAGATAAGGATATTTCTTGATATCCGGTATTTTCAAGCAAGTTTCTAGCTTGCCTTAAAAGGGTTTCTCTTGATTTTTCCCTAACTGGCCTATATATCATACCAGCCTGACAAAATCTACATCCATTAGTACATCCTCTAAAAGTTTCAAGAACTATTCTGTCATGTACTATATCTGTATATGGAACAATAATATCTTCCGGGTAAGATACTTTATCTAAATCTGGTATTATTCTCTTTCTAACCTTAGAAGGCACATCATCATATTTAGGTTTAAAAGATTTTATTGTATTATCTTCATTATATTCAACATCATAAAGAGATGGCACATATATGCCTCTAATATGTGATGCTTCTCTTAAAAATGCTTTTTTGTCAAATCCAATTTTTTTATGCTTTTTATAAAGATCTATTACATCATTCATCATTTCTTCACCTTCTCCAATTTGGAAAAGGTCCATTATTCCACTTAAGGTTTCTGGATTATAAGCACAAGGTCCTCCTGCCATAATAATAGGATCATCATTTGATCTTTCTTCTGCTCTTACTTTTATTTGTGCCATATCTAGCATGTTTAAGATATTAGTAAAACTCATTTCATATTGAAGTGTAAATCCTATCATATCAAAATCTTTAATAGGATCTTTAGTTTCTAAAGCATATAAAGGTATATTATTTTTCCTAAGCTGCTCTTCCATATCTGGCCATGGAGCAAAAACTCTCTCACAATATGTATCTTTTCTTTCATTTATGGTATGATATAAAATTCTCATTCCAAGATGAGACATTCCTACTTCATACACATCTGGAAAACAAAAAGCATATCTTATATCTATATCATTAACATCTTTAATAACTTCATTTAATTCACCACCAATATATCTAACTGGCTTTTCAACTCTTGAAAGTATGTCATCATTAACTTTACTTACGTTCATAAAAATCCTCCAAAGCTTTACTTTTTCTATTTATTCTAACATAAAAAACGTGGCTATGCCACGTTTTCACCTTTTGTAATTTTATAATTAACTATTTAAAAGCATCATAAGTTCATTAACTATTTCTTTAGCTTTTTTAGGTAACCTTTCTACTGCCTTATCCCTTTTCTTAGGGTCATTAATATTTACAATTTTCATAACTTCATTTCTAAGTCCTGGTATACTATTAAGCTCACCTATTAAGTAATTAAATTTTTGAGCAAACACAGGATCACTTTGTACTCTTTGCTGCGCAACCATAATAAGTTCATATGGATTCATAAAAAACTCTCCTTAAAAGATTATATATTTTATAATATTCATTCTTTAAAAATAGTTTCACTTTTAGTTTTTTCAATAAAATCCTTAAAGGTAATATCTCCATATAACTTTAGAGCTTCAAGAAGCTCATTTTCATTAATTATCTTTAAAAGTTTTAATTTATCATCTACCACATATATATAATTTAATTTATTCATACATAAAAATAGTATGGCTTTATTTAATGTACATTTATAATATATTGAAATATTTTTATTTTCAATGTATCCTTTTTTTATTAAAGAATCTTTCTTTTTAAGTATACTGCAAATAAGTACAAAAATATTCTTTTTCATTTCCTTAGCAGTTGAATACATTATTAAAATAGAAGCTATAAGAAAGCTAAAATTAATTTTATGTATATATATTGTATAAACAAATAAAAATACAAACATGAAAGATACAAATAAACTAGTGTATTTTAGTATTTTTTTTGCAGACTTATATAAAAGCCCTTTGCTTAAAAAAGCTTCAAATATTCTTCCTCCATCAAGTGGAAATGCAGGCAATAAGTTAAATATGCATAAAAATAAATTAATAAGTGATATATCACCTATTAATTGACTGTTATATATAAAATTATTAATAAAAAAGAAAATAATAAAAACACATAAATTAAACATAGGTCCGGATATATATATTATAATTTTTTCATAATAATTAAGATTTGCAAAATCAGAAAAACTACAACTTGAACCAGTTACATGCAGATTAAATTTTGTGGTTTTAATTTTATACATATGGGCAATTATAATGTGCACAATTTCATGAAATATAATAAAAATATATCCGATAATTAATTTTTTAAATAAAGTACATAAACATAAGAGCAATAAAAACTCTAATAAAAATATCTTTAATTGCTTATTCAAAATAACAGCTCCTATTAATTAATTATCTTATTCATTTTCTATTATATTATTATAAAAATTTACTACTTCATTATAAAAATCCCTATTATAATTTTCTAATAATTTATTTTCTTCCTTTATCATATTTTCAATTTTATTGTATATATTATTTATTTCTTTATTTTGTATATTTTTACCCCCAATTAATATTGCTAAAAAAAGTAGTGCTGCTATAATATCAAAAAATATTATATTACTCATACTGCTTTTTGGGGATAAACTCATTTTTCTATTTTCTACATCTTTTACATTATAATTACTTTTTATCCTTCTGTAATAAGCTTCATAATTATTTTTATAATAAGCCATAAAATTCTCTCCACACTTACTATATTTAATTATATTAATTTTTTCTTGCTTTATTACTATTTAAATGTGGTCTCAATTATTTACTTCATTTCACTTTTATTCTTTATCACTTTTAAATTTGGTTAATTAATAATTAAGCCCTGACTTTACGCCAGAGCTTAACTTAAAATTTTAGTTATTTTGTTTTTTTCTGCTTAATACAGCTATTGCTGATCCTAAAATCCCTAATATTCCAAGAGCCTTAACTGGTGTATTATCTGCTGTTGGACTATCTTCTCCTGGTTTATCACCTGGATTTTCTCCTGGAGTATCTGGTTTACTTTCTTTTTCCTTAACAGTTACTGATATTTCATCTGATACTGCTTCATTTCCTTCTTCATCTGTAGCTTTTACTGAAACTTTATATTTTCCTGCCTTTTCTGCTGTCCATGATAATTTATCATCTACTACTACTTTTCCTGTTTCTTCTCCATCTATTAACAATTGATAAGTAACACTGCCCTTTGCATTTTTTGTAGATGGTGTAATTGTTAATGTATCTCCTGCTGTAAGTGTCTTATTTGATAAATCTATTTCTGTTGAAATTTTTTCTTCAGTACTGCTATTATCTTTAAATGTTATTTTTATTTTATTTGAAACTTTTTCTTCTCCTGTTTCTTTATCCTTTGCTATTACATACACTTCATATTCTCCTGCTTCTTCTGGTTCAAAATCATATGATAATACACTTGAGAATTTCTTATCTGAATACTCAGATTTTTCATTATTTACTATAAACTTATATGTTACATCACCTTCAGCATTTTCTGAATCTGCTGTAAACTTAACACTATTTCCTAACTTTTGTTGCAACTTGGCTTTTGTAGATATTTTTGCTATTAAGCTTTTATCTTCTTTTGCCTTAACCACATAAGTTTTAGTTCCTATTGCATCCTTATATCCATCTTTAGATGCTATAACTTTTATTACATAAGTTCCTTCTTCATCTGGGTTCCATGTAGCTTCTCCATCACTTGATTCTAAATCTTCTTCATCTCCACCATCTTTTGATATTGTATATTTATAAGTTATGTCATCGCTTCCTGAAGCTTCTGCAGTGAAAACAACTTCTTTGTTAGGTTCTATTGTTCCTTCTTCCACATCTGCATCAAAACTATCCATTGTTAATTTTTTTGTTTCAGATTTTGCTGTTACCTCAAAGTTTTCAATATCCTTTGATATTGCTGTTGAATCTTCTGAACCATCTACTTTTGCATATACTCTTAATGTATAACTTCCTTCATCTTCTGGTGTCCATGTAGCTACTACTTTAGATGAATAATCTTGTATTACTGTTTCTTCATCATCTTCATCTACTACTGTAAATTTGTATTCATATTCATCTTCGCCAGTTGCTGATGCTTCTAACTTAACACTGTCTTCTACTTCACATGAATCTTTTGGTGATGCAGTAAATTTTGAAATTTCAAAATCACCTGGTTCTGGATCATCTCCAGCTGTATTTACTTTTACCTCTATTTCCTTAGTAGCATCCTTTGTGCCTGTAGCACCCTTTGCTGTAACTGCTACTTTGTAAGTACCTTCTTTATCAAATTTATGAGTTAATACATTTTTTGATACTTCTGATTCATCTACTGCCTTACCATCTATTGTAAAGCTATATGATGTTGCATCATTTGCATCACATGTAAATTTAACTTCATCTCCAACTACTACTTCTTTTTTATCTTTTGTTAAATCATTAATTACTGGATCTTTTGTTATTGGTGGATCTACTTTACCAGTTCCAGGTTCTCTAAGTTTACCTAAACTTGCAAGTGGCACTGTAATATTATCTTTATCACTCTTTTCTCTTGAATTATTTTCTTGAGATGCTTCTGTATCATCTAAATCAGCATTATCATACATACTTGGATCATATGGTAAACAATCCATTGCTGATAATCCAAATGTAGATAAAAACATTACTCCAATACCGTTTGTCTCTAAATAATTTTTATCAATTCCAAGAGCTTCATATGGAATAGTAATCATATACTTTGTATCATGTTTTGTATCATGTCCTTTTTCAATAAAATCAACTAAAGTTGCAGTTGATCCATCACCAGGTACACGATTATTTTTTGTTCCGTATCCTTTATCCACACCATACATTTTACTTCCTAAGAAACCATCTTCATAAGAATATGTTATACCCACATCTTTAAATGCTACAGGTCCTGAAGCACTATCGTCAAATTTTCCATCACTACCTGCTGAAAAAATAGCTGGTTCACCAACCCCTGGTTTTGTTGAAAAATACATTGTTTTATCAACTTTAGTTGTAAAATCTATTGGGCAACCCCATACATAATTGTTTTTAGCTGGTAATGTACCGCCAGTTGCTCCCTTATTAGGATCTATATTAAACGCTAATACTTGAGGTACATCAGAAACATATGGTTTTCCATTTCCAGTCAATGGATAATCATCACCTGGTGCTACAACGTCCTGGACATTTACATACTGCCACATTAAATATACATTTTTGTCATCCCATGCACCATATAACGAATATAAATCCCAAGGTATTTCATACATAGAATTTGGTCTATATACACGAGGATCATCATTAGCCTCTCCTTGTGCTATTAAACAATCTTCAGTCCAATCAGCAAAACTTGAAATAGTCTTATTTTTACCAACACCATCATTAGGATTTGTTGCATACATTCCATCTGATTCAGCTGCAGTACCAGCAGCTTCAAGTCTTGAATTTTCATTATAAGGTGAAAGTGTAGTTTGTGCACTTACCATATTAGCCCCAAAAGTAGTTGAAATAATTGCAGCCATAGATACAATACTACTTAATCTCTTTATTGATTTTTTCAATGTAATCTCCCCTTTAAGTTTTTAATTTTAATTATTATAATTAAAATTACATTTATATAACATAATTACAATTTATCATTAATATTATTATAAATGAAAATGTATACAATTTCAATATTTTATTTACATATTTGTAACATTCTTTACACAAAAATTTTATGATTTTTATGGTTTTTTAACAAAAAACGTCCCTCTCAATAATGTTATACATTATATTAAGAAGGACATTTTATTATTTTTTATTTAATTGTTTTTCTTGCAAATTTTTTTAAAACAACTACTGCTGTTGACATAATTACAAGTATCATAATAACTGAACTTGTATCAGATGTTTGACCTGGTTTACCTTCACCTGGTTTACCTTCACCTGGTTTATCTTCGCCTGGCTTATCTTCACCTGGTTTATCTTCACCTGGTTTATCTTCACCTGGTTGATCTGGTTCAGTAATATCACCACTATCTGGCACATCAGGTTTAGATGGCTTGTCACCTGGAGTTGTAGTTCCTGGATTATCAGGTTCATCTGGATTATCAGGTTCATCTGGCTTATCAGGTTCATCTGGCTTTGTAGAATTTTTAGTATAATAGTAAGTTACAGTTTGAGAATTTTCTTCATAAATTCCTTCTTCATTATCAGGAACTTCTACAAGTTTATATCCATCAATGTCCTTAGCACTTACTTTATAAGTTTCTCCTACATTACCTTCAAATATCTCATTATCAGCAATAGCTTCCTTTGTGTCTTTATCTAAATATTTAACTATAACTTTCCCAATTTCAGGATCAACTATTTCATTTTCTGAATAAACTAATACTACCTTTTGATCTTCCTTTGTAAATTTTCCCTTAATATTGTCTGGAGTTTCTTTTAAAGTATATCCATCTATCTCTGCTGGTGTTACTGTATATTTTTTACCTACATTTCCTGTAATAGTAGTTGATTTTTTAATTGCATTTCCATCTTCATCAACATAAGATACAATTACTTTACCTTTTGTATCTATTGGATCCTGATCCTTAGTGTATATATAATTAACTAAAATATTTTTATCTTCTACAACACCTTCAGCATTATTTGAAAAAGCATATAATGTGTATCCATCTACATCTACTGATTTTGTATTGTATTCTGCATCAGCTTCAAGAATTTGAACAGTTGAAGGTGCAATTTCTTCGTTACTATCCTTATCAACATAAATTGATCTTACAATAAATTTATCTTGTACAAATATTTTATTTTCAGTTACCTTACCATTTTCAATATTATAATCTCCAGCAGTAGGACAAGGATATCCTGGAGCATCTTGTCCTGCTGGTTCTTTTTCTCCAGCTGCTGTGCCATCATTAATTATTACTTTCGCATCTTTTGCTTTAATAGTAAATGTATACCAACCAGTTTTTGAATCCTTAGTCATAGCTGTACCTGGCCATTTTCCTGTAAGTTCAGTTGCAGTCTTGCCATCTAAATAAGCATAAATTGAAGGTGTAGCCCAATTATTAGCATTATAATAATGAATTGTTATTGAATCAGAAGTTTCAGCTTCTGATGCTTTTAAGAAATAGTAAACAACATCAATATTAGAATCTGTATAAGTACCCTCTGCATTCTTTGGCATATAAGTATCATCTACAGTATATCCTGCCACTTCTGGAGTATTTGTTTTATAAGATGTACCTACTTTCTTTGTTGTTACAGTATCAGCTTGAATTTCTTTATTAGTTTCAACATCAATGCACTTAACTGTTACTGTACCTCTAGGAGTTGAATCTTTCTTATAAGTAAATGTAACAGTTTGATCTTTTTCAGTATAAGTTCCTGTTTTAATATTTTCTTTTGCATTTACTAAATCATAACCTTCTATTTCAGGTGCAGTAACTTCAAATTTTGTTCCTTGCTTTCCTGACATAGTAGTATCTTTTGCAATAGAATTTCCATCTTCATCTACACATTTAACAGTTACAGTACCCTTATCTGCTATAACAGTTGTATCAAAGCTTGACTTATCTACAAGAATCATTGCAGAACTAGCTGGAAGAGTAACTGAATCTGATGCAGTTCCTAAAGAATCAGTACCAGCCTTTTTATCATTTGCAACTATTGTCCAATTTCCACTTGGTAAATTAATTGTAGCACTACCTTGAGTATTTGAGTTAAATAAACATACAACCTTACTCCATTCACCTTTTGTATTATTAGATAATGAATATCCTATTTGACTTGTACTAGGTGTTGAAAGCCACTGTATTCTATTAGCAGCATTATATGTTGGATCTCTAAAAGCAGAAAAATTATTTCTTATTTTTATAAGACCAGTATAATAGCTATTTAAATCACTAAATGTTTCTAATCTTCCCCAATCAAGTTTATTTATATTAGGACTTGATTGATAACTGTTATGATCTCCAAGTTTACTTCTACCAAATTCTTCACCAGCTTGCATAAATGAAACACCTTGTGATGTAAGCACAAGTGAAGCTGCTAATTTATTCATATTAACTATTTGATCATCTCTTTGACCGTTTTGAGATTTATTGGTAGCCATACATAACATATCATATAATGCATGATTATCATGACATGATGTATAAGTTACAACTTGAGAAGGTTGCTTAGACCAAACATTTTTATTTACATTGTCATCGTCACCACACATAGCCTTTATACCAGCAATAACTTCAGTTTGTCTTGCAGCGTTTCCTTCAACCCATCCATTATTTGATAATTTACCATCCCATGTCTTTCCTTTTATTGCATCTCTAGCATTATCACTAAATACTGCAATATTACTATCTAAATTTTTAATATTAGCTTTATTTCCATATCCAGCCATAGAATTCTTAGATCCATCACCACACCATGGTTCTCCCCATATTTTTATTTGTGGATCTATTTTATTTAATTCATTTCTTACTTCTGTTAAAGTTTGATTATCAATTATTCCCATAAGGTCAAATCTAAATCCATCTAAGTGATATTCTTCTGCCCAGTATTTCATAGAATCTACAACAAATTTTCTATACATAGGCTTAGTAGTATCAAATGAATTTCCACATCCAGACCAGTCAGTTGATGTATAATAATATCCTGGTACTGTCATATCAAAAGCTGATTTTTGACTCTTTTGGAAATCATTTTGATTACCGCCTTGTCCAAAAGGTGCATAAGAATGGTTATAAACCACATCCATTATTACACCAATTCCAGCATTATGAAGAGCTTGTACCATTTCTTTTAATTCAGTAACTCTTGCATTACCATCATATGGATTAGATGAATATGAACCTTCTGGCGTATTAAAGTTTTTAGGATCATATCCCCAGTTAAATTGATCATCACTTCCAGCTTCATCTACAGATGCATAATCATACATTGGTAATATTTGAACATGTGTTACTCCAAGTTCCTTCAAATGATCAATACCTGTTTTTATATCTGTTCCAGAATATTTTGTACCTTGTTCAGTAAATGCTAAATATTTACCTCTGTTTTTATCACTTATACCAGAATTTTTATCATAAGAAAAATCCTTTACATGGACTTCCCATACAACAGCATCTGTTTGATTAGGTGAATCTACTCTTTTATCATTTTCCCATCCTTCTGGATTTGTTGAATCTAAATCAATTACCATTGATCTGTCACCATTAACTCCAGTAGATTTACTATATATATCTTGTGTTTCCCTTCCATCTACATCATAAGTATAGTAAGTATTTTTAATATCTCCTTCTACTACAGCAGTCCAAACTCCTGTTTTATCATCCTTAGTCATTTGAACATTTCCAAGTGATTTTGGTTCTACTGCTTCTTTACTTGCATTATCACTTCCTGTAGCATATCTTTTTAATGTTACCTTACTAGCTGTAGGTGCCCATACTTTAAAAGTTGTTTTTTCCTTTGTATAAGTACATCCTAAATCATCACCTGAGTATGTAGTACTTGTACTAGCTGCTAAAGCGATTTTTTGAAAAGGATCTGCTAATGATACAAAAGTTGTTGCAAGCATTGTTGCAGTAATAATTGTTGAAATTATCTTTTTATACTTCATTTAATCTCCCCCTATTAATTTCTATATTTATATTATATAACAAATGTAAAGAATTTCAATCAATTATTAACATTTTATTCATGTATTTTACATCAAATAAAAAGACTACTCGTAAAAGCAGCCTAAATAATAATTTTATCTAAATCCTTATTTGATAAATATTTATCTTTTTTCAATGAAGAAATTAAACTATCAATAGAATTATTATGAATATTTTTCATAAATTCCATTGTTTCAAAATCTGCATAATCTTTTTTTCCTATAAGCTTTTTATAATAAGTATGCCTACCTATTTTTTCTCCTAATAAAAAATTTTTTTCTATTAGTCTTGATAAAAGAGAATGCTATTTCATCCATAATGTATATAATTATTTTTTTTAAATTTTATTGTTATATTTTAAAGTCCATTTAATATTATAATTTCAAAATATAAATATTAATTA
>JAAYQS010000135.1 GCA_012519155.1 Clostridiales bacterium
AAATGTACATAATTTCTGGGGAAAGGGGCATTTATGCCCTTTTTTAATATACTTATAATAAATATTCATAAAATTAATTGAAAAAAGAGCTGCAAAAAAATGATTTCTCATTTTTTCACAGCTCCTTATTTAATATGATTTTAAAGAATTATTTTTAGCCTTTTTTATATCTTGCAAATGCTTCAGCATTAATAAACATAAAATTGTAATTATTGCTCCAAAGGTTAACATAAGAATTAATTGAACTATTATTTGACCATTAATAACAGTTGTGGTGTTGCTTAAACTGGTGTTATTTGAATATACAAGCTTTTGCAAAATAACAGTTATTCCATTAATTCCACAATGTAATATCATTGAAGAAAGTAAGCTATTAGTTATCCTTACTACATATGCAAATATAAATCCTATAACTGCAGTATAGAAAAATTGTTGCATATTTAAATGAAATATTCCAAAGAACAATCCCACTATTAAAGAAGCTTTAAATGCTGAAATATTATTATATCCATTTAAAATTATTCCTCGCATTGTTATTTCCTCAGTAATAGCTGGCATTACTGCAAATACTAAAAATAGTACTATAAATGGTGTAGAATTAAGTTTTTGAAAAGCATTTTGAACATTATTAGTAAAGAACATTGATGATAAACCAGAAAGAGCTGACATTATTAAGAAACTTCCTAATATGATTGGAATTAAACATAGAATTTGTTTTATTGATATTCTATTTAATTTTAACACATCTTTTAGATTTTCTTTTGTAATAATAAAATAGATTATTGCTGGCACTATAAAGCTAAAGAAATGAGACATAGCTAACAAAGCAGCATAGTTTTTTATTCCTGCTAATGAGCTTATATAAAGAACCATATACGGTACAGTTATTTCAAGTATCAGAATAATCAAGAAATAAATATTAGATTTTGTTATAGTAGATTTTTTCATGTAATTAAATATCCTCACTTAATTTTATTTCTATTTTTTTAGTTTCTTGAGCTAATTCATTTAGCATGTTTTTACATTGATTATCTTTCTTATCTATAATTTCTAAAATTTCATCATACACCTTATATCATCTCCTTTCCTATTATAAAATTCATATAAAATATCTTCAGGGGTTGAATTAATTATTTCTTTTTCTGTGATAGATAACACCTGAAAATAGATTAATTCTAGTATAACATAAAATACCACTAATTACAATTTGAATAATAAAAATGGCCTAGATTACTCTAAGCTTTTTCTAAGTAAGTGTTTTCATAAAATAAAAACATGTCTATTCCTAATTTTTTAATAAATATTTCTTTATTATTATTTATAATCCCTTAAACAGGTCAATACTCATTTCCACTACAACCCTAGTGGATATAATAAGTTCAAGATGTCCTACCAGTGACAATCCCTTAAACAGGTCAATACTCATTTCCACATATTGAGAAAAAAAGAGCAATCGGTGCTGCCTATAACATGTGACAATCCCTTAAACAGGTCAATACTCATTTCCACAAAACAACTGATGAACATTCTTACCTTGCTGAAGAAATGTGACAATCCCTTAAACAGGTCAATACTCATTTCCACCTTTGAAGAATGTAACAAAATAAAAAAGTATTACCCTTCGTGACAATCCCTTAAACAGGTCAATACTCATTTCCACAGCAACCATTTTTTTCGCCCTCAAAGCCCCTATTCATGCGGGTTGATTTTTCAATTTCCAAAACCTATTCTTTAAGACGCTTTTTTTGATGTTTTTTATTAAATATTTTGTGCTTAATTGTAAGTCTAAAAAGTGCCTTAGCCTACTAATATCAAGGCTTAAGAGCTTTTTTCAAAACCTACCCCCTATTTAGAGCCTTTTTAGGGTTTTGGATTTTGTAAATAAAATCCTTTAACATATATAATTATATCATAATTTTAAAGATTTTTTATAAGATTTATGATTATTTACTAAAATTTAAAATAGATGATGATTCTTTTGTATAATTGAAGAGAATTTCAAAAAATAAGGCTAATGTAATTTAATACACTAGCCTTACTTACACACTTTATTTTTAATGTATTTTAATTTATTTCCTCAACTTTACATTTATGTTCTTTTGTTTTTGAATCATAGCAAATGGCAACTGCAAGTATTTTATTCTTTACGTTTTCTTTTATAAATTTCTGAGAATATTCTTTTTCTATTATTTGTTTTATTGCCACTTCTGGAGAACTATCTTTTTTTAGTTCTAGAATAAATGCTGTGTCATTTTTTCTTCTTGGATGAAACATAA
>JAAYQS010000136.1 GCA_012519155.1 Clostridiales bacterium
TAATTTATTTTACTAAGAAAGCCTTAAGTGGAAATAAAATAAGAGTAATAATAAGTAATATATTGAGGATAATAATAGTAGCAGTAATGATAATTCCTTTTGCAAATAATTTTAAATTAGTAATAGCTTATGTACTAGGAATCACATTACACTATATAGTATTAATTTACTGTACAATAACACAGAAAGGAAGTGCTTAGGTTTGAGTGAATCTGTACCT
The DNA here is from genome assembly GCA_012519155.1 of Clostridiales bacterium. Classification (GTDB taxonomy): domain Bacteria; phylum Bacillota; class Clostridia; order Clostridiales; family Clostridiaceae; genus Clostridium. Next base: position 221 of record JAAYQS010000136.1, read on the forward strand.
ATTTTTTCCTTTAGTATTGGATCCTTTCCCGTTAATATTACTCAAGAGGTAATAATTCAATGGGTTGTGATAGCGATACTTGGAATATTGGCTTTCCTTTTAACAAGAAATTTGAGCAGAATTCCAGGGAAGAGACAGGTTGTATTAGAAATGATATATAATTATGTTTCTGGTTTGGTAGAAAACAATATGGGCGAAACTTTCATTAGTTACATACCATATGTTGGAACACTTGTTGTTTACTTATTAGTTTTGAATTTTACAGGATTAATAGGAATATCACCTGTCACTCAAAACTTAAATGTTACAGCAGGACTTGCATTAATATCTTTTCTTGTTATAAATGGAACAGCAATTAAAAGAAATGGACCAGGTGGTTATGCTAGGGGCTTAGTTAAACCTTTTGCATTAATGCTTCCACTAAATGTATTGGAAAGATTTACTCTTCCAGTATCATTAGCTTTGCGACTATTTGGTAATATGCTTGCAGCAACAGTGTTAATTGACAAAATTTATGAAGCCTTAGGCTCATTAAATTGGTTTGCACAAATTGGAGCACCAATTATAGTCCATGGTTATTTTGATTTGTTTGATGGAACAATTCAAATGTTAGTATTCACAATGCTTACTATTAACTATATTAAGTTAGTAGCAGACGAACATTAAAATGTATTTTGAGGAGGAAACAATATGGATTTATCAGTTTTAGCAGCAGGAATAGCTGCACTTGCAGGAATTGGAGCAGGAGTAGGAATAGGAATTGCTACAGGAAAAGCAACTGAAGCAATAGCAAGACAACCTGAAGCAGCTAGTAAAATACAAACAGCATTAATACTTGGAGCTGGTCTTTCAGAAGCAACTGCAATATATGGACTTATAGTTGCAATATTATTAATCTTTGTCAAGTAATTATATATTAATAAAAGGAGGCAGAGTGTAATGAATATAGATCCATCAGTAGTATTAGCTACAATGATAAACTTTGTGATTCTGCTTTTAATATTAAAACATTTCTTTTGGGATAAAGTTGGAAATGTTATAAAGGAAAGACAAGATTACATAGAAAGTAAAATTTCACAGGCAGATGAAGATTCAGAAAAAGCAAGATTATATCTTGTTGAAAATGAAAGAATTTTAAGATCATCTAAAGAAGAAGGAAATAAAATAATAGAAGCTAAAAAAGAAAAGGCTAATAAAATGTATGATGAGATAGTAAAAGATGCTAATAAAGAATCAAAAGCTATTATGGAAAGAGCTTCTCTTGAAATTCAAAGACAAAAGGAAAAAGCTAAATATGAATTAAAGAAAGAAGTTGTAGATTTAGCTATAGATTTATCAGCAAAGGCTATTTCAGAAAAAGTACAAGAAGAAAAGCAAAGAGATTTAATTAATGACTTCATTACTAAGGTAGGTAGTTAAATATGTATGAATATTTAGACAGAAGGTATGCTCTTGCCTTGTATCAAGTAGCGGAGGAAAAAGGAAAAGTAGAAGAATATCTAGATGAGTTAAGAATGGTTTGTAAGCTTATTGATGAAAATGAGGATTTTAAACAAGTAATAAAGCATCCTCAAATTAGTACAGTAAGAAAAAAACAAGCATTTGTAAATATATTTAAAGATAAAATTGATGATGATTTATTATCATTTCTTTTGATACTTATTGAAAAAGATAGAATTAGATGTATTAAAGAAAAATTAAAGCAAATGGAAAAAATTCATTTAGAAAGAAATAATATTTTAATAGCAGAGGTAAAAACTGCAGTTCCAATGCTTGATAGTGAAAAGAAATCCTTAAAGGAAAAATTAGAAGCGCAATATGATAAAAATATTATAATGAATAATGAAGTCGATAAAAGTATCTTAGGCGGTGTATTTGTTCGTGTTGGTAATGATGTTATTGACGGAACAGTTAAATCTAAGTTAGAAGAACTAAAAAAAATAATGCTTAAGAGAGAATAGAGGTGAGTCTATGAATATAAAGCCAGAAGAAATTACTTCAATTATAAAAAAAGAAATTGAAAAGTATGAAAAAAATATAAAAACAGTTGATTCTGGTACAATAATACAAATTGGAGATGGAATAGCTAGAGTATATGGGCTAGATGATTGTATGGAAGGTGAGCTATTAGAATTCCCTAATGATGTATATGGAATGGCCTTAAATCTTAAACAAGATAATGTTGGTTGTGTTCTTCTTGGTTCTGAAGAAGGAATAAAAGAAGGAGATATTGTAAAGAGAACTAATAAAATTGTTCAAGTGCCTGTAGGTGAAGCTTTAATTGGAAGAGTAGTAGACTCTTTAGGAAAACCAATAGATGGTAAGGGCCCTGTAATTACTGATAAGACAAGACCTATTGAAGTTCATGCACCATCAATAATAAAAAGAAGTTCAGTTAATGAAGCACTTCAAACAGGTATTAAAGCTATTGATTCAATGATTCCAATTGGAAAAGGTCAAAGGGAACTTATAATTGGCGATAGACAAACAGGAAAAACTGCTTTAGCTATTGATACAATTTTAAATCAAAAAGATAAAGATGTAATATGCATATATGTTGCAATAGGACAAAAGCAATCAACAGTTGCACATATTGTTAATACATTAACAGAAATGGGAGCAATGGATTATTCTATTGTTGTTAGTTCAACAGCTTCTGAATCAGATCCACTTCAATACTTAGCTCCTTATTCAGGATGCAGTATTGGTGAATATTTTATGCATGAAGGTAAAGATGTACTTATAATATATGACGATTTATCTAAGCATGCAGTAGCTTATAGAACAATGTCACTACTTCTTAGAAGACCACCAGGAAGAGAAGCATATCCTGGAGATGTTTTCTATATACATTCAAGATTATTAGAAAGAGCTGCAAAGCTTTCAGATGAACTTGGAGGAGGTTCCTTAACTGCACTTCCAATAATAGAAACATTAGCAGGTGATATTACAGCATATATACCAACAAATGTTATATCTATAACAGATGGTCAAATATTCTTGGAATCAGATCTTTTCTTCTCAGGACAAAGACCTGCTGTTAATGCTGGAATATCTGTATCAAGAGTTGGTGGTAATGCACAAATAAAAGCTATGAAACAAGTATCTGGTACATTAAGACTTGAACTTGCACAATACAGAGAACTTGCCGCTTTTTCACAATTTGGTTCTGATTTAGATAATGATTCAAAGAGAAGACTTGAAAAAGGTAAGAGATTAATGGAAGTATTAAAGCAAGATCAATATGTTCCAATGGCTGTAGAAAATCAAATAATTATTTTCTATGCAACTGTTAATGATTTCTTATCAGATATACCAGTTTCAGATATTAAGAAATTTGAAGCTGAATATATTGAATATATGGATACTCATCAAAGAGATGTATTAAAGAAAATAAAAGAAGGTTCACCATTAACAGATGAAATAAAGAAAGTACTAGATGAATCATTAGTTGAATTTAAAAAAGAATTTTTACAGAACTAATTAGCAATATAAAATTAATGCAGAATGCAGTAAATAAATCTTCTGCATTCTGTATTTTTTAATGAGGAGGTGGCAGTGTGGGTTCAGGAGGGCTTATTGAAATAAAGAGAAGACTGAAATCAGTTCAAAGTACTAAAAAAATAACAAACGCCATGGGTCTTGTTGCAACTTCTAAGCTTAGAAAATGCAGAAGAGCATTAAGCGATAGTAATGAATATATGGAAATTTCTAAAAAAAATATGGAACTTTTAGCTAGTGTTCCAAGTGAAGATTTAGATATTCCTTACTTTAAAGAAAATAAGAGTGAACAAAAATTATATATAATTATTGCATCTGATTCTGGTTTATGTGCAGGGTATAATGCTAACACAGTAGCATATCTTGAAAATATAACAAAAGAAGATAAAAGTGATGTAAAAGTTATGATTGTTGGTGCAAAGGGTATATCATATGTTAAGAGAGCTGGATTTAATTCTATAGCAGAATATGTTGATATACCAGAAATACCAACAGTTAAAGAAGTAAAAGTAATATATAATGAAGCTTTACGTATGTTTGAAGATGGTGAAGTTTCTGAGGTTAATATTGTATATACAAAATTTACTTCACCAGTAAAACAGGATGTAACAGTAGAAAGGTTGCTTCCTGTTGAGTGCGATTTAGATAGTTCAAATGAAATATCTATTGAACCAGATTATGAAACAGTATTAAAAGCATCATTAGATGCCTATTTGAAAGGTAAAATTAGATATTATATGTTATCTTCAAGATGTAGTGAAGAAAGCTCTAGAATGAATGCAATGGATGGTGCAACTAGCAATGCTAATGATATTATAAATAGCTTAAATGTTAAGTATAATAGAATACGTCAAGCTATGATAACTAATGAAATATCTGAAATTGTTGGTGGAGCATCAGCACAAAAATAGAAGGAGGTATTAGAAGATGCCTGGAAAAATTGGAAAAGTAGTTCAAGTTATTGGACCAGTAGTTGATATAAAATTTGATTCAGACTCACTTCCAAATTTATATAATGCAATACATATAAATTTAGGTGATGATATCCTTGTTGCAGAAGTAGAACAACATATGGGTGACGACATAGTAAGAACTATAGCTATGGAAGCGACAGAAGGATTACGTAGAGGTATGGATGCTGAAGATACTGGAAGACCTATAGCAGTACCAGTTGGCGAAAAAGTACTTGGAAGATTATTTAATGTTTTAGGAAATGCCATTGATAATGAAGGCGAAGTAGTAACAGATGATAAGTATCCAATTCATAGACCAGCACCTAGTTTTAAGGATCAATCAGTAGAACCACAAATGTTTGAAACAGGAATTAAGGTTATTGATTTATTAGCACCATATCAAAAAGGTGGAAAAATAGGATTATTTGGTGGAGCAGGAGTTGGAAAAACAGTTCTTATTCAAGAGCTTATTAATAATATAGCTAAGCAACATGGAGGACTTTCTGTATTTACAGGAGTTGGAGAGAGATCAAGAGAAGGTAATGATTTATTCCATGAAATGAAAGATTCTGGTGTATTAAACAAAACAGCCTTGGTATTTGGTCAAATGAATGAACCACCAGGAGCTAGAATGAGAGTTGCATTAACAGGACTTACAATGGCTGAATACTTTAGAGATCAAGGTCAAGATGTGCTTTTATTTATAGACAATATATTTAGATTTACACAAGCTGGTTCAGAAGTATCTGCACTTCTTGGAAGAATACCATCAGCAGTTGGATATCAACCAACATTAGCAACAGAAATGGGTGCTTTACAAGAAAGAATTACTTCCACAACAAATGGATCTATAACATCAGTTCAAGCAGTATATGTACCTGCTGATGACTTAACTGACCCTGCACCAGCTACAACATTTACACACTTAGATGCTACAACAGTTTTATCAAGAAGTATTGTTGAACTTGGAATTTACCCAGCAGTAGATCCTTTAGAATCTACTTCAAGAATATTAGATCCAAGAGTAGTTGGAAAAGAACATTATGAAGTAGCTACAAAGGTAAAAAATATTCTTGAAAGATATAAAGAACTTCAAGATATTATAGCAATTCTTGGTGTAGATGAATTATCAGATGAAGATAAAGCAGTTGTTAATAGAGCAAGAAAAATTCAAAGATTCCTTTCTCAACCATTTACTGTAGGTGAACAATTTACAGGAATGAAGGGTAAATATGTACCAATTGCTGAAACAATAAGAGGCTTTAAGGAAATACTAGAAGGTAAGTATGATGATCTTCCAGAATCTGCATTCCTTTTTGCTGGTACAATTGATGATGTAGTAGAAAAGGCTAAAAAATTAGCGTAAGGAGGTTTAAGTATTATGGCTAAAACCTTCATATTAAAAATATTGACTCCAGAAAATACATTAGTATCTGAGGAAGTAGAAAAAGTAATTACTAAATCACAAACAGGTAATATTGAATTTTTATATGGACATGAGCCTATGATTGTAAGTACAGTTTCTTGTATTACAAGATTTGTGGATTCAAATGGTGTAGAAAAAAAATTATTTACATCTAAGGGAGTTGTTAATGTCCAAAGGGAAGAGGTTGTATTTTGTTTAGATGCAGCAGAATTTCCAGAAGATATTGATTTAGAAAGAGCAAAAAATGCTAAAGAAAGAGCTGAAAAGAAATTAAAGGAAGGAACTTTTGAAAATAAGGAAATTGTTATAGGATGCCTAGAAAGGGCAAACTTAAGAATTAATTTGAAGAATACTTCTAATAAATAACATTAAAATACATAAGAGCGTATTACAAATTACAAATTATTAATTTAATTATAGTTACGCTTTTATGTATTTTTTTATACAAAATATCATGTATTTTTATATAATTTTCACAAATTTTGACAAAAATTATATATATATAATAAAGTGAATAGAAACATAAGATTTGACAATAATTATTAGATGAGGTGATCTTGTGAAAATGAGAATATCAATAATTCTAATGATTGTGCTACTTATGATGAACTCTACAGCTTTTTCAAATGATTATAATGTTGCTAATATGGTAAATACAGATGAATTAAAGGGAATTGCTCGAATTGTTAATAATACAGTTGAAATTAAATACAAAAATAATATTAATGCAAAGGAAATTAGAAGAATAGACAAGAGATTATTAAATGATTTTTTTTATTATAATGATAATTATATGGTATCTAATACCGCAAAGTATGAAATACTAGGAAATAATAAATTTGTGTTGCAATATGTTTGTAAAAGACTTAATTCTGTAAAATTAACAAAATATAGTGGAGGAATATTTGGAATAGGATATATACAAAATAGAAAAATTTCATTTGCAATTGTAAATTATGATACAGGAAGCTATTTAATTCTTGGAACTCCAATTATTAATATAGCTTATTAATAATCAGTGTAACTTATTATTATTACTTAGCAATTAATTTGGAGGACAATATGGAAAAGTTTATGGTAAAGGGTGGAGGAAAGCTTTTAGGAAATGTAGAAATAAGCACTGCCAAAAATGCTGTATTACCAATAATGGCAGCAACAATATTATGTTCTGATGAGGTTATTATTAGAAATCCGCCATTTTTAAAAGATGTCAATGTTATGTGTAAATTATTAAGTAGTATAGGAGCAAATTTAAAAAGCAATATATTAACTGAAAAACCTTATATAAAAGTTGATACTAGTGATATAAATTCAAATGATTTAGACAATAATCTAGTTAATGAAATGAGAGCATCATTTTTATTAATAGGACCAATGGTGGCAATGAAGGGAAAGTGTAAAATATCTATGCCAGGAGGTTGTAAAATAGGAAAAAGGCCTGTAGATTTACACTTAAAAGGATTAGAAAAATTGGGAGCCACAATTATTGAAGGTAAAGATTATATTGAAGCAAAAGCTAATAAATTAGTTGGAAATTGTATAAAATTAGATTATCCATCAGTAGGAGCAACTGAAAATATTTTAATGGCAGCTTCTCTTGCTTTTGGTAATACAATTATTGAAAATGCAGCTAGGGAACCTGAAATTATTGACCTTGCAGATTTTTTAAATAGTATGGGAGCAAAAATTAGTGGCGCTGGTAGTAAAATCATTAAGGTTACTGGTGTAAGAGAGCTTAAAGGAGGTATATATACACCAATTCCAGATAGAATAGAAGCATGTACATTTTTAATTGCAGCACTTATTACTAATGGTAAAATAACACTTAATGGAATAAAGTATAAAAATATAAGTTTTGTTTGTGATATTTTAAAATCATGTGGAGCTGTTATTACAGAAGATAATAATTGTATACATGTAAATGGCGAAAAGAACATGTCACCAGTAAATATACTAACAGGACCATATCCAGCATTTCCAACAGATGTTCAACCACAAATGATGGCATTACTTTCTACTATAATAGGAAATAGTAAAATTACTGAAACAGTATTTGAAAATAGATTTTTACATGTTAATGAACTTAAAAAAATGGGTGCAAATATTAATGTATTAAACAATACAGCATATATTAAAGGAACTGAAAGTTTAATAGGATCTAAGGTTAGAGCTACTGATTTAAGAGCAGGTGCAGCAATGATACTTGCAGCTCTTAAAGCAAATGGTCAAACAGAAATTGAGGAGATTAATCATATAGATAGAGGATATTATAAAATTGAAGATAAGTTAAGAAAACTTGGGGCTTGTATATATAGAATTTAAGGTATAGACAATTAACAAATAGTAATAAAATAATAATAAAGACCATATATTAGTATAAATTATTATATGGGAGATTAACTTGAAATATTATTTTAAACTTTTTATAAAACACTTTAAAGTAGTAAAAAATAGTAATGTTTTTATTAGTACTATTAGCATAATGTGTTTTTTAGTTATAATAACATATTTAATTAGTGATACTAAAATTGTACAAAGTGTAAATTTTGAAGAAGTTTGTTTAAATGATAATATTAATTTTAGTAATAATACTGTAAGTATAGAAGGAAATAATAAAGCAAAAATATATATGGAAGATAATGAAAAAATAATAGATGTAAATGTTGAAGATTATGTTATAGGAGTTGTAGCTTCTGAAATGCCAATAAACTTTAATGAAGAAGCATTAAAAGCACAGGCTGTAGCTGCAAGAACATACTATTATTCAAAAAGATTAGAAAATTGTACTAAGGCTCATGGTGGTGAAATTTGTTCTTCAACCCATTGCCAAGTATATATGAATAAAGAAGATAGATTAAATTCATGGCCTAAAGATAAAGGTGAAGAATATTGGGATAGAGCTGTTAATGCAGTAAATTCTACAAAAGATGAAGTATTAACATACAATGGAAAAATCATAATGCATCCTCAATTTTTTGCTGTTAGCTCTGGAAAAACTGAAAGTTTTGCAGATGTTTTTTCGGAAGATATACCATATCTTAAATCAATTGAAAGTCTAGGTGAGGATATTGCACCTAAGTATAAGTCTAATATAGAATTATCATTAGAAGATTTTACAAGTAAGGTAAACAACACATTTAGGGAGGCTAATTTAAAAGCTAATGATTTGGCAAATGAAGTAAGGATAATATCTAATACAGATGGCGGTTCTGTAAAAAAAATAAAACTTGGAGATGTGGAAATTAAGGGGACTGATTTTAGAAAGTTGTTTAATTTAAATTCTGCAAACTTCAATGTAAGTATAAGTAAATCAAAAGTAGTAATTGATTGCACTGGTTATGGACATGGTGTAGGTATGAGTCAGTGGGGAGCTAGAGTAATGGCAGACAAAGGTGCAGATTATAAGGAAATATTAAAACACTACTATACGGGAATTGAGATAAAAAAAATAAAATATTATTAAGAGCATAGCTTGTTATTAATTTTAACGAGCATGCTTTTTTTTATAGAATTTATGTATTTGTCTAAATTTGTCTAAAGAAAAATATTCTAAAGGTGTATTAATTATTTTTATAAGGCAAGAATAGAGAAAGGAGGTGTTTATATGCAAACAAATTATAAACAAAAAGTAAAAGATTTTTTTAGAAAGGAAGGATTTTATGTAGTACTATTTTTATGCGTTTGTTTAGTTGCTACAGGAGCAGCTATTTCCTATAAACAATCTAAAAATAATAGTACAGGTAGAGATACTACTATAGAAGATAATAATAAAAATGATGAAGTATCATCGAATATTAATGAAAATAACAAAGCAAGTGGAATGCAAAATGCAGAAATAGCAAAGGATAATAGCAATTCTACAGATAAGGATAACAAGGATAATAATGAATCTAAAACTACAAGTGCACAAGTACAGCTTCAATTTGAAAATCCAGTGGATGGAAAGTTAATAAGAGGATATACATATCCTAAACCTGTAATGATGGATGAAACTAATCAAAGAACAATTCGTGGTGTAGACATTGAAGCAAAAATAGGCACCAATATAAAGGCTGCAGAAGATGGCATTATAGAAAAAATAGAAAATACTGGTGTTGAAGATGGAATGACAATAGTAATTGCACATGCAAATGGAATAAAAACTAAATATACTAATTTAAATGAAAATGTAAATGTTAAGGCATCTGAAACAGTTAAAAAGGGAACTGTAATTGGAACTGTTGGTGATACTGCAAAACTTTATTCAAAAGAAAAATTTGGGGAACATTTAAATCTTCAAGTACTAGATGCTAATAATGAACAAGTAGATCCATCAAGTTATTTTAATTTCAAGTAAATATTGTGCAAAAAATTGTGAAAATTAAAGTGTAAATGTTTAACCTAGTGGTAATTAACATTTCTGCTGAGGCATAAGAATAATTATAGCTAATTAAGGAGGTAGCAATAAAGTTGAAAGACTACATTGAAGAAAGAGTACTTGAAGTAGCTAAGTATATAATAGATTCAAAAGCTACAATAAGAAAAACTGCAAAGGTATTTGGAGTTAGTAAAAGTACAATTCATAAGGATATGACAGAAAGGTTACCAAAGATTAATCCTGTAATTGCAAAACAGACTCATAGTGTACTAGAACTTAATAAAGCAGAAAGGCATATAAGAGGTGGTAAAGCTACAAAATTAAAGTACAAAGCTATTGAATGATTTTATTAATCCATATATAATAAAAGTAAACGAAAAAATAGAATGAATTATATATGGGAGTGAATAAATGTGTGGTTTTGGAAAACTGGTACAGAATTAGGAATAGATTTAGGTACAGCAACAATACTTGTATATGAAAAAGGTAAAGGTGTTGTTTTAAAAGAACCATCAGTTGTTGCAATTAACAAAAATAATAACAAAATATTAGCAATTGGTGAAGAAGCTAGGAAAATGATAGGGAGAACACCAGGTAATATTGTAGCTGTAAGACCACTTAGAAATGGCGTTATTTCAGATTATGATATAACAGAAAGAATGCTTAGAGAAGTTATTCAGAAGGCATCAGGAAAAAGAAATATTGTAGCGCCTAAAGTAATGGTTTGTATTCCTTCTCAAGCAACAGAAGTTGAAAAGAGAGCAGTACTTGATGCAGCAAGAAATGCAGGGGCAAAAAGTGCATATTTAATAGAAGAACCATTAGCAGCTGCCATAGGTGCAGGGCTTGATATAACAAAGCCTAATGGAATAATGGTAGTAGATATTGGTGGTGGTACTTGTGATATAGCCGTAATATCTCTTGGAGGAATAGTTGTAAGAAAATCTATAAAAATTGGCGGAGATAGATTTGATGAGGCAATAATTAAGTATGTAAGAGACAAATACAAATTAATGATAGGAGAAAAGACAGCAGAAGATTTAAAGATAGAAATAGGATCTGCTTTTAAAGGTGACAGAAATGAAAAATTATCAATGAAGGGTAGAAATCTTATAACTGGATTACCTGATGAGGTAGAAATAGTAACAGAAGAAATTAGAGAAGCACTTAGTGATTCTGTTGATCAAATTACGCAAAATGTTAAATTAGTACTAGAACAAACCCCACCAGAAATTTCAGCAGATATAATCGAAGAGGGTATACTTATGACAGGTGGAGGATCTTCATTACATGGTTTAGATAAACTTATTGAGTATGAAACTGGAATAAGAACAATTATAGCTGACCATTCAGTAGAATGTGTAGTAGAGGGTACAGGAAAAGTACTTCAATATATAGACAAATTTGGTGCTCAAATTTATGATAGTGAAGTAGTATTAATAGAAGAATAATAAAAGTGTTTAGCAAATGAAAAAAATTCATTTACTAAACACTTTTTTATTCTATAAAATTGTTTTGATAATTTGAGTAAGCTTCTAATATGCCATGAGAAATAACTTTTGCCATATCTGATATAAATGATAACCTTATAGACCTAGCAGAAAATATATTTGAATAATCACTAGAATCAACAATGCCTATAATTGAAGCAGTACCTACATCTGTTAATTTTTTTCCAACGCCTTTACCAGGATGTATGGGGTAATCGCGAGTATGTATTTCACCAACAGATTTTACATTGCCAAGACATGCATCAATTCCAATGATACATGAATCTGGATGCTTTAAAGTTATATCCCTAAGATTATTGTCTAAATTTAATGCATGTATAGGCGAAGAAATAGTTCCGTAAACTGGTAGAGGTAAAAAACTTTCCTTGAGAAGTGTACCAACTAAAGGACCAAGACAATCACCTATACATTTGTCTGTACCAATACATATGATAACAGTATTTTTTGTTATGAATTTTTTTATGCTTTTTGCAATTTGATAATATGCCATAGGTGAATTGTATTTTACTTTTTGTTTAATCATTATTATACACCTCCCTTAAAATTATATGTTACAAAGTGGAAATTTATATAATACAAGGGTAAATTTTAATATTTTATATATTATATGCAAATTTATTATTATATGTGTATGCTGTTTTAAAAGTAGAAGAGATATTTTATTTTAATAAATTTGTGTTTTATAAAACTAAAAAATATATTGAATATTAAAACGAAGAAAAATAAAGAAAATTAGAGGAAAATAAATATAACTACTTGTAATAGCTGTGAGTTGGAGTTGAAATAAAATAAGTTTAACTATATACTAACTATTGTTGGTTAGCGGCATTAGTTGTTTGATTAGTGCTTAAAATAAAATAAGGATGAGTTCCCGAGTGGCCAAAGGGGGCAGACTGTAAATCTGTTGCAATAGCTTCGAAGGTCCGAATCCTTCCCCAA
>JAAYQS010000137.1 GCA_012519155.1 Clostridiales bacterium
AAGTAATTGAAAGGATTAAATCATTAAATCCTAATAGTAAAATAGTTTTACAAACTGTATATAATCCCTTAAGTAATATAGCCATGTTTAATCATGTTTGTGATATTATAAATCCTTATATTAATGAATTAAATTCACATATTATAAATGCTGCTGATAATAAAAATGTAGTTACCTCTGATGTAGCTTTTTATATGAAAAGTGAAAGTGGTCTTGATGTATCTAACATAGGCGATATGGATATTCATCCAGACAAATATGGTCACAATGATATATATTTATCACTATATAAAACTCTTACATCTGAGTATCCTAATAACATTAATTTTAATTTAAATAATGCAAATTGTACTTTAGAATATAATAATGATAATTTATCACCAACTGTATATATTTATACTGACAAAGGTTATAGAGCACCAATGTATTTATATGCAAAATATGATAACCTTACAGCTATAGTTAAAACAGAAAAGATATCAAATGGAGTATATAAGGCTATATTACCTTCAAGATGTCTTTATGGTGATATTACAGTTACAGGTACTTCTATAAAAACACAAGAAGATGAAAATAACTCATCTAAAGATGATATTTCAAATACTGATACAGATAGTACATTAAATACTAATATTGATAATTCAAGCTATATAAATAAAGTTTCGGATAAAGATAATAATTCAAATTTAGAAACAAATACAAATGAAAGTTCAAGTAAAAAATTAAGCACATATGATTATTTGTATAAATTTTTACTTATTTTTATATTAGCGCTAACTTGTATAGTTACTAGATTTATAATAATAAAAACAAAAAAAGCAAGAAAGGAATAGCTTAATGAAAAAAGTTATAATAATAGGAGCAGGACCAGCAGGAATGATGGCAGCAATTGAAGCTTCAAAAAACAATAATGTTTTTTTACTAGATGGTAATGATAAACTAGGTAAAAAGTTATTTATTACAGGAAAAGGACGTTGTAACGTTACAAATGCAAAAAACATAGGAGATTTCTTTGATTATATAAAGGGAAATCCAGAGTTTTTATATAGTTCACTATATTCTTTTACAAATGAAGATACTATGAAATTTTTTGAAAGCAGGGGAATAAAATTAAAGGTAGAAAGAGGTGATAGAGTCTTTCCTCTTTCAGATAAATCCTCTGATATAATTAAAGGATTAAAAATGGCACTTAAAGAAAACAATGTTAATATCTTATTTAATCATAAAGTAACTGATATAAATGTTGTAAATAATAAAATAATTTCTGTTGTATGTAATGATAAGATAATAGAAGGAGATTACTTCATTATTGCAACTGGTGGAGCATCCTATGAATCTACTGGTTCAAAAGGAGAGGGACAAAAATTTGCAAAAAAAATGGGACATAAAATTATTCCTCTAAAGCCTTCCCTTGTTCCTATTGAACTTGAAGAAAAATTTGTTCAAAATCTTATGGGACTTTCTCTTAAAAATGTTAACCTTAAAATATTTGAAAATAACAAAGTAGTTTATAATGAATTAGGAGAAATGCTTTTTACCCATTTTGGCATATCTGGTCCTCTTGTTTTAAGTGGCAGCAGATTTATAAAAGAAAATGAAAAATATAAAGTTTCTATAGACTTAAAACCAGCATTAGATTTTAAAGCATTAGATAATAGAATTCTTCGTGATTTCAAGAAATATTCTAATAAAGAATTTAAAAATTCATTAAATGATTTATTACCTAAAAAGATAATAGACACAATAATTATGTTATCTAATATAAAAGAAGATAAAAAAGTAAATGAAATAACTAAAGAAGAAAGAAAGAATCTTGTTTCATTACTGAAAAATTTAACCTTTAATGTTAAAGGTCTAAGAAGTTTAAATGAAGCTATTGTAACAAAAGGTGGAGTTGATACTCATGAAATTGATCCTTCAACTATGAAGTCTAAAATAATAAGCAATTTGTCCTTTGCAGGGGAGGTTATAGATGTTGATGCCTTTACAGGAGGTTATAATGTTCAAATAGCTTTATCTACAGGATATATTGCAGGATCAAGTATTTAAAATAAAAATATAATTTTTTTGGCTTGTTTATTAACAAAAAAAAATATATAATGTATCTTGGTAGTACATTACGGAGGCAGTATTAATATGAAAATATCAGTAGCAATTGATGGACCTGCAGGTGCAGGCAAAAGTACTATTGCAAAAATGGTTGCAAAAAAATTAAACCTAATGTATATAAATACAGGCTCTATGTATAGAGCGGTAGCTTTAAAATCAAAAGAAAAAGGATTAAATCCAGAATCTGTTAATGAAATTTTACAATTAATAAGTTCTTTTAATATGGAGTTTATTAATGATGATTTATATTTAAACGGAGAAAACATTCAAGATAAAATAACTATGCCAGAAGTAAGCAGTATTGTTTCTCTTTATGCATCAATAAAAGAAGTAAGAGTTCTTTTAGTAAAGCTTCAACAGGATATGGCAAATAAATATGATGTTATAATGGATGGAAGAGATATTGGCACAGTAGTATTAAAAGATTCGCCTTTTAAATTCTTTTTAACTGCAACAGCAGAGGAAAGGGCAAACAGAAGGTATAAAGAATTAACTGAAAGAAATATTGAATGTAATTATGAAGAAATATTAAAAAATATAAAGCATAGGGATTTTTTGGACGAAAATAGGGAAGTAGATCCATTAAAAAAAGCCAAGGATGCTGTGCTTATTGATTCAACTAATTTATCAATAAATGAAGTTGTAAATAAAATAGTTGAACAAGTAAAATTAAATATAAAAAATTAATTTTTAGCATATAATTAATTTAGGAGAAAATAAAAATGCCAAATGTAAAATTAGCAAAAGAAGCAGGTTTTTGTTTTGGAGTACAAAGGGCAGTAACAGAAGCACTTAAGATTCAAAAAAAATATAATAAAAAGATTTATACACTTGGTCCCCTTATACACAATAATGATGTGGTAAAATATTTAGAAGAAAATAATATTTTTGCCATTGAACTTTCAAATATAGATTTATTAAATAAAAATGATGTAATTGTAATAAGATCTCATGGAGTATCAAAAGATGTAATAAATTTACTTGAAAGCAAACAATTAATTGTTCATAATGCAACCTGTCCTTTTGTAATTAATATACAAAAAAAGGTAGAGAAATACTCAAAAGAAGGTTACTCTATTACTATATTAGGTGATGAAAATCACCCAGAGGTAAAAGGTATAAGTGGTTGGTGTGATTCTAAAGCTTACATTACAAAAGATGGTAGTATAAATATTGATTTATCAGATGAATCATACAAAAAAGTATGTTTAGTTTCTCAAACTACTGAGAAGGAAGAAAATTGGGAAAAAACCATGAATAATTTATCTGATTTTAAAGGTGAATTATTAGCTTTTAATACTATTTGTTCTGCCACTGAAGTGAGACAACAAAGCGCTTTAGAACTTGCTAAAAGTGTTGATGCAATGGTTGTAATTGGTGGGAAAAATAGTTCTAATACAACAAAGCTTTATCAAATAGCTAAAAAATATTGTAATAATACAATACATATAGAAAACTCTTCTGAATTGCCAGAAGAATATATTAAGAATAGTAAATTTAAAAATATTGGTGTTACAGCTGGTGCATCTACACCAGATTGGATAATTAGGGAGGTAATTAATAATATGCAAGATGAAATGAACAAAAATGATGAACAACTTAAATTAATGGAGGAAATGGATAAAAGATTTTCTATTGGTGATGAAATCGAAGGTGAAATTCTTTCTATAAAAAGAGATGAAATATTAGTTTCTTTAGTTGGTTATAAATCTGATGGCGTTATTCCATTTAAAGAATTAACAAATTCAGTTGATCCTGAAGAAATGGCTTCAACATTAAATGTTGGAGATGTTATAAAAGCAAAGATAATTAAATTAAACCAAGATGGTTATGTTGTATTATCAAGATTAGAGTATGAAAAGAAACAAATACTTGATGAATTAAATGAATTATATACTAATGGAACAATTTTTGAAGTTAAAATTAGTGAAGTAAAAGAAAAAGGTCTAGTTGCTTATTACAAAGGTATAAGAATATTTATACCAGCATCTCAAATTGATACTAAATTTGTAAGCGATAAGGAACAATACAAAAATCAAACACTTCAAGTTAAATTAATAGAATTCAGTACTGAAAAGCCATCAAAGGTAATTGCTTCTAGAAGAGTAATTCTTGAAAAGGAAAAAGAAGAAAAAGAAGCTAAGGCTTGGGATTCTTTTAATGTTGGAGATGTTGTAAAGGGTGAAATTAAAAGATTTACAGACTTTGGAGCATTTGCAGAAGTAAATGGTGTAGATGGACTTATTCATTTATCTCAAATTTCTTGGAAACATGTTAAAAAACCTGAGGATGTTTTAAAGAAAGGTGAAATTGTTGATGTTAAAATAATAGATCTTGATAAAGAAAACAAAAAATTATCATTAAGTATAAAACAATTAACAAAAGAACCTTGGGCAAATGCAAAAGAAAAATATCCAGAAGGTTCTGTAGTACTTGGAAAAGTTGTAAGAATTAATGATTTTGGCGCTTTTGTAGAACTTGAACCAGGACTTGATGCTCTTGTTCATATTTCAAAAATAAGCCATGATAGAATAGAAAATCCAGCTGATGTATTAACTGTTGGTCAAGAAATTAAAGCTAAAATTTTATCAGTAGATGAAGAAAAGAAGAGAATAAGCTTAAGCATGAAAGATGTTTAAATTTTAGTTAATAATATTTTTAAGCTCCTATTATTTATAGGAGCTTTTTATGAATATGGGGGCAAAAAATTGAGAGGTAAAATGACAATAGAAAAATTGTCTAATAACAATGTAAGTTCCTTTAAACAGTTATTAAAGGAATCACAAAGTGATTTATTATTTAAATTTGATTTTTATAGTTATTATAATGAAAGATCTTTTTTAGTAAAATATTTTATAAGAAAAAATGTAAAGTTAATTCTAGTTAATGGAGAGTGCGTAGGCTATATTTGGTTTGACTTTAAGTATTTAAAAACTCTTACTATTAATGATTTGTATATAAGAAAGGAATATTTTTACTATCTTAATTCATATATACTAAAAAGCTTTAATTCTGATTATATATTATTTGAAACCTATGAAACATCATATATGATTGAATTACTTAAAATATTAAATATGAAAAGAATTAGGATCTCACAAATTATGGAGTATAAAGATAATAATTTGTTAAATGAAAAAAATCAAGAAGATGTTTCTTTTGCTGAATATGCTAAAAATAAGGATGCAAAAATAAGATGTGAAATTCAAAATAATATTTTTGAAAATGAAAATAGAGCACCTTTGAGCATTGATGATATATATTATGATGAGAAGCAGGATTATTTTTTAGATAATATGAGTCTTTTTATGAAACTTAAAGAAAAATATATAGGTTATGGTCAAATTATATATACACGAGGATTATATATGATTGTAAATTTTGGAGTTATAAAAGAATTTAGATCTAAGGGGTATGGAAGAGTTTTTTTAAATGCCCTTATAAAACATTTTAAAGAAAAAATAAATTCTAATATTTTCATAAGAGTAGATTCTAACAATAAGATTGCAAGAAAACTATATGAGAAATCAGGATTTATGGATAAAGGTATCATTTCTACCTGGTTATATGAAAATAAAAAATAAGAATCTCATTATTTTTAAAGTAATGAGATTCTTTTTTAAATATTTACTTTTAACATTTGTTTCTGAATTTTTTTGTTTTTATACATTGCTTTATCTGCTAATTCATATATATGCCATAAAGAAACATTATCATTTTTATTTCTAGTAGCATATCCATAAGCTACTGACAAGGAATAATTAGTTTTAGAAGTTTTATTAAAGCTTAATAATTCTTCTGACAAATCATATAGAGCTTTTTCAACTTTGTTATTACTTACATCTGTTAAAATAGCAATAAATTCATCGCCACCCATTCTTGCAATAAAGCCAATGTTTGAAAAAACTTCATTAAGAATTGATGAAAATTTAGAAATCATTTCATCACCATATTGATGCCCATATGTATCATTAACATTTTTCAAATTGTTTAAATCTAAACTTATAATAGTAATTTCACTATCTATTTTGTCTTCCAGTTCATTTATAGTAGCTTCACATTTTGCTCTATTAGGAATTTTAGTAAGAACATCTACATAAGCAAGATTAATTAGTGTTTGCCTTTCTAAATTTTTATAAAGCATATTTAATGTTTCTATTCCATAACTATACAAGAATGCAATAACAAGTACAAATGCTCCAAAAGGAACCAAACTTATTTGAAGTTGCACGTTAGTTATTTGAAGATATTTTCTCATATAAAATCTAATTAGATCTGTAAAACATATGGCAATCATAATTAAAATACCATTAGTTAATATTTTTTCATGTTGTTGCTTTTGTCTATATACTTTAAATGTAGAATATACTATAAATATAGCTGATAAACCTGCTATTATTTGAAAGTAAGTTAAAAAATTACATAAGTGATCTATATTAAAATAATTTAATATAATTACTAAAACATTAAAAATCATAAATAAATGAGCCATTAACAAAAAAACTTTTTTATAATGTTCATTTTGTTGCATTTTAAAAAAGTATAAAAGTAATGGTACTGGTGCTAAGTATAATGACAAATATTCAATATTTGAAATAACTGAAGTATTATGAAAAATTAAACCAAATATTTGATTACTACTAAGAATCCATAAGGACACTGATACAGCAAATAATGATATGTATATAAGTTTTGTTTTGTTTGCCTTAAATACTAATGCACTAGTTGAAATTATAAATGCTGAAAGTCCAAGTAATAACATATGCACTGTAATTAATATTATAAATATTTTACTATTTATAAAGCCTTTATAAGCATTTTCTGAACTTTGTAACTTAACAGAATGTATACTTGAAAAGGCATTCTTTTCAGTAACAGTAAGCTTAATAGTTAATTCTTTGTTTTGAAAATCTTCAGGTATTGGAATTTTATAATAATCGCTACCTACTGGAAGATTTTTGTTATATAAATCATGTCCATAAGAATATATTAAGTCTCCATCTAAATAACAATCTATAACTGCATGGTAAACTAAAAAAGTTACTACAGGGTTATCAATTTTTGTATTTGGCAATACCTTTTTTATAGTAAAAGTATCACCAGTAGATAAGGGCTTGAAAGAAAAATCCTTTAAATTAACAAATTCTTCTTCATTATCATTTATTTTAACCTTTGTATCATCAGTAAATACTATTTCATTTGATGCAAAATATATAGCATTTCTCACATAAATACGAAAAAATAAAACTATTAATGTTACAACAAATATAATTATATATAATATTTTAAATAAATTTGATATTTTATTATTGTGTTCCTTCAAAAAAAACACCCCTTAAAAATTTATTATATATACATATTATAAGTATACTATAAAAAGACAAAAGAAAATAATAAATTTGAAAAAATTTAATACTTTGTTAT
>JAAYQS010000138.1 GCA_012519155.1 Clostridiales bacterium
CTCCATTTATGCTATAAGTAGCTTTCTTTGTATTTGAAGTATTTAATGTAACGCTTATTCCATCCTCAGTAAATGAACGGCTTGAAACTGACGCAGAAACTTTTGCAGCTGTTGAAGGTTTTGCATTGTAAACTACAGCTACCTTATATTCATCTAAATGACCTGATATCTTACCACCAGACACCGTAAAGTCTCTTCCACTTACTTGATCTTTGTAAGTTCCATCTTCAAGTGTAGTTTCAGAAGATAACTCTGTAGCTCCCCCTAAATTAACAATTACTACACCTTTTTTACCACGTTCTACCATAGCAATTTTAGTATTACCATTAGGATTTCTTAAATACTCGCTTTCACCGATCATTGCATTTCTAAAATTATTTACAGCTGCAACTTCAGGAGCTTTAAATTCTTCACTTCCAACTTCACCTAGTTTATTTTGACCAGGGAATCTATTATGATTTCCATCAGCGCCTTTTGGTCTTGCATAAAATAAGCAAGTACCATCTTTTCTAGCAGCAATAAATGCCCATACCATTCTAATGTTAGCTTGAGATGCCCAAGATGATTCATTATATTTATCATCATTAGGGTTATTTGCAAATGTATCATGTGATTCTGCCCATACAACTAATTTATCAAGTGGTGCACCTTGTGAATTATAATTTGAAATTTGACTTACATCCATAGTACCATTACTTCTAAGCTTGTCTCTCACTGTTGCCGAATACCAATTTGCTGTTAGATTGACATATTTTGCATAAGAATCATACATTACATAAGTATCTTGAAGTACTTCTGCATATACAAACTTATTATTAATATCATTAACAGAAGATCCCATTACTGTAGGCCAAAAATCTGAACCACATCCATTAATAGAGTCCTCTGGAACTGCTATGTGCTTTGCAGTATCATATCTAAATCCGTCACATCCACATGCAATTAATTTGTTTAAGTATTCGATAAACATTTTTTGATAATCCTTATTTTCTGTGTTCATATCTGCTAATGAACCACAGGCATCATTTTGTGTACAATCTTTTCTGTCGTTATAATTAGAGATACCTCTTCTATTTCCTCTCCAAAATTGCTTTAATGCAGGATCAATCTGTGAATCATGACAATAATCTGCAGTATGATTTGGAACAACGTCTACTATTATCTTTATTCCATATTCATGAGCTTTTGTACATAACTCAGTAAAATCTTCTTTCGATCCAATCATGTAATTACCTATTTCTAACTTTGTTGGCTGATATTGTGTCCACCACTTATCAACACCTTCTCCTTCACTTGGAATAATATTATTACATGGAATTGTTTGAATAGCAGTATATCCTGCAGCTGCAATATCTGGTAATTGGCTTATTATTGCCTTTGCTGACCAACACCAAGCATGAAGTATTGCGCCACCCTTAACCTTTTCAGGTAAATTATAATCATTTGATTTTACACTTGAAACAGTATCATCCAATTCACTTACTGAAAGATTTTGATTTTGTATATCTTGTTTCACCTCCATAGCTTTTGGATTAGCCTCATCGATACCGATTACAAAAATTCCAGCTACAAGTACCATGGCTAAAATTCTGTTAATAATATGACGTTTCATTATATACCCCCTTAAAATAAATAAATTTCAACTAATACAAATTTATTATTAGTAGCATATTTTATACTACTATAATATCCCGCGCCCCATTTTTTGTCAAGAAAAAAAACTACCTTTTATGCACATTTTTGTACTAAAGTGTAGTTTTTATCATTAATTAATATAAGTTAAAATTTATCTAAGTTCAATCATGGAATTAAGTCTAAATCCATTATTCTCTATTTTTCTCCCTCTAACATCATAAATATCATGCAATATGTGCTCTGTCACAATAGATGTAAATAAAGTATTATTAGTTAACGTACCAAGCCATGTACCTCTTGCCTTATATGTATCTGCAACAAGTGTCAATTTACAGTCTGACACCATCATTATGCGTGTAGGTTCACTACATTCATCTTGTTCATTTAAATAACTTTCTATATTTAATCCATCACAATTTTGATGTATAAAAGAAAATAGTATTACTCTAACACCCTTTTCTGTAGCGCTATTAATTTCTTTCTTAAATGTCTGTATATCTATATCTGTATTTATGCAAATTTCTTTTTTAGATGATTTTATTATTTGCTTTGCATTAGAAATTACTGTTTCAAATCCTTTTAAGTTAGTAAACTTTTCTTCAAAATCCTGTTTATAATGTTTCATAAGTTCTTCCTCAACTTCTTTAGATGTATTAATATATTCTTTTCTTAATCTTTCAAATAATGTTTCAGGACTCTGAGCCGAATAAACTTGTGCCCCCTCCATTCGTGATAACACAATTCCCTTCTCATACATTGGTTCTAAAGCTGAATATACTGAAGACCTTGATATATTTATCTTTTTAGCAATTTGATATCCAGACATTTCACCATCTCTAATTAAAGTAACATATATCTGCGCTTCTAATTTTGAAAAATACAGTTTGCATAATTTATCGATTATTTTGTCCATATATCCTCCTATAAATTCATTTTCTTTTATTTCAAATTTTATTCCCAATTTTTTATAGTGTCAAATTATTTTATTATTTAATGGTTTACAATTTCCTATTGACAAAAACATAATAAACATTTAGAATAGCGGTACAGAATATACAACCATTTTAATGAAGGGCCTAAAATCAATTTGCGTTTTATATATTTAATAATTACAAGGGGAATATGTATGAATAAATACTTAAGTTCAAAGATTAAAATTATTTCATTCATATGTATAATAATGGTTGTGTTCTTACACTGCTATAATTTTACTGACAATTTTCTTTTACCCCAAACTACAATTAGTGAAGGGTTAAACATTGCAACATTTATAGAATTTTTTCTATGCAATGGATTTACAAGAATAGCTGTACCAATATTTTTTATGATTTCTGGATATTTATTTTTCTTAACATATAAATTATCTATAGAAAAATATTTTTATAAAGTTAAAAGCCGATTCTTATCCTTAATGATTCCTTATTTAATTTGGTCAATCATTGGAATAGGATTATGCTATCTACTAAAAAATATAGATATAATGCCTATAAATGATATGAAAACAAACTACAGTGATGGAGGCTTTTTTAATGTTTTATATAATCCACCAAATTTTCAATTTTGGTTTATAAAACAATTGTTTATATATACTATTTTGTCTCCAATAATTTATCTTTTAGTAAAATATAAAATACCTTCATGTATTTATTTCGCATTAATATTTATAGCATGGTTTTTAGATTTACCTTTTGGTCCAATTATTGTATGCGAAGCTCTTATGTTCTTTTCATTTGGAGCCTCTTTAGCAGTCAGAGATAAGTCATCAATAATAATGGGCAAAATAAGCAAAAACAAAATTATAATAAGCCTAATTTTATGGCTTGTAATTTTATGTTTAAAAACTGTACTGGCTGGAATCTTTACTCAAGATTTTATTTATTGTTTTCACGAACCCTTATTAGATATTGTTATACAGTATACACTAGTATTCTTAGCAAACTCATTTGCTTTTAATCTAGTTACATACTTTATATATCCTACTTGTGCCATTTTAATTGCTATACTACTTAGTAGTATTCTATTAAAATATGCTCCTTCTCTTCGTAATATACTTACAGGAAACCGAGGCACAAGAAGGAAAAAATAAATTAAGCCCCTCAAATAATACAAATAGGGTACTTATAAAAATGATTGATTAAAAATCATTTTATAAGTACCCATTTAATTTATATATAATAATTAATTAAAAGCATTATATATAGCTCTTATTCCTTTTTCAAAATCATCATTTTCTATTCCTACAATTACATTAATTTCTGATGAACCTTGATCTATCATTCTTATATTTACTCCACTTAATGATAATGCACTACATATTCTTCCTGCTACACCTTTATTTTTAGCCATTCCCTTACCAACTGTAGCAATTAAAGCCATATTAGGATGAAGTTCTATAGAATCCGGATCACAACTTCTCTTTATTTCTTGAACAATTCTATCTTTCTTATTTTTAAGTTCAGAATCTGAAATCACAACTGATACTGAATCTATTCCTGAAGGCATACATTCAAATGAAACACCATTCATTTCAAGAACTCCAAGTACCTTTCTGCAGAATCCAAGTTCAGAATTCATCATAGCCTTTTCTATTGCAATTACAGTAAAATCTTTCTTACCTGCAACTCCTGTAATTGTCTTAGCTAAATTTTGATCATCACTATTTTTAACTATCAATGTACCATCATCTTGTGGTTTATTAGTATTTTTTATATTTATAGGAATTCCAGCTTCTCTAACTGGGAATATTGCATCTTCATGTAATACTGATGCTCCCATATATGCAAGTTCTCTTAGTTCCTTATAAGTAATTGAACTTATTGCCTTTGGATTTTCAACTATTCTTGGATCTGCCATTAAGAATCCTGAAACATCTGTCCAGTTTTCATAAAGCTTGGCTTTAACTGCTGCAGAAACTAAAGCCCCTGTTACATCTGATCCACCTCTTGAAAATGTTACTATATTTCCGTCTTCATCTGCTCCATAAAATCCTGGAATAACTGCTCTTTCTATATCTTTTAATTTAGTATTTAATGCTTTATTAGTGGCTTCACTGTTTAACGAACCGTCTTCTGTAAATACAATTACATCTTTTGCATCTACAAATTCATATCCTAAATAATTAGCAAGTACTAATCCATTTAAATATTCACCTCTACTTGCTGCATAATCTTTTGAAGCTCCATTTTCAAGATCTTTTTTTACAACATCTAAATACTTCTTAATGTTAAAGTTTAATTCTAAGTCATCTACTATTCCTTGATATCTATCTTCAACGTATTTAAATACATCATCTAAAGATATTCCTGCTTCAGCATGTGCATGACAAAGATATAATAAATCTGTTACTTTAGTATCTTTTTTGTTCCTTTTACCAGGTGCTGATGGCACAACGTATTTTCTGTCAGGATTTGAAGTTATAATCTCCTTAACTTTTTTAAATTGAGAAGCATCTGCAAGTGAACTTCCACCAAACTTTGTAACAATAATACTCATTTTAATATTGCCCCCATTTTCAAAATTATTATGTACTAAATAACATTCTATCAATTTTCAGGATATTTTCAATAGTTTTCATTACTTTTTGTCTATTTTTTATTTATTCCCTGTTTTCTTGAAAATTAATATATAATTATCTAACAAAGAATATATGATATAATGACAAATAAGAACAAAGTAGAGGAGACTAAGTATATGTGTAAATTTTATTTATATAAAGGAAAAGATAAAAAAGCAGTAAACGGAAGACCTTGGATATACACAGATGAAATAGAAGAATATGATGGTGAATATGAAAATGGTGATATTGTTGAAGTATACAATCACAAACATTACTTTATTGGCAAAGGATATATAAACGATCAAAGTAAAATAGCTATAAGAATTATGACTAGAAATGAAAATGAAGAAATAAATAAAAACTTTTTCTTAAAAAGATTTGCTGATGCATTTGAATATAGAAAAACTGTAATTGATACATCATCATGCAGAATAATATTTGGTGAAGCTGATGGCCTTCCAGGACTTACAATAGATAAATATGAAGATTATTATGTTATTCAAATATCTACTCTTGGAATGGATAAATATAGAGATTTAATTGTAGATATACTTGTAAATAATTATAATGCAAAAGGTGTTTATGAAAGAAGTGATATAAAAACAAGAGAAATAGAAGGTTTAGAACAAAAAAAGGTTTTTTAACAGAAGAATTTGATACAAATGTCCAAATAGTTGAAAATGGTGTTAAATACATAGTAGACCTTGCCAACGGCCAAAAAACAGGATTCTTCCTAGATCAAAAGGAAAACAGAGCTGCTATACACAGAATATGCAAAGGTAAAGTTGTATTAGATTGTTTTACTCATACTGGTTCATTTGCACTTAATGCCGGAATAAGTGGTGCAAAATCAGTTTTGGGTATTGATGTTTCTGAACATGCTATAGAGTGTGCAAAAGCTAATGCAAAACTTAATAATCTTCAAGATATAGTTAAATTTGAATGTCATAATGCTTTTGATGTTTTAGGCAACTGGTCAAGAGAAGGAAAACAATTTGATGTTGTAATACTTGATCCTCCTGCTTTTACAAAATCAAAAAACACTATTAATGCTGCTAAAAGAGGTTATAAAGAAATAAATCTTAGAGGTTTAAAAATGGTAAAACCAGGTGGATACTTTATAACATGTTCATGCTCACATTATATGAGTGAAGAAATGTTAAAAGCAACTATATGGGAAGCTTCTCTTGATGCACACAAGATGCTTCGTCAAGTTGAATTTAGAACTCAATCAGCTGATCATCCTATCTTATGGAATAATGATGAAAGTTATTACTTAAAATTCTACATTTTTCAGGTTGTTGAGGGAAAGTAAGAACTGTAAATTGGTAGAATCGCTTGAATTGCAAGGAATCGAAAGAATTTGGCATTTACATGGACTGGTTATAATTAATTAGACATAAATTATTCGGTGGTGATATAATATTAAAAATTATACAAGGAGAAATATTATGGCTAGAAAATCAACAAATTACACTGATGAGTTTAAAAAGCAAATAGTTGCATTAAAACAAAATGGCAAATCTACAGCAGACATTTCAA
>JAAYQS010000139.1 GCA_012519155.1 Clostridiales bacterium
TAAGGCTTTCTTAGTAAAATAAATTAATAGTAAATAATTAATTAAGGATATAAAACTTCCTAAAGTAAAAACTACTGCTACATCAAAAGAAAAGATTATTCCAATGATTAAAGACAAAAATAATGTAATAGCAATGTCATATTTAACAGTTATAAGTTCTAACTTATTCATCTCTTTACTCATCCAATATTCTCCTTGCTTTCGATATTGCTATTATATATCTATGCTTTACTTTAAGAAATTCTTAAATTTTATTGAAATTTATCAAAAATAACATTTTAAAGAAATTCAGAAAGGCTTTTCGGCTTTTTTCTTATTCTATCTCGTTATTAAACCATTTTAAATATAAAATGACATTTTATTCATTTAAAATTCAATTTTCAGAATATTTAGTAAAATGAATTGCTCTTGTTAATAATTTGATAACATTTTCACTTACAATTTTTTTTAAAATTTAAACTTAAAATTCCTTTTTTATTTTAAATATTAACAAAAAAAAGCTAAAAAGTATCTTTTACCTCTTTTCAATGAATTTACACTTTCAAATAAATTCATATTTTTTTTAAAAAAATGACTATTCCTCATTTTTTAATGTAAAATACTCCTGAGATCCCATGTTCTTTAAGTTTATAGCCCCTTCATTCATGGTTTTAATTACCATATTAGCTCTTTCTTGAGACAATATAGTAGGAGTATAATCATTAAAATTATCTTGTGATGATATGCTACATGGAATAATTTTATAACTTGTATCTTGTACTTTATCATCTTTTACATTAAATTTAATCTGAAGAATAAATGTATTTTTATCAGTAGGATTACTATTACCACCAAAACAAAAATTTCCGAATGAATAAACTATTAATTTATCTTTGTAATTTTCAAGTAATTGAATTACATGAGAATGAGATCCCAAAACCACATCAGCACCGCTGTCTATTGTAAAACGGCCTATTTGTTCTTGAACTTCACAAGGTCTATATTGCCCTTCCATTCCCCAATGAAAATATGGAATAATAATTTGAACATTATTATTTTTTAATTCTGTAATATCTGAAGTAATTTTACTCTTTAATTCACTTGTATTTTCCCATGCTGTATAGCCTAAAAAGGCAATTTTAATTCCTTTTATTTCTTTTACTATCTTATATCCTTCTCCACAAAAATCAATATTATTAGTTTTTAATGTATCTATAGTATCTTTAAATCCACTATTTCCATAATCATATATATGATTATTAGCTATAGTAACTCCTTCTATTGATGAAGTTGTCAAAACAGCAGCACATTCTTTAGTAGCTTTAAAATGATACTGAATTTTATCTCCCTTCTCTCTTTTTTTAGTTGAATCAGTAAATGTAGTTTCTAAATTGCATATAGTATAATCATCATTTTTAAATATGTCTGAAACATTTTTCAAAAATTGGCTATAGTCATAATTATACTTTTCTATCTGATTATTAAAACTTCCATAATATGAAAATGTATCATCTTGACCTAATGTACAATCTCCAGCAGCTGATACTACTATTTCTTTAGACTCAGATTCATTATTTCCCTCTTGTAATTCATTTTCTTGACTTTCTTCCTGATTTTCTAATATTTCATTATTACTATCCGTTTTCTTAATGTTTTTTATTAATGTATTAGATAATAATGCTATTACTACTATTATTAATAGTGTAAGTATGCTAAAAGTTATTATTCTTCTTTTTTCCATTTTTCTTTGAAATTTTTCTCGCCTATTTAACTTTTCTATACTTTCTTTTTCCATATATTTTCACTTCCTTAAATCAATATAGTTAAATAAAAAAATCTGCAAAGCTTGCCTTAAATAGACTAAACTCTGCAGACATATAATATATATTAATAAGAAATTAAGTAAAGATTATAGTTTTTCAACTACTAATGCTGTACCCATTCCTCCACCAATACATAAAGTTGCTAAACCTTTCTTAGCATCTTCTCTCTTTTGCATTTCGTGTAATAATGTAACTAAAATTCTTCCGCCTGAAGCTCCAACTGGATGTCCAAGTGCAATAGCGCCACCATTTACATTTACTTTGCTCATATCAAACTTAAGATCTCTAGCAACAGCTATACTTTGAGCTGCAAATGCTTCATTAGCTTCTATTAAATCTAAATCATCAACAGTCATATTAGCTCTTTCTAAAGCTTTCTTAGTTGCATGGAATGGTCCATATCCCATTATAGCTGGATCTAATCCCTTTGAACCATAAGAAACAATTTTAGCAAGTGGCTTAACACCAAGTTCTTTAGCTTTTTCAGCACTCATAACAACAAATGCTGCAGCTCCATCATTGATTCCTGAAGCATTACCAGCTGTTACTGTACCATCTTTAATGAAACATGGTTTTAATTTAGCTAATTTTTCTATAGTAGTTCCGAATCTTGGATCTTCATCAGTATCAAATACTATTGGATCACCCTTTCTTTGAGGAACCATTACTGGAACGATTTCGTCTTTAAATCTTCCTGACTTTATAGCTGCTTCTGCTTTTTGTTGAGATGCTAAAGCAAATTCATCTTGTTCTTCTCTTGTAATATTCCATTGTTTAGCAATGTTTTCAGCAGTAACACCCATATGATAATTGTTAAATGCATCCCATAATGCATCATTAATCATTGTATCAACAGTTGGAACAGCGTTCATTTTGTGTCCCCATCTCATATCCTTTAATGCATATGGAGCATTTGACATACTTTCCATACCACCAGCAACTACAACATCAGCATCTCCTGCTTTTATCATTTGAGCTGCTAATGCAACAGTTCTAAGACCTGATCCACAAACTTTGTTTATAGTCATAGCTGGAACTTCTTCTGGTAAACCAGCCTTAATTGTTGCTTGTCTAGCTGTATTTTGTCCAAGACCTGCTTGAATAACATTTCCCATAACGACTTCTTCAACAGCTTCTGGCTTTATACCTGCTCTATTAACAGCTTCTTTAATAACTGTTGCACCTAAGTCTACTGCAGATACACCTTTAAGTGTTCCACCAAAAGAACCAATTGCAGTTCTAACTGCACTTGCAATAACTACTTCTTTCATTATAAAAAAACCTCCTAAAAATTTAATTACATTATTATATTAAATTAAAATGTTAACTTATTAACATAATGTAATTATACCATTACTACATTTTTTTTCAATAGATTTTGTTTATTTTTTAACAAACTAGCACTTAAACTCTTTTACATCCTTATCACTTAAATCATAATACTTAAGTATAGCATCAACTATTCTTTCTGAAGCCTTACCATCTCCATAAGGATTAACAGCTTTACTCATTTTTTCATAAGCTTCATTATCATTAAGAAGCTTATTAGCTTCAGTTAATATCTTATTTACATCAGTACCTACTAATTTTACTGTTCCATACTTCACCGCCTCAGGTCTTTCTGTTACATCTCTTAATACTAATACTGGTTTTCCAAGATGTGGGGCTTCTTCTTGTATACCACCTGAATCAGTCATAACCATAAAGCACTTGTTCATTAAATTATGAGTTTCTTTTGTATCTAAAGGATTTAATAAATGTATTCTTTCTTTTCCACCTAGCATTTTGTATACAACGTCTTTTACTATTGGATTTAAATGAACTAAATATACAAGTTCTACATCTTTATTTTCTTCTACTATTTTATTTAAGGCTGTACATATTTTTTCGATTCCTTCACCCCAATTTTCTCTTCTATGGGCAGTAACCATTATTACTTTTTTATTTTTAAAATCTATATTATTAAGTTCATCATCTTCAAATGTATAATTATCTTCAACTGTATGAAGCATTGCATCTATTACTGTGTTTCCAGTTATGTATATATTATTTTCATCAATTCCTTCTCTAAGAAGATTATTTTTTGAACCTTCTGTTGGTGCAAAATGTAAATCAGCTATTGCTCCTGTAAGTTTTCTGTTCATTTCTTCCGGAAACGGAAAATATTTATCAAATGTTCTAAGACCAGCTTCAACATGACCTACTCTTATTTGTTTGTAAAAAGCGGCAAGACTTCCTGCAAATGTTGTAGTAGTATCACCATGAACTAGTACCATATCTGGCTTTTCCTTTTCAAATACTTCTTCTAATCCTTCTAAAACCTTATTTGTTATTCCTGTAAGAGACTGTCTTGTTTTCATAATATCTAAATCATAATCTGGCTTAATATCAAAAAGTTCAAGCACTTGATCAAGCATTTCTCTATGTTGTGCTGTAACACATACTAAGGATTCTATCTCATTTCTCTTTTGAAGTTCTTTAACTAATGGTGCCATTTTTATTGCCTCAGGTCTGGTACCAAATATAGTTATTACTTTCTTTTTCAAACTTATCTCCTCCTTGAGATTTTAAGATTTAATTAACTATTATATATACTATAACAAATTTAAAATCAATATCCAATATCAGAACTTAAAGAATCATCATTATGAATCCATTCTTCAACTTCTATTTCCCTATACTCATTTTTTGTATCTCTTACAATAACCTTATCTATACCAGCATTTATAATCATTCTCTTGCACATAGTACAAGAATTACCATTTTCTACATAGCTATTTGTTTTAACCTCTTTACCAACTAAATATAACGTAGAGCCAATCATATCTCTTCTAGAAGCACTTATTATGGCATTAGCTTCTGCATGAACAGATCTGCACAATTCATATTGCGTTCCTCTTGGAATATTAAGCTGTTCTCTTCTACAAAATCCAAGTTCATTGCAATTTTTTCTACCCCTTGGCGATCCAGTATATCCTGTTGATATTATTTCATCATTCTTTACTATAATAGCTCCATAATTTCTTCTAAGACATGTACCTCTTTCCAAAACTGTTTCAGCTATATCTAAATAATAATTAACTTTATCACGTCTATCCATAAACGTCTCCTTTTGCAATTAACATAATAATGATTACTTATTATATTTTTCTTCTATAGCTGCTATTTTAGCTATTCTTTTTATGTGTCTGTCACCTTCAAATTTTGCACTTAAAAATGTGTCAACTATATCAAGTGCAAGACCTGGTCCTACAACTCTTGCTCCCATAGTTAATATATTAGCATCATTATGTTGTCTTGTTGCATGAGCACTGAAAGTATCTGAACATAGAGCTGCTCTTATTCCTGGAACCTTGTTTGCTGCAATACCAATACCAATTCCTGTACCACATATTAATATTCCAAAATCAAATTCTTTTTTTGCAACTGCTTCTGCAACTGGTAATGCATAATCAGGATAATCACAAGAATCTGTAGTATATGTACCAAAGTCCTTTATTTCAAACCCTTTTTCTTCTAAATGTTTTTTTATTTCTTCTTTTAATTCAAATCCACCATGATCTGCTCCTAAAGCAATTTTCATAGTAAGCACCTCCTAATAATTTAAAAAATAATCTATACAAATATAATATCATATCCTGCTGCTTTTTTTAATCTATTCATTATAGCTATACCTATTCCCTTTTCTTCAAAAGCTTCAGCATAAACTATATCAACTTTTTTATCATCAAATGACCTTAATGCTTCAAACAAATTATGTGCAATCTCATTTAAATTTTTTTTACTACCAATAACTATTTTTTCACAATTCTTAAACTTTAATTCATTTTCTTTAGTAATAAGAAGTCCTATTTTTTTATCTTTATTACTACTTATTAATTCATTTATTTTATTTATCACTTTTTCATTTTCACCAGAAATAATTGTAACCTTTGCATTAGGTGCATAATGTCTATATTTCATACCAGGAGCTTTTGGTTTTAAATCCTTTGTGGGCTTTTCCATTACACCCTTGTCAATTTCAATTCTATTATCCAATTTTTTTAACATTTCAAGTGTTATTCCACCTGGCCTTAATACAACTGGCGGATTTACTGTACAATCAATTATTGTAGATTCTACACCAACTCTACTATTAACTCCACCTAAAATGCAATCAACCTTACCATCTAAATCTTCAGTACATCTTTGTACATCTGTTGGACTTGGTCTGCCACTTATATTGGCTGAAGGTGCAGCAATAGGTGTTTTTGACTCTTTTATTAATTCTAATGCTACTTCATTATCTGGCATTCTAATACCAATACTATTTAAATTTGCACTTGTAACATTTGGAATAACATCTTTTTTATTAAGTATTATAGTTAGTGGCCCTGGCCAAAACTTATCCATCATTTTCTTTGCAATACTTGGAACTTCTAAAACTAGATTTTCAATATTTTTTGATGCCACATGTACTATTAATGGATTATCCTGAGGCCTGCCTTTAGCTATAAAAATTTTTTTTACTGCTTGTTCATTTAAAGCATCAGCACCTAAACCATAAACAGTTTCAGTAGGAAATACTACTGTACCACCATTTTTTATAATATTTGAAGCTTCCTTTATATATTCTTTATCTTTATTAATATCACTAATATTATATACCTTAGTCACTTATAATACCTTCTTTCTAAACTAAAGTCTGACCTCTTGCTATTTTTATATTTTGAATACAATCATCAGTATATACAGCTTTAACACAATTTTTATATATTGTGTCTAATAATAAATACTTTTTTAATCCGCCTCTTTTTATAACTTGATAATAAAAAATAGTATCTGGATATTTTTTTTGAATTTTTTGAAATTCTTTTACTACTGATGAATATCTTTTCATAAATACCTTGTGAACTGGTCTTAAATTTCTATTTTTAAAATGAACATTTGTAACTATAACTATTTCCATAACTTCTTCCATTTTTACGGTATGTACCATAACTACTTTATCACAAAACACAAGACTTTCTTTCCCTAATAAACCTGTTTTTATTCTAAGTCTATTTTTATTACATATATAGTTTAATCTAGTATAGTTTATTTTATTTATAACTGTTGCAAAAATAAGAAATTCAATTATCCCTAAATAAGTCATATAGAACACATTCATAATTCCTGTAAGATACACTGATAATGGTAATATAATTGCAATAAGAAACATTATCACAAAAAATCTTTTTGTATATTTTTTTTCAAGTTTTATAGCTTTAAAAATATCCAAATTATCCTCCATGATTTAAGGGACCTACTCACAATGCTGAGTCTGTCCCTTAAATTTACTATTCTTCTACGTCAGTATTTCCCATTTGTTTCATTCTTTCTGCTTGATCTGCAGTTATTAACGCATTAATAACTTCATCAATATCACCATCTAAAAATGAATCTAATTTATAAAGTGTTAATCCTATTCTATGATCAGTAACTCTTCCCTGTGGATAATTATATGTTCTTATTCTTTCACTTCTATCACCAGTACCTACTTGACTCTTTCTATCTTCTGCTATTCCAGCACTTCTTTCTGCTTCAGCTTTTTCATATAATCTTGCTCTTAAAACTTTCAAAGCCTTTTCTTTATTTTTAATTTGTGATTTTTCATCTTGACATGATACTACAATTCCTGTAGGTAAATGTGTCATTCTTACAGCTGAATCAGTAGTATTTACACATTGACCACCATTTCCTGATGCTCTAAACACATCAATTTTTAAATCTTTATCATTTATTTCTATTTCAACGTCATCTACTTCTGGAAGTACAGCTACAGTAGCTGTAGATGTATGTATTCTACCACTTGATTCTGTATCTGGAACTCTTTGAACTCTATGAACTCCACTTTCATATTTCAATTTTGAATAAGCTCCATGTCCTTTAATCATAAATACAACTTCTTTAAAACCACCAAGATCAGTTTCATTTAAACTCATAATTTCTACTTGCCAATGGTTATTTTCAGCATATCTTGTATACATTCTAAATAAGTTATATGCAAATAATGCTGCTTCCTCTCCACCAGCACCACCTCTAATTTCAACAAATACATTTTTATCATCATTAGGATCTTTTGGAAGCAGTAAAATTTGTATATGGTTTTCTAATTCCTCTTGTCTTGCAGTTAGTGAAGAAATTTCTTCATTTAGCATATCCCTCATTTCTTTGTCATTTTCTTCCACAAGCATTTCTTTATCTGCCTGTAAATCATCTACTACTTTCTTGTATTCTTTATATGCATTTACTATAACTTCAAGTTCCGCATGTTCCTTACATAGTTTTCTCCATTCAGTTTGATTTGCCATAATTGATGGATCACTAATTTTTACTGATAATTCATCATACTTATTTTCTGTAAATGCTAATTTATCTAATAACATTTTAATCACTCCGTACTATAATTTTTCACATCGTATTATTATATCATACTAATTATATTTTATACAAATTAAATAACTATTGTAAAAAAGCTATAACAACTCTATCAAGTCCAGCTAAATCTTTTACCACTTTAATATTTTTATAACCGTTTATTTCTAATATTTTTCTTATGTCATTTGCTTGGTCATACCCTATTTCAAAAGCCAATATACCATTAAATTTTAGCACCTTTTTACTTTGTGAAATTATTTTCTTATAAAAATATAATCCATCATTTCCTCCATCTAATGCGGTAATAGGTTCGTAGTCTTTTACATCACTCATTAATTCATCTATATCCTGTTTTTTTATATATGGCGGATTTGAAACTATAATATCATATGTGGTTTTATCTATAACTTCATTTAGTAAATCACTTTTTATAAACTTAACTTTATCTGACAAATTGTTTTTTTGTATATTTATCTTAGTAATCTTTTCAGGTTTATCATAATAATCTATTTCGTCAACAAATACATTGCTACTATTTTTTGCAATGGCAATACCAATAGCACCACTGCCACTACAAAGATCACACAAATGTATTTCTTTTTTAGTATCTATTAATTTTAAAACTTCTTCTACTAAAATTTCAGTGTCACCTCGTGGAATAAGAACACCTTGTTCTATATATAAATCAATACCATAAAATTCGCATTTACCTAATATATATTTTACCGGCATTTTTTCCTTTCTTAAATTTATTAAAGAATAATACTCATTTACATATATTTCAGACACTGTCTCTTGTTTATTCATTAATAAGTATAATTTATCTTTTTCTAATACCTTGCTCAAAATAAGTTCAGCATCTAACCTTGGTGTATCACTTTCTTTTAATTCTCTTGTTCCATAATTAATAAGTTCTAATATAGTTTTTTTCATTATTCTATTCCTTCTGATGCTTTTAATGATGCAATAGCTACTTCTATTTGTGAATCATCTGGTTCTCTTGTTGTAAGAATTTGAAGTGTCATTCCTGGTTTTGCTATTGCTTTAGATAATTTACTATCATTTCTTCCAAGCCATTTTAAAATCTCATAGGTTATTCCAGATATTACAGGTATCATTACAATTCTAAGAGCCAATCTTTCTGGTAAACTACCCCAACCTGTAAATGAAAACACAAAAACACTAACAAACATTATTAAAAATATAAAATTAGTTCCACATCTTGGATGAAATCTCTTAAACTTTTTAACATTTTCTACTGTTAGTTCTTCTTCAGCTTCATAGCAGAATATTGTTTTATGCTCAGCTCCATGATATTGAAAAACTCTTTCAATATCACTCATTTTACCTATAAGCCACATATAACAAACTAAAATTACAATTCTAAGTACTGCTTCTATAAAATTAAGTCCTACAGAAGGTACTCCAAATTTTTTAAAAAATGATGTTACAACAGTTGGTATTCCGACAAAAATTACTATTGATAAAAGTAATGATATTATCATAGTTATACCTATAATAATGTCATTTGCCTTGCCTTTAAAAACCTTATCAATCCATTTTTCAAAATCACTAGGTTCTTCTTCTATGTCTGTAAAAACAGATGCTGAATAATTAAGGGCATCTATTCCAACCTTAAGTGAATCTATCGAAACAAATATTCCCCTAACAAAAGGAATATTTAGTTTAGGATGTCTTTTTAAAAAGGGCTTTTTATCATCGTTTTTTACTACTATTTCACCATTATCTTTTCTAACTGCAACGGCTACGCCCCTAGTGCCCCTCATCATTACACCTTCCATT
Organism: Clostridiales bacterium; assembly: GCA_012519155.1. Lineage (GTDB taxonomy): Bacteria > Bacillota > Clostridia > Clostridiales > Clostridiaceae > Clostridium. The sequence goes on from JAAYQS010000139.1 coordinate 10,005, forward strand.
ACTGCCTGGCCGCCAACATCACACTTCCTCATATAATCACCTCTATTTTTGATTATAACATTTAATATATATATAATAAATGTAAAAAATTATTTTATTGTAAAAAACTAAAAAGTACATTTGACTCTTTAATAAAATCATGTTACAATACAGTAGTTGTTTTTTAAAAAATAATAATTATTTAGTTTATTAAAAGAGGTGAAACTAATGAGACAAGGCATACATCCAGAATACAACCATGAAGCTGTAGTTAAGTGTGCATGTGGAAATACTTTTACAACTGGTTCTGTTAAAGACGAACTAAAAGTAGAAATATGCTCTAAATGCCACCCGTTCTTCACTGGTAAACAAAAAATCGTTGATAAAGGCGGTAGAGTTGATAAGTTCAACAAGAGATTTGGACTTAACAAATAGTAGAAATTTAGGGAAAGACTTAGTCTTTCCCATTTTCTTTATTCAAAAATCATGGTAAACTATTTATGCAATATTTTTTATAAAAGTGAGTTGGCTAAACATGAAAAAAGTTCTAATTTTAACTGCTTCAACTGGAGAAGGACACAACCAAGCTGCTAATTCTATAGCAGAGACCCTTTCTTGTAACAATTTTAAATGTATAAAATATGAATTTTTAAGATCACGATCTAATTTTTTAAATAAATTAATAGTTAAAGGGTATGAAATCTTAGCTTTTAAATTTCCAAAATTCTATGGTTCCTTCTATAAATTTACAGATTCATCAAAAACGAATTTAATTCTTAAACCTATTTTTAAGTTCACAAGTTTAAGAGTAAAAAAAGTAATAGATGGTTTTGATGCAGATATAATTATTGGAACTCATCCTATGACAGTAAATGTCATAACAATGCTTAAAAAAAATGGTTTAAAAACTCCATTCATATCTATAGTAACAGATTTCAAAGCTCATTATACATATATTAATCCATTAGTAGATGCTTATATTACAGGAAGTAATTACACAAAAAACTCCTTAATAGACAAGGGAATTTCTCCCTCAAAAATATATCCTATAGGAATTCCGGTAAAAAGCAGTTTCTATTTAACTGATGAAACCATAATATACTTAAAGGATAATGAATATCTTAGCGTTCTTCTTATGGGCGGAAGTATGGGACTTTCAGATATTTCCTTTGTACTTAAAAAGCTTCTAAACAACAAAAATAAACTTAGAATTACAGTAGTATGCGGAAATAACAAAAAACTAGAAAAAACTCTTACACATAATTGTAGCAAAACAAGTTTCATAAACAAAAAAATACATATCTTAGGTTATACCACCGATATACCTCAATTAATGGAATATTCAGATTGTTTAATAACAAAACCTGGAGGTCTTACTATATCAGAAGCTATTGTTAAAAATATTCCAATAATAATTCCATTTGCCATTCCTGGGCAAGAAACAGAAAATACAGATTTTCTTGTTAAAAATAATTATGCATATTACATTAAAGATTTAAATGATATTAATAAATTAATAGATGAATTTGTTGCTAATAAAAACATTTTAAATACTATGAAAAATAACTTAAGTAAATTATCTAGTACTTATTCACCATATAAACTTTTAGATATTGTAAATGACCTTTTAAATAAAAATAAGGACTTATAATTTAAGCCCTTATTTTTATAATAATTATTTTTTTGTAATATTATTGTTTTTTTCAAAGTTATAAATAAATTCTTTATTATTTTTAGTTTTTGAAAGCATGCTAATAAGATTTTCTGTAATACTCTCTATATTTCCATCTTTATACATTGTTTTTCTAATTAAATAAGACACTTCTTTTTCTTCTGAATCTAAAAGTAAATCTTCCTTCCTTGTTCCTGACTTATAAATATCTATTGCTGGGAATATCCTTCTTTCTTGAAGTTTTCTATCTAAATGAACTTCCATATTACCTGTACCTTTAAATTCTTCAAAAATCATGTCATCCATTCTTGAACCTGTATCAACAAGTGCTGTTGCAAGAATTGTTAGACTTCCTCCATTTTCAATATTTCTAGCTGCCCCAAAAAATTTCTTAGGCATTACAAGAGCCCCTGGATCTAAGCCTCCTGATAATGTTCTTCCTGTAGGAGTGATACTTAAATTATATGCTCGTGCAAGTCTTGTTAAACTATCTAATAATATAACAACATCTTTACCTTGCTCAACTATTCTTTTTGCTCTTTCTAAAACAATTCTTGAAACTTTAGCATGATTTTGAGGTTCTTCATCAAATGTTGAATATATTACTTCCCCATCTATGCTTCTTTGCATGTCTGTAACTTCTTCAGGTCTTTCATCAATAAGTAAAACAATTAAAACAGCTTCTGGATTATTTTTAGATATGCTTTGTGCTATTTTCTTTAATAATGTTGTCTTACCAGCCTTAGGAGGTGCTACTATTATACCTCTTTGACCTTTACCTATAGGACATATTATATCCATAAGCCTTGATGATAAATCATTGCTATTTCCTTTTGTCTCAAGTCTTATTCTTTCTGTAGGATAAATTGGCACAAGACTTTCAAAAGCTTTTCTTCCTATTGCTTTTTCTGGATGTTCTCCATTTACCTTTTCAACATACAGTAAAGCCTTAAATTTTTCTCCTTCTTTTGCTTCTCTAACTTTTCCTATTACCTCATCTCCTGTTTTTAAATTAAATCTTCTAATTTGAGATGGTGATACATATATATCTTCACTACTAGTTAAATAATTTTTACATCTTAAAAATCCAAAATTATTACTTTCTAATATTTCTAAAATTCCTCTTACAGAATTAGAATCATTAATCATAGTCTTTAATTCTTCTTTTCTTTCATGTTCTCTTTCATTATTTTTAGGTGTAATTTTTTCTCTTAATACGACACCATCCTTAACAATGCTTTTTTCAGTATTATAATGAATTTTATTATTTTTATTTACTAAATTTTCATCATTTTCTTTATGTATATTATTTTTTTGATGTAAGTCATTCTGTTTTTCAGTTTTTATAATTTCATCAATAAGTTCCATCTTTTTATATTTAGAAATATTTTTTATATCTAATGTTTTAGCTATTTCCTTTATTTTAGCTAAAGTCATATTTTCATATTGGTCCTTTGTCAAATTGACCCCTCCAATTTATTATTTAATTATTATCCTTTGGAATTTTATTAAAAAGAAAATAGGAATTTTACGATTTGATTTGTAATATGATTTGATATTTTACACATTTAGTATATCACTAAATACCATTTTTTTCAATGTATAATTAATAATACATCATTGTATTTGATTTTTCAAAATACAATGATGCAATATTATTAATGATGCAATATTATTTTGCCTCAATAGAAAGATTTAATTTTGTTCTTAATGGCTCTTGACCTGCTACAGCCATATCATATTCAATATAGATTTTGCCACCATTTTCATCTATATCAACATCTAATTTTTCAGTGCTTATAGTTAATTCAAGCATTCCATATGGAGTATTATATAAAGCTACTGCTGGTTCATCTAAAGCAAATACCATTTTAGTTGATGTACTCCCAACTCTTTCTAGAACCACCTTATTTTCATACATGTATATTGTAGTTAAAGTTCCATCCATGCCTGATATTTCTGTTTCTTCATAAATAGTTCTATAACCACCTTCAATATCTTCAAAGATACCTGGTGATATAACTTCTATTAAGTCCTCATCTTGTATATTAGCATTGCTTACAACTTTTACTAATGCTTTTTTTCATTTTCCCCTCCATAAAAACTACTATTTTAATAAATATTTAGCAATAAGCTCTTCATCTGCTGGTTTTACAGTTAATTCATCTTTGAATTTAGTTCCAAACTTTCCAAATTTAACAGTAACATATGGTTCATCTTTTCCCTTACTATATCTTGAAACTAACCTACATGCTAATTCTTCATTTTCCTTTGAAGTATCTCCTTCTATAATTGCCATTGCTCCCATATGACTAGAAGGTATAAATACAGTATCATTTTGGTCAATTATTTTTTTAATTATTTCTCCTTCATCACCTGTTCTTGAAATAATAATTGTAGTATTATCAGGTGTTAAAAAATGTCTTCCAAAGCTTAATAATTTCAAAGTTTTAGGGCTTACATTTTTATCTATATCAAGAGCTTTTTTTAATCTAATAGAATAATTAGGTTCTGTAAGCTTACATCCTCCTGCTGGAGATGGGTAATCTTTTATATTCCATTTCTCAGCCAATTCCATTTGAACCTTTCTACTTCTGCCCGAAATATTAAGAAGCTTTTCTCTATCAACAAGACCATTTTTTTCCATTTCTGTTGGTTCTAAATTTTTTGCACAAAGTGGCCTTAATATTTTATCAGAATATCCAGATATCTTTTTTACTGTATTTAATGCCTGTTTGTTTTGAGACATTGGTCTTTGACCTAAAACTTCTCCTGTTATTATAAAATCAGCATCAAACCTTTTTAAAAGTTCTCCTGAATACTTCATCATCATTGCGTGACAATCTATACATGGATTCATATTTTTTCCTCTTCCATGTTCCGGATTTTTAACCATCTCAAAGTGTTCTTTGGAAAAATCTATTACTTCTAATGGAATATCAATTTGTTTAGTCATTCTTAATGCATTTTTTTCTCCAAAAAAATATGATTTAAAGCATATTCCAATTACTTCTATTCCTTGATCTTTTATTAATTTTGCTGCAAGTGTACTGTCGAGACCTCCTGACATCATAGCTAATGCTCTTGTCATTTTTGTACCTCCGTATATTTATAATTTATATTGTCCTAGTTATAAAAGTATCTGCATACTTTTTCTTCATATCATCATAACATTTTTGTGCTTTTAACATATCATCAAAAAAACCAAATACTGTAGGGCCACTTCCACTCATCATTGATCCAACTGCTCCATAATTTATCATACTTCTTTTAATTTGTATAATACTTTTGTTATTTCTAAGAGTAACATTTTCTAATAAATTTTTCATATTATCACAAACTGCTCTTAAATTATTTTTTGACATATATTTGATGATTTTTTCTGTATTTGGATGAATTTTTGCTTTATTTATATCAAATGCTTTATAAGTTTCTTTTGTTGACACTGCAAATGGCGGTTTTACAAGAACTAATATTTGATTTCTAAATGGTTTAAGCTTAGTTATTTTTTCACCTATTCCTTCACATAAAGCTGTACCTTTACATATGCAGTAAGGAACATCAGCACCAAGTTTAACACCTAATTCCATAAGTTCTTTTTGGTTTGCATTTACATTAAACATTTTATTTAATATTTCAAGAACAGCAGCACAATCGGTACTACCTCCTGCAAGACCAGCAGATACTGGTATATTTTTATTTATATAAATATCTACTCCCTCATTTATGTTATAAGTATCTATAAATAACTTAGCTGCTTTATAAGCTAAATTACGTTCATCAACTGGCACAAAAGATTTATTACATCTTATTGTTATACCTTCTTGGACCTTCTTTATATCAATTTCATCGTATAAGTCTATATTTTGCATTATCATTTTAAGTAAATGATAATTATCTTCTCTCTTTCCAATAACATCTAAAGATATGTTAATTTTGGCATACGCTTTTCTTTTCATATACTTTTTCCTCCATAAACGTCTATTTTTAATTGTAGCATAGCTTAAAAAACACATCAAGATATGAGAAAATATCACTTAAATATTTCTAATATTTTAAATTTTATTTTTATGTTATTAGTATCATTATTTTGAGACCTATTAGCATTTTCTATAACAGCATCAAGTTCTTCCTTACTTTTATCCTCCTCTATTTTTCCTTTTGTTACATCGATAAAACACATTGGTGGAAACATTACACACCACCAATTTTTTCCTTTACCATCTCCGAGTATTATTCTAAATGCTTCATACTCACCTTGAGGTAAAATTATATTTCCATAGCTTTTTTCTGGAAAATTTTCTCTAGAAAATTCAATATTTGCTTTATAATTATAACCACTTTCTAATAATATTTCACTAGCAATATTTAGAATATTTTCCTTCTGGCTATTTAATATATTTCTAGAATTTTCTATAGAATTTGATTTCTGTAAAAACGGATAAATATAATTAATTATTTTATCCTTAATTTCCAATTTTATTTTTTGATCTTCCTCTTTATCGCTGTTAGCAATAACATGAAATCTTATAACTGTATTCTTAACATCCTCATACTTATATTCCACTACATTATTAAATTTAGATTTTTTTACATCTAATGCATTAAAGCTTGTACAACCGTTTAATAATAAAACAATTAAAACTATACTTATTGTTGATAAAAAATTCAAACTCATTCTTCTCATAAAAACACCTTCCTTGTAATTATGAGTATAACCACAAGAAAGGTTTTTATTCTTATTATTAAGAACTTGCTAAATTTAACTTTGAATAATTTTCATCATAACTTTTTATAACTTCAATTAAAGGTTCTAATTTTTCATAAAATACAACAATAATATCATCTTTAACAGCTATATTAAGTGCCCTTTTTAAAGCTTCTACTTCATCTAAACATACCATGCATTTTTTATTTTTATTGTGTTTTATTGCTTTTTCTAAAATTTTAGCAACTTCCCCCTTTTCTCTTCCTCTTCTATCTTTATCTTCTTTAATAATTATTTTATCTATAGTTTTAGTACATATTTTCCCAATCTCTTCTATATGAGAATTTTCTCTATCCCCTGGTACTCCAATTATTCCAATGATTTCTTTTTTTCTTATTTTGGTCAAAGATTTCAATACGCACTTATATCCTTCTATATTATGACCATAATCAAGAACAACTTTTACTCCATCTACATTGAATATATTAAACCTTCCCGAATTAAAATTGGAATCTAATTTAAATGTTTTTAACCCTCTTGCTATTTGCATATAATCAATACCAATAGCTATAAGTGCACTACAGGCAGCTAATGAGTTTTCAATATTAAATTCTAACATACCATTTAATGTTATAGGAATACTATTTATAGAAGCTATTTTCTTTATTTTTCCGTTTTCACTTGCTACTATTTCATTATTCAAAACATATACTGATATACTATCCTTTTCTTTATTAGATTTTTTTATTAAAGGATTTTCACAATTCATTGAAAAATATATTTTCCTACATTTTATTCGGGGCAAAATATATCTGCTATATTTATCATCAGCATTTATTACTGCATATCCTTCTTCCTTAACAGCTTCAACTACTAATGATTTTACAAATGCTAAATCTTCTATACTATTTACTTCATTTAATCCTAAGTGATCTTCAGTAATATTAGTAAGCACTGCTACATCTGCAACATCATAAGCCAAACCATTTTTTATAATACCACCTCTAGCAGTTTCAAGTACAGCAGCTTCTACTTCCTTATTTAGCAAAATTGTTTTTGCACTATAATATCCCGAATCATCTCCAGTATCTATGCATTTTCCATCAATATATATTCCATCAGTAGATGTCATTCCTACCTTATATCCTGCACTACTTAAAACATGACTAATTAATCTAGTTGTAGTTGTTTTTCCATTAGTACCAGTTACAGATATAACAGGAATATTTTTAGGAATACCATTATACTGTTCTTTAACTATCGCTTCTCCAACATCAATAGATTTGCCTCTATGTGGAAACTTATGCATTCTAATTCCAGGTGCTGCATTTACTTCAACCACAACTCCTTCATTGTAAATAGGTTTGCTTATATCCTTTGTTTTTATATCTATACCACATATATCAAGTCCAATTGCTCTAGCTGCTCTTATACATATATCAATATTTTCTTCACAAATAATATCAGTACAATCTACTGCAATTCCTCCAGTAGATATATTTCCATTTTCTCTTAAGTTAATTTTTTCATTTTTCTTAGGAATATATGATAAACTCATATTTTTATTTTTTAATTCTATAAGCATCTCATTATCAATCTTTATTTTAGTTAATGGCTTTTCATGATCTATTCCTCTCATAGGATCTTCATTTAACTTCATAATTAAATATTTTATATTATGAATTCCGTCTCCAATAATATATGGAGGAATTCTATGAGATACTGCAACCACACTATAATCTACAACACAAACTCTATAATCATTACCTTCTATATATTTTTCAACAATTAAATCTTTATATAACTTACGAGAAGCATTATATTTTCTTACAAGTTCTTGCTCATTTTTTATATTTAAAATAACACCTTTACCCTTGCTCCCATATCTAGGCTTTAACACAACAGGATAGCCTATTTCTTCAACTTCTTTTAATAAGTTTATTATGTTATACACTCTAGTTCCTTTTGCCACAGGTATATTTTGATTATATAATAATTTTTTACTTAGAACCTTGTCAGAAGCAATATCTGCTGCTACACAACTAGTACTAGAACCTATAGTTGCTTCAATTATTCTTCCCTGTTTTCCATATCCTATTTGAAAAAAGCCACTATCTTCTAACTCAAAGGCAGGCATTCCATATCTTTTAGCAGACTGTATAATAGATAATGTACTAGGTCCTATTGTTTCATTTGAAAGAATTTCATTTAAAATTTTTATTCTAGCATCATAATTAATATGTTCACCATTAATTAATGAATTTATTATATCTATAGCAAGTCGTGCCACTTCCATTGCTGTATTTCGGTACATATATTCAAATACAATATAATATATATCACCATTAATTTCTCTAGCCTTTCCATAGGATACATCAATACCAATTTTATTTTGAATAGCTATTATTATATGTTCACATATATGAGCTAAATATGTTCCTTCATTTAGTCTTTTAACAAATCCACCTTCTTCATCAATTCCACACCTGTGAGAATATAGTTCTGGAATTAATTTTAAAAGTCCATTATTAAATCCTTTTATATTTTTACTTGGCACCTCACAATAACCACATAAATCAACATCTATTCTTATACATTTTTTATATGAATATATATTTTTACCAGTAAATATTCTTTTATTGATTATTTTCATTTTTAAATTGTTTCCTCCTTAATAGGTGCTTTTTTAAATATACTAAATTTATCTCCATTTTTTAAAACGTGAAGCCTTATATTAAATATACTAAGAACTTTATTATCATTTTGATCTGATACATCTGTATATGTAATATTACTTCCATCCACAAAATATACAGCCCCTTCACCTATAACATGAATTTCATCTTTATAGTTTGCAATAATAGCTGTATTTTCATCTATTCCTATCCCCAAAACTTCTGGATTTTGAGCAATAATTGATAAAAGTCTTCCTATCCTTCCCCTTTGATCAAAATGTTGATCTATTATTACTCCTTTTATAAAACCAAAACCTGGAGACATTTGTATAGATGATTTCTTAGGAGCTTCTTGATCCTTTCCTTCTAATATCATTGTATTGCTCATAACCGATGCTCCAGCAGAAGTTCCAACAATATAAGTACCTTCATTAAGCTTTTGCTGTAATTTTTCAAATATAGGAGTGCCACCTATCAAACTTGTAATTCTAAGCTGATCTCCTCCTGTAAAAAAGATAAGTTTTGCTTTATTTATTATTTCAATATTTTTATTTTTGTAAGAATCTTCTCTTGATGCAATATCTAAAACATCAATATTTTTAACATTTAACGAGCTAAATACCTTTTTATATTTATTGGCTACTTCTTTAGGATATTCTGTTGCTACAGTTGCAATAACCAATAAATCATTGTTGCAATCTATATAACTACAAACTTTTTTCAAAATATCTTTTTTATTTTCTTTGTCTTCTGCTCCTCCAATAATAATTAAATTTCCAATTAATTGTTCAGACATAAAATCACCTCAATCATGCATTTTTTATTCTATCCTAACAATACAAATCTTATTCAAAAAAATAAAAAAAGAGCGCTATTTGCGCCCTATTAATTAGCTAAAATATTGCTCTTCCAGGAATTAATATCTTTTCACCTGGATAAATCATATCAGCATTATCAATATTATTTATTTTTGTAATTGCATCTACAGTACTATTAAACTTCTTTGCAATTTCCCATAATGTATCTCCCTTTCCAACAACATATATGGTAATGCTTGATTTTTTATCTTTAATATCTTCATCTGATTCTAATACATCTGAAATAAATACTTTACTTTCTTCTGAAAATACCTTTGCACTTATAGATAAAGTTATCTTAAGAGCAATATTATTTGATTCTATGGTTCCTTCAATATTCTCTATGCTGCATAATACAATTGATTTCATATCTCCATTAATTCCAGCTATATCAATTGATGATGAAAATGGAATTATACCATTTATAGCTGAGTATGATATATTTTCTCCTGAAGATTTATATAAAACCTCTGCATTAATAACACCTTCAATTGTAAGCTTGTTTATAGTAATATTTTTTTCATTTATTATTACTTTTCCAGTTGTAAATATTATGCTCTCAGGTCTTTCTTGATTTTCCTTTAAATTAATATTATCTCTTATAATTGATTCAATTGTCTGTGTGCCTTTTAGCATCCCCAAATCATAGCGATTTTTATTTATATCAAGCATATATTTTGTGGAATATGCATCATCAACTGTAGATACTTCTTCATCAAAAAATATTTTTAAGTTAGATTTAACTAAAACTTCTAGATTAATAACTCTTGATTCTCCCAGATCATCACTTTCAAATGTTATATCTTTGTTCTCTATTTCATAAGAAACTATAGGAATCATTTCTTGAAAAATCCCATCCATATCTTCTTCTTTAGATATATACATATCATCCTCTATTGAATATATATTACTATTATCATTATCCATATATAATATAACAATTTTGCAATAACAACCTAAATATATCTTGTTTTCACCTAATTTTACTTCTTTTTTATGAAGAGTTAATGAAGCTTTTAATATTTTACTTATTTCAGGTTTATCCATGGGCACTCTCATAATAAGCTTGCTTACTATATCTAATTCTTTGTCATAAACAATACTATTTATTTTTGTTTTTTTATTTAAAAGCTCTAATGATTTATCACCGTTTATTCCTTCTACGAAATCAAAATCTGAAGATAAATATACATCATAATTAGTTCTTATTACACATTCAACTTCTATCTTTCTTTCATTCATCACTCTAAATTTCATATGCTCAATTTCAAAATTTGCATCGCATCTTATCTTACCACTATTATTAGATATCTCTAAATAACTGGTAAATTCTTCAGAATATTCTACGGAATTTACAGGACAATTATCCTCTCTAGGTATGTAAATCACATTATATTCTATTTTTCCTCCAATTAAAATTTTGTCAGATAGTATTTCTTTATTAATTATTGTTGCTTTAGGATCAATTATTAATATTTTTTCAGCATCTGGATGAGTGTCTGGTATTAAATATTCATTTTTTAATACTGTAGAAGTGTTGTTTTGCTTAACAAGCTTTTCAAAACTTATATTTTTCTTTACAACATCTATTTTAGGCATAAAAATATCCCTCCCACAAACATATATTATATATATATACTTATAATTAAATTTTATTACATTTAATCGTATAAATTCAATTAAATGTAAAATAAAAAACTTTTTATTAATTTTATGAACATTTTTTTAACTTTTTTTATGAAATGGGCTTGACATTATTATATGTATATCGTATTATAAAGATGGTTATTGACCATATAACCTCTCATAA